>NZ_JAJVKW010000007.1:300000-554740 GCF_024198255.1 Myxococcus guangdongensis
CTCGCGCGGATTCACGGAAGGGGAGCGGGCCGCGCTCGAGGCGGACATCGAGGAGATGTATCAGTCCTTCCTGGGCCACGTGGCGAAGGCGCGCGGCCGGACGAAGGAGGAGATCCACGCGCTGGCCGAGGGCCGCGTGTACTCGGGCGTCCGCGCGAAGGACGCGGGCCTGGTGGACAGGCTGGGCGGGTTCGAGGAGGCGTGCCGGTACGCGCTGTCGCTCGCGAAGGTGGCGCCCGGTGACTTCGAGTTGAAGTCCTACGGTGCGCCCGCGCCTCGGATGTCATTGCTGAAGCTGGTGATGGGCGCCGCGCACCCGGCGACGTATGCCCTGTGCCCGGTGTCGTGGAACCTGAGCGGCGATGCACGCACGACGCTCGAATCCCTGGAGAACGAGCCGGAGGTCGACTCGTGGCTGCGCCGGTTCGTGCACAAGCTCCGTGGTACCGTCCGCGCCCCATGAAGCGCACCGTCCTCCTCGGGGTCCTCGTGCTGGCCCCCGCCTGTGCCACTCCGTCGCGTGAGCCCGTCTCCGTCGCGGAGGCCTACGCGCGCGCCCTCGACGAGGGCCGCCTCCAGGACGCCTACGCCCTCACCACCAACGGCCCTGACGGCGAGACGGCCTTCCTGGAGCGCTACTCCGACGAAGCCACCCGTCGCGAGCGCGCCGCCGCCGTCCGCTCCAGCGCGGAGGTCCTCGAGGCCCGCGCCCCCTCGCTCACCCTCGCGCGCTCCGGCCCTGACTGGCGCGTCGTCGAGGCCCGCCCAGCCGACGTCCCTCGCGCCGCGCTCCGCCGCTTCCTCGACGCCTCCGACGCCAAGGACTGGAAGACCGCCTACGGCCTCCTCGCCGCTCCCTTGCGCGCCCGCTACACCCCCGAGCGGCTCAAGGAAGACTTCGAGCGCGAGCCCCTCTCCAAGGAGCGCCTGCGCCGCGCCCGGCTCGCCCTCAACACCCACGTGCGCGTCGGCGCGGGAGAGGCGGTCTTCCCCCTGGGCGACGAGCGCGCCGTCCTCCTGGTCCTCGAGGACGGCGAGTACCGCGTCTCGGCCCTCGAGTAGGCCCGCCCGCCCGTTCCCACAGTGTCCCTGATGGACACCTTCAGCCTGTCGACACCCTCCGGCCCTCCGGTCCGTCGCCGGGGTGCGTCCTGGGCCACACCGCGTTAAACGACGTTGTACAGCTCCTCCCGGGCTGGCATGTTCCGCGCCCCTGGGGGTGCTCCCAAGCGCCCGTTTTCCAAAAGGTTTCAGGTGTCCCGATGAGCGTTACCGAGGCCGACGTCCTCGCGGCCATGTCGAAGGTGATCGATCCCGAGCTGCACGTGGATCTGGTGAAGGCCGGAATGGTGAAGGACGTCCGCGTCACCGGCGACACGGTCAAACTCAAGATCGAGCTCACCACGCCCGCCTGCCCCATGAAGGGGAAGATCCAGGCCGACTCCGAGGCCGCCCTCAAGGCCGTCCCCGGTCTGAAGTCCTTCAACATCGAGTGGGGCGCCCAGGTCCGCTCCGCCGGTGGCGGTGTCCCCGCGGGCGCGCTGCTCCCCAAGGTGAAGAACATCATCCTCGTGGGCGCGGGGAAGGGCGGCGTCGGCAAGAGCACCGTCGCCGTCAACCTGGCCACCGCGCTCGCCCAGCACGGCGCCAAGGTCGGTCTGCTCGACGCCGACTTCTACGGCCCCTCCGTCCCCCTCATGACGGGCCTGGGCGACAAGAAGCCCGTGAGCCCCGACGGCAAGTCGCTGGATCCGCTCATCGCCCACGGCCTCAAGGTCATGTCCATCGGCTTCCTCGTCGAAGCCGACCAGGCCCTCATCTGGCGCGGCCCCATGCTCCACGGCGCCCTGATGCAGTTGGTGCGTGACGTGAACTGGGGCGAGCTCGACTACCTGGTGCTCGACCTGCCGCCGGGCACCGGCGACGTGGCCCTGACGCTCTCCCAGTCCATCCGCGCCGCGGGTGCGGTGCTCGTCACCACGCCGCAGGACGTGGCCCTGGCCGACGTGGTCCGCGCCAAGCAGATGTTCGACAAGGTCCACATCCCCGTGCTGGGCATCGTCGAGAACATGTCCCAGTTCGTCTGCCCGAACTGCTCGCACGTCACCCCCATCTTCAACCATGGTGGTGGTCGCAAGGCCGCGGAGATGTTCGGCATCCCGTTCCTCGGGGAAGTTCCGCTGGACTTGAAGGTGCGTGTGTCGGGAGACTCGGGCGTACCGGTGGTGGTGGGCGCCAAGGACAGCCCGGAGGCCAAGGCCTTCCTGGAGGTCGCTCGCAACATCGCGGGCCGCGTGTCCGCGCAGAGCGCCAAGAGCATCCCTCTGCCGGTGGTGCAGGCACGCTGACCCACCCAGGAGACGCTTCATGCCCCCGGCCGGCAACGACGAGTATCCCGACGACCCGCTCATCGACGAGGACCGTTCCGGCCGGGAAGGGCGGGCCTCGGGGCCCGCGGGCTTCGTCCCGGAGTTCGTCCGCCGCATGGCCGTCGCCGGCCTGGGCGCCCTCTTCATGACCGAAGAGGGCATCCGCAACCTCGCTGGCCAGCTCAAGCTCCCCAAGGAGGCCCTCGGCTTCATCCTCTCCCAGGCGGAGAAGACCAAGGATGAAGTCACCGGTGCCATCACCGAGGAGCTCCGCCGCTTCCTCCAGTCCGAGAAGCTGCGCGATGAGTTCCTCAAGCTCGTCTCCGGCATGACGCTGGAGATCAAGGCGCAGGTCCGGCTCGTCCCGCCGGACAAGGCCGAGAAGCTCGGCGAGGATGACGCCGAGCCCGCCGCCGAGCCGCGCCCCAAGGAGAAGAAGCACGCCGCGGCCCCCACCGCGCGCGTGGTCATCTCCGAGCTCAATGCGCGCCGCCCTGGCTCCCGGCGCTCGAAGAAGGAGTAGCGGTGGCGGACACGCCTCCCCCCGAGACACCCGCCACGCCCGCGCGGAAGGGCTTCCGTTCCTCGCCGCTCGCCAAGCGACTGCCGCTGCTCGTGGCCGTCGGGCTGGGCGTATGGCTCTGGCAGGTGACCGGCATCCCCGAGCGCGAGCTGGTCATCCATCCCTCGGGAGACGGCTGGCGTCAGGCGCGCGCCCTGGACTTCCAGGTGAGCGGCGCGGACGGCGAGCTGCTCAAGCGCGAGGAGCGGTTCTTCGGTGACACCGGCGCGCCCCCCGAAATCACCTTCAAGGTGGACCTGCCCGAGGGTGATTTCCGGGCGGTGTTCTACGTGAAGCTCGCGGGCCGAGAGGAGCGTCGGCGCGTGGAGGAGCGACTGTCGGTGGGGGAGGAGCGCTACATCGTCCGCCAGGTGGAGTTGCCCGCCGCGACTCGTTGACCGCCCCGGGGGCGTGGGCTAAGGCCGCTCGACGTCATTCACATTCCGACCGAGGGGTTCGAGAGCACCATGGCAACGGAGCACATCGTCGTCGTCGGCGCCGGGCAGATGGGCGCGGGCATCGCGCAGGTGGCATTGCAGGCGGGTCTGCGCGTCACGCTGGCGGACGTGTCCAAGGAAGGTCTCGCCAAGGGCGCTGACCGCATCCGCGCGGGCCTGAAGAAGCTGGTGGAGAAGGGCAAGCTCGACGCCGCGAAGCAGCAGGCCGCCGAGGCGAACCTCGCCACCCTGACGAACGTCACCGAGGCGAAGGACGTCGACTTCGCGATTGAGGCGGTGACGGAGAACGAGGACCTCAAGCGCCGCATCTTCCAGGACCTGGACGCCGTCGTCCGGCCGGGCGGCATCCTCGCCACCAACACCTCCTCCATCCCCATCACCCGCATCGCCGCGTCCACGAAGCGCCCCGAGTCCGTCATCGGCATGCACTTCATGAACCCGGTGCCAGTGATGCAGTTGGTGGAGCTCATCCGCGGCGCCGCGACGTCTGATGAGACCTACGCCACCACGCGCGCCTTGTCCGAGCGCATGGGCAAGACGACGGTCGTCTCCAAGGACTTCCCGGGCTTCATCGTCAACCGCATCCTCATCCCGATGCTGAACGAGGCCTGCTACGCGCTGATGGAGGGCCTGGGCTCCGCGGAGGACATCGACACCGCGATGAAGCTGGGGACCAACCAGCCCATGGGCCCGCTGCAGCTGGCCGACTTCATCGGCCTGGACACGGTGCTCTACATCGCCGAGGTGCTGCACAAGGGCCTGGGTGACTCGAAGTATCGCCCGTGCCCGCTGCTGCGTCAGTACGTGGACGCCGGCTGGTACGGCAAGAAGAGCGGCCGCGGCTTCTACAAGTACTGAGCTTCCGAAAGAGGACACCGAACATGACCTACGAGAACATCCGCCTGGTGCGTGAAGGCGCGGTCACCACGCTGTTCATCGACCGGAACCCGAAGACGCTCAACGCCCTCGACAACCAGACCCTGCTGGACATCGAGGCGGGGGTGAAGTCGCTGGACGAGCAGACGCGCGTGCTCATCGTCGCCAGCGCGAACGAGAAGGCCTTCGTCGCGGGCGCGGACATCAAGCAGATGGCGGGGCTGAACGAGTCCCAGGCGAAGGAGTTCGCGGCCCTCGGGCACCGCGTGTTCGCGCTGCTGGAGTCGCTGAGCATCCCCACCATCGCCGCGGTGAACGGCTTCGCGCTCGGCGGCGGCTGTGAGCTGGCCCTGGCGTGCGACTTCATCTACGCGTCCGAGAAGGCGCAGCTCGGCCTGCCCGAGGTGAGCCTGGGGGTCATCCCGGGCTTCGGCGGCACGCAGCGGCTCACGCGGCTGGTGGGGCGGGCCCGGGCGAAGGAGCTCATCTTCACGGGCGCGCGCATCGACGCCGCCAAGGCCAAGGAGATCGGCCTGGTGCTGGAGGTGCTGCCGGCCGAGGGGCTGCTCGCGCACTGCAACGCCATCGCGGAGAAGATCCTCAAGAACAGCCCCCTGGCCATCGGCAAGGCCAAGCGGGTCATCGACCAGGGCGCGGACAAGGACCTCACGGAGGCCAACACCCTGGAGCGTCAGGGCTTCGCGGAGCTGTTCGGCTCCTTCGACCAGACCGAGGGCATGAAGGCGTTCATCGAGAAGCGCCCCGCGAGCTTCATCGGCAAGTGACGCACGCGCGCGCGGTCGGGAGTCTCCTCACGGTGCTCCTGGCCGCGTCGCCGGCCCGCGCCGAGCTCGTCCCGACGAGCGTCCTCGATGCGAGCCTGCGCCCTTCGAGCGGCGCACTCGCCGACGAGCCTGTTCGTCTACCCGCCCGCACGGACGAACCACCCAAGCCCACTCGCGAAGTCCCGCCCGACGAGCACGGCCGCGCCTCGCCGCTCGTCTCGTGGAAGCGCTCGCTGTGCATCTACACCGGGTGCTTCCTCGAGCCGCTGATTCCCGATGTCCGCTACCAGTGGGGCTCGGGCGCTTCGAGTCACTGGGTGCTCTCCTGGCCCATCCACCCGTGGGCGCTCGGGGCGTGGGACATCCCCGGGCCCACGCTGCTCCTCTCTCCCTTCATCGAGCCCCAGGTCCGACTGGCCCCGGCGAAGCTGCGGCTGCTCGCGGGGGCGCGGGTGTCGGTGTTCCCGGACCGGGCGCGCTTCGGGGTGCTCGCCGAGGGAGCGGGCCTGTGGGGCCAGGACGGCTCGGGGGGCGTTGCGGGCGTGGGCCTCACGTATGACTTGATTGAGCGACACGAGGCCACGACGCCATGGACGGTGTCGGTCGTGCTGCGCCGGGCCTGGACGGGGGAGGGGGCAAGGATGGACGTGTCCCTCGACGTCACGGTGCCCTTGAACATGTTCCTGGGCTCGCCCCTGGAATCCGGGGAGCGGGGGCGGGCAACCGGCGGCTCATCGGCACGGTAACCATCGCTTGGGGTCGGGTCCTTCGTCTTCGCTATTCCCTGGGAGCACCCCCCGTAATATGGAGCCCTCATGAACTTCGAGCTGACCGACGTCCAGCGCGAGATCCAGCGGATGTGCCGCGAGTTCGCCGCCAAGGAACTGACCCCCAACGCCCGTAAGTGGGATGAGCACCACACGTGGCCCACCGATGCGGTGAAGAAGCTCGCTGAGCTCTCGCTGCTCGGTGTCGCCGTCCCCGAGCAGTACGGCGGCGCCGGCCTGGACAATGTCTGTTACGCGCTCGCCATGGAGGAGATCAGCCGCGGCTGTGCCTCCACCGGCGTCATCATGAGCGTGAACAACTCGCTCTACTGCGATCCGGTGATGAAGTTCGGCACCGAGGCGCAGAAGGAGGAGTTCCTCACGCCGTTCGCGCGGGGCGACAAGCTCGGCTGCTTCGGCCTGACGGAGCCCGAGGCCGGCAGCGACGCCGCCGCGCAGCAGACCGTCGCGGTGCGCCGGGGTGACGAGTACATCATCAACGGCTCGAAGAACTGGATCACCAACGGCCCCAAGGCCGACGCCATCGTGCTGTTCACGATGACGAACAAGGAGGCGGGCCACAAGGGCATCACCGCCTTCCTGGTCCCCACCAACACCCCCGGCTTCACGCGCGCCGAGCCCGACAAGAAGATGGGCATCAGCGCCGCCTGGTCCTGCTCCATGTTCTTCGAGGACATGCGCGTGCCGGCCAAGAACCTGCTGGGCAAGGAGGGCGAGGGCTTCAAGGTCGCCATGTCCACGCTGGACGGCGGCCGCATCGGCATCGCGTCCCAGGCGCTGGGCATCGCGCGCGCCGCGTACGAGGAGGCCGTTCGCTACTCGGGTGAGCGCAAGTCGTTCGGCAAGCCCATCCGCGAGCACCAGGCCATCCAGTTCATGATCGCCGACATGGCCATGGAGATCGACGCGGCCCGGCTGCTCATCTGGCGGGCGGCCCTGCTCAAGGACAAGGGCGTGCGTCACAGCGCGGAGAGCGCGATGGCGAAGCTGTTCGCCAGCGAGATGGCCAACCGCGTGACGAACAAGGCCCTCCAGGTGCACGGCGGCATGGGCTACAGCAAGGAGATGGACGCGGAGCGCCACGTGCGCGACGCTCGCATCACCGAGATCTACGAGGGGACGAGCGAGATCCAGCGCATCGTCATCTCGGCCAACGTCCTGAAGGAGTAGGCATCATGAAGAGGGCACTGCTTCCCGTTCTGGTCCTGGCGTCCGCCGTCGCGTTCGCCCAGGGCACTCCGTCGAAGAAGTCCGGGGGCGGGAAGCCCGCGGCCCCCACCAAGCCGGCGCCCGCGAAGAGCGACGCGCCGGACGTGGAGCGGATGCCCTTCACGCCGGACTCCATCCGCCAGGTGGTCGCCTACAACCAGGGGCGCATCCAGGAGTGCTACGAGGACCACATGGCGGAGAAGGACAAGAAGGTGGAGGGCAAGCTGCACACGTCCTTCACCATCGACGCCAATGGCCTGGTGAAGAACGCCAAGGTGAAGAAGGGCAGCACGCTGAAGGACCCGAACCTCCACGACTGCGTGGTGGCCGTGCTGACGTCCATGACGTTCCCCAAGCCTCCGGACGGCGCGGACCACCCCATCGAGTACCCGTTCAACCTCAAGGCCGTCGAGTAGGAAGACCTCCGTGAACCTCGAGCTGACCGAGACCCAGACGCTGATTCGCGAGACGGCCCGCAAGTTCGCGCGCGAGCGCGTGGCGCCGGTGGCCCGCGAGCTGGACCGCACGGAGCGCTTCCCGACGGAGCTCTACAAGGAGCTGGGAGCGCTGGGGCTGCTCGGGGTGAACATCCCGGCGCAGTACGGCGGCTCGGAGGCGGGCGCCGTCTCCTACGCGCTGGCGATGATGGAGATGGCGGCGGCGGACGCGTCCACCGCGGTGACGATGGCCGTCACGAACATGTGTGGCGAGCTGATCAACGCCTTCGGGACCGAGGCCCAGCGCGAGAAGTACGTGACGCGGCTGGTGTCCGGTGAGGCGGTGGCGGGCTCGTTCGCGCTCTCGGAGGCGCACGCGGGCTCGGACCCGGGCGCGCTGCGGACCACGGCGGTGCGGCGTGGCGACACGTGGGTGCTCAACGGCAGCAAGCAGTGGATCACCTCCGGCGCGCACGCCGGGGTGCTCGTGGTGTGGGCGCGGACGTCCGGCGCGGGCAACAAGGGCTTGTCCTGCTTCATCGTGGAGGGCGGGACGAGGGGCCTCATCGTCGGGCGTCACGAGGACAAGATGGGCCTGCGCTCATCGAACACCGTGCCGCTGACGTTCGAGGACTGCGTGATTCCGGCGGAGAACCTGCTGGCGGCGGAAGGGCAGGGGTTCCGGCTGGCGATGGTCGCGCTGGATGGTGGGCGCATCGGCATCGCGTCGCAGGCGTGCGGCGTGGCGCGCGCGGCGCTGGAGGCGACGGTCTCGTATGTGAAGGACCGCAAGGCCTTCGGTCAGGCCGTCGGCGAGTTCCAGGGGCCGCGGTTCATGATCGCCGACATGAAGACGCAGATCGACGCGGCGGAGCTGCTGACGCTGCGCGCGGCGTACCTCAAGGACCAGAAGCAGCCGTTCTCTCGCGAGGCGTCGATGGCGAAGCTGTACGCCAGCGAGACGAGCAACCGCGTCTGCGACAAGGCCGTGCAGCTCCATGGCGGCTATGGCTACGTCGACGAGTTCCCGGTGGAGCGCTACTTCCGCGACGCCCGCGTGCAGACCATCTACGAGGGCACCAGCGAGGTGCAGCGCGTGGTGATTGCCCGCGAGAGCTTCAAGCTGCTGGGGTGAGTGCGTGGCGCTGACGAAGAAGGGCGAGTACTCCTACGGCGATTCGCGGGCGGACATCCGCCCTGAGCTGGAGCGGTTCAGCAAGGAGAACGGCTATCCCGTCGAGCGACTGGATGAGCTGCTCTGCCCTTGCCGCCACGATCGGCTCCACCTGCTGATCGACGAGACCGAGGGCGCGGCGGTGCAGTGCTGCGTGAAGTGCGAGCACGAGGTCCCCATCGGGGACAGCGAGGAGTTCCTCGAGGAGGCGGAGCTCGAGCAGGCCGAGTGCCCCTGTGGAAATGGGGCCTTCGAGATGGTCCTGGGCACTGCCTTCTACAAGGGCACCACGCAGTCCCGCTGGGTCTATGTCGGCTGCCGCTGTCCCGAGTGCGGACTCACGGCGTGCTACGGGGACTGGAAGACGCCCTGAGGCCGGAGGGCTTCACGAAGGTGCTCGGCTCTCGGCGCTGATCCATCGCACCGAGAGCCACGGCCTCACCGTCAGTCGAGCTTCCGGCTCCGGGTGCGGAGGAACGACACGCCCAGCCAGAGCGCCAGCATCACGAAGGATGCGCTGCTGGCATCGGTGGCGCCGCATCCCCAACCCGTAACGGTCAGGTCGCGAGGACCCGGCAGCTCTGGCTCGCTGGGACCGTTGGGGTCCGAGGGTCCAGCGTCTTCAGTGCCCGCGTCGGGACTCGTACCAGCGTCGCCGTCACCCGCGTCCGGTTCAGGCTGTGGAGTGGTTCCCGCGTCATCGCCCGCATCGGGCTCCGGCGTGGTTCCACCACCATCATCCCCTGCGTCACCTGCATCGCCCGCGTCCGGGGGCGTTCCCGCATCATCGCCGGCATCGCCCGCGTCCGGAGGCGCGCCCGCGTCCTCTCCCGCGTCGGGCTCTGGAGGCGTTCCCGCATCTTCCTCACCTGCATCCGGCTCCGCCCCCGCGTCGGGAGTGCCCGAATCCGGCGCTCCTGCATCCGGGGTCCCCGCGTCGGGAGTGCCCGAGTCCGGCGCTCCTGCATCCGGGGTCCCCGCGTCGGGAGTGCCCGAATCCGGCGCTCCTGCATCCGGGGTCCCCGCGTCGAACGCACCGGCATCGGGCATCCCGGCATCTCGAGGCCCGGCATCTGGCTGCCCGGCATCCGGCAGGCTCCCACCATCCCCAAGCTCTGCGATCACCAGCAGTTCCTCGGACATGCTCCACGAGTACACGTTGTCGATGCCCCCGTACTCCGCGATGACCCGGTGCTCGCCCATCGAGGAGAAGGAGAGGTCGACCGTCGCGGTCCCCGCGCCATCGACGTCCAGGGACGTGACGAAGTCTCCGTCCACGAAGAAGCTCACGGAGCCCGTCGTCAGTGGCACACCCGGGACGTCCGTCACGGAGGCCGTGAAGAACGTCGGCTCGCCCACGATGATGGGCCCGCCCTGGTGCTCCAGTCGCGTCACCGTGGGCTCCAGGCCCACGCCTCGGATGAGCAACGTCAGGTCATTGAACGACAGGTCTCCGCCCGCGGTGAGGTCCTCCCAGCTCATCACCCACGTGTCCGTCGCCTCCATGGGCGCCAGCATCAACACGTGCGGCGTGCGCTGCTGATAGCTCCACGCATCCATGTCGAAGGACTCGACGATCTGGACCTTGCCGTACTCCCGCGACTGCAATCGCGAGTAGCCCGTCGGGCTGAGCCAGTTCGAGCTCGGGTTGACCGTCGTCACGCGGTCCGTCGACAGAGGCTGATGCAGGTCCAGGTTCAACAGCGTCTTCGAGAAGAAGACGTTGATGTCCCCGTGCCCCCACAGCTCGCACTGGTACCGGCCCTCGGGTGTGATGGCGGGCAGGAAGCACGCATCCGTGGCCCGGTCGAAGTCATGCTCCAGGTACGTGACGAGGAAGAAGACGATCTCCCGTCCGCCCGTCACCGTCCCCAGGCTCACCCGGCGGTCCTCCTCGTTGATGGCCGCCGTCACATCCCGCCCCGCGATGACGCGCCCATCCGGACCGAACGCGCTCGCCTTGTAATCGGGCAGTCCATCCAGCGCGCTCGACAGGTCCCAGATGGGCCCCACCGACGCCGGCTGCCCCGGCCCCCGGGACGCCAGCCGGGGCGTGAGGCACTCCACCGCGGGCGCCCCCGGGCACGTATTCCCGTCGTCATCCGTGCTCAGCAGGATGATGTTCCCCAACCCCATGTGCCCGTTCTGCGAGTCGTCCGGCTCGAGCAGGTTGGGGATGTGGGGGAAGACGCCCCGGTCGCTGAAGTACGCATCCAGCAGCCCCGGCACCGCGCCCGCGCGGAAGTTCCCGCTCGCATCCACCAGGTCCGTCGCATCACGAACGCGCTGGCCCACCACCGCGCCCACCGGACGCGCGGGGTAGTCCGGCACATCAGCCGGCCATCGCTTGGGCCCACCATTCGGCGAATAGCTGGTGGCCGACGTGCATCCGCCCGTCAGCAGCTCCGGCTCCCGCAGGCGGAGCACGTCACCGGTCTCCGCCCGACGATGGAAGAAGATGCGCTCCGGGATGCACCGCGTGGCCTCGCCGATGTAACCCCTGTCAGGATTGAGGTTGTACAGGTCCTCGTGGAAGTCCGGGATGCCGTTGCCCTCGACGTCGATGAGCACGTCGTCATTGGGATCATCCGGGTTCCCGATGTCGACGTACCCCCGCGCCACCAGGTCGTCGTAATAGAGCCACCCCAGCGTGTGGGACGCGCCCGCGGAGGCCTTCTCCTCGACGAGCAGGACCTCCACGTTCCTGTCCCTCGACAGGATGAGCCGATTCGAGTCCACGCCCTGCGCGGACACGCGGCCCGCGCCCAGGAGGACGACGACCACCAGAAGGAGGGAAGCGCTCCAACGAAGCATGGACATCCTGTGCCAGCCGAGAAGTGAACGCGGCATTCTATGTCCTTCTCGGAATCCCAGTACACGGCGCCAGCCCGGACCCAGGGCGGCGGCTTCATGAGAGGGAAGGGAAGGAAGAGGCCCACGGCCGCCGACGTGCGGGAAAACAGTCCACCCCCCCGGGCGCACCTCCCCCATGACTCACGCCGGGCACCGGACTCGCGGACCTCGACCCACGAGCGGAACGGCCGTGCACACGAGCGGTCGCATTTCAGCGGATTTTTCGGGTACAGTGCACGGGCTCGCTGACCGGTCAGGTGCACCGGTCGCTCGCGTGGCTCCCTGAAGTCAGGGATGCGCGGGAGGGCGAGCGGACTTAGTTCGAGTACTGCGGAAGGTCCCACCGGGTCTTGACAGTTCCGGTGGATCACATCCCGCGATCAGCACATGGGGCACGAGCGCGCTTGACTACCGGAATAACCGGTGTCTAGGGTGCGCGGCTTCATTCAAAAGTCCCCAGAGGTGGGGACGTCCGTGACCTCCCGCTGCTCCCCGCGCGGAGGCCCCGTCCATCAAATCAGGGGGCAGCTGTACCGTTTCAAAGGACTTCCAACTCCATGCAGCAGAACGTGAACCAGCAGATCGAGACGGACGCCGGCGATGAGAACTTCGCGGCGATGTTCGAAGAGTCGCTCAAGCAGCGCGGTGGCGACGGCATCCTGAAGGAAGGGGAGATCGTCAAGGGCACCGTCGTGCAGGTGACGAAGGACTTCGCGATCGTCGACATCGGCTACAAGTCCGAGGGTCAGGTCCCGATCTCCGAGTTCACCAGCCCTCGCGGAGAGATCTCCGTCAAGGCGGGCGACCCGGTCGAGGTCCTCCTGGAGAGCCGTGAGAACGACACCGGCATGGTCGTCCTCTCCAAGGAGAAGGCCGACAAGATGCGCATCTGGGACGAGATCAGCGCCGCCTGCGAGCGCGATGAGATCGTCAAGGGCACCATCGTCGGCCGCGTGAAGGGTGGCCTCTCCGTCGACATCGGCGTGAAGGCGTTCCTCCCGGGCAGCCAGGTCGACATCCGGCCCGTGCGCAACCTTGACCAGTACATCTCGAAGGAATTCGAGTTCAAGGTCATCAAGTTCAACAAGAAGCGCGGCAACATCGTCCTGAGCCGCCGCGTGCTCCTCGAGAAGCAGCGCGAGGAGATGAAGAAGGAGACCCTCAAGAACCTGAAGGAGGGTGCGGTCCTCAAGGGCGTGGTCAAGAACCTCACCGACTACGGTGCGTTCATCGACCTGGGCGGCATCGACGGCCTGCTGCACATCACGGACATGTCGTGGGGCCGCATCGGTCACCCCAGCGAGATGTTCAACGTGGGTGACGAGGTTCGCGTCGTCGTCCTCAAGTTCGACCCGACGCAGGAGCGCGTCAGCCTGGGCCTGAAGCAGATCCAGGAGGACCCGTGGCACCGCGCCGACGAGAAGTACCCCGTCGGTACGCGCGTCAAGGGCAAGGTCGTCAGCATCACCGACTACGGCGCGTTCATCGAGATCGAGCAGGGCGTCGAGGGTCTGGTGCACGTGTCCGAGATGTCCTGGACCAAGCGCCTCAAGCACCCGTCCAAGATCCTGGAGGTCGGCCAGGAGGTGGAGGCCGTCGTCCTGGACATCGATCCGAAGGCCAAGCGCATCGCGCTGGGCATGAAGCAGATCGAGCAGAACCCCTGGACGCTGCTCGAGGACAAGTACCCGATCGGCTCCGTCATCAAGGGTCAGATCCGCAACGTCACCGACTTCGGCGTGTTCGTCGGCGTCGAGGAGGGCGTGGACGGCCTGGTGCACGTGTCCGACATCTCCTGGACCCAGCGCATCAAGCACCCGGGCGAGATGTTCAAGAAGGGCGACGAGGTCGAGGCGGTGGTCCTCAACATCGACGTCGAGAACGAGCGCTTCAGCCTGGGCATCAAGCAGCTCCAGCCGGACCCCTGGGAGACGCTGTCCGAGCGCCTGCCCGTGGGCAGCCGCGTGAAGGGCAAGGTCACCAAGGTCACCGACTTCGGCGCGTTCGTGGAGATCGAGCCGGGCATCGAGGGCCTCGTCCACGTCTCCGAGCTGAAGGAGGAGCGTGTCGAGAACCCGCGTGACGTGGTGCAGGAGAACCAGGATGTCGAGGTGAAGATCATCGACATCAACACGCCGGACCGGAAGGTCGCGCTGTCGATCAAGGCGCTCATCGGCGAGGGCGAGGACTACCGCGAGTACCTCCGCAAGCAGGCGGAAGGCTCCAAGGCGCGCCTCGGCGACGTGATGGGCAAGCTGACCAAGAAGTAGTCAGCGGACCGCTTCACGGCGTGACGGCCGGGTTCCCGAGAGGGGGCCCGGCCGTTGCCGTTTCCAGGGGAAGGGCCCGGCCGTCCGACCGGTCGGACAGGCGACGCTCCCGTCCGCACGGCGAGCGAGGACGCTTGAACTCCGGGGAACGCCCGGTGATAAGGGCGAGCGCCGCTGTTATCGAAGGACATCCGAACATCCTCAAGAGGAGACAGATTCATGGCTCGTGAAGTCGTCATCGTGGGCGCGGCCCGTACCCCCATCGGCTCCTTCCAGGGGGCGCTCTCCAAGCTGACGGCTCCGCAGCTGGGCGCTGTGGCCATCAAGGCCGCGCTGGAGCGCGCGGGTGTGAAGCCCGAGGCCGTGCAGGAGGTCATCATGGGCAACGTGCTCCAGGCCGGCGTCGGCCAGGCGCCCGCCCGTCAGGCCACGCTCTTCGCCGGCCTGCCCGAGGGAGTTCCCGCCACCACGCTCAACAAGGTCTGTGGCTCCGGCCTCAAGGCCGTCATCGCGGGCGCGCAGGCCATTGCCCTGGGCGAGGCGGACGTCGTCGTCGTGGGTGGCATGGAGTCCATGAGCAACGCGCCGTACATCAGCCACACGATGCGTGGCGGCGCGCGCATGGGGAACGTGGAGTTCAAGGACGCGATGATCCACGACGGCCTCTGGGACGTGTACGGCAACGTCCACATGGGCAACTGCGCCGAGGAATGCGCCACGTCGCAGAACATCACCCGCTCGCAGCAGGACGAGTTCGCGCTGGAGTCCACCCGCCGCGCCATCCAGTCCCAGAAGGAGGGCCTGTTCGCCGCGGAGATCGTCCCCGTGGTCATCCCCGGCAAGAAGCCGGGTGAGGAGACGACGGTGTCCGAGGACGAGGGTCCTCGCAACGCCAAGCCGGACAAGATCCCGGGCTTGAAGCCCGTGTTCAAGAAGGACGGCACGGTGACGGCCGCCAACGCGTCCTCCATCAACGACGGCGCCGCGGCGCTGGTGCTGATGAGCGAGGAGCGGGCGAAGGCGGAGGGGAAGACCATCCTCGGCCGCATCACCGGCTACGCGCAGGCGGCGCGCAAGCCCGTGGAGTTCACGATTGCTCCGGCGGACGCCATCAACACGCTCCTGACGAAGAAGGGCGTGAAGGCGGCGGACGTGGACCTGTGGGAGATCAACGAGGCGTTCGCGGTGGTGGCCATCGCCAACAACCGCCTGCTCGGGTTGGATCCGCAGAAGGTGAACGTGCGCGGCGGCGGCGTGGTGCTGGGTCACCCGATTGGCGCCTCGGGCGCGCGCGTGCTGGTGACGCTGCTTCAGACGATGAAGGACCAGGACAAGAAGCGGGGCGTCGCGTCGCTGTGCATCGGCGGCGGCGAGGGCATCGCGCTGATGGTGGAGCGGTAGTCCACCCTCTCCCCACGGGGAGAGGGGCGGGGTGAGGGCCTTCGACGGGCCTTCACCCCGTTTCCGTTATCAGGAGGGCGCATGAACAAGGTCTACGCGAGCGCGGACGAGGCGGTCGCCGACATCCCGGACGGCTGTACGCTGATGAGCGGCGGCTTCGGGCTGTGTGGCAATCCCGAGAATCTCATCGAGGCGATTCATCGCAAGGGCGTGAAGAACCTCACCATCATCTCCAACAACTGCGGCACCACCGAGCTCGGGCTGGGCATCCTGCTCCAGAACAAGCAGGTGAAGAAGATGGTGTCGAGCTACGTGGGGGAGAACAAGGAGTTCGAGCGCCAGTTCCTCTCCGGCGAGCTGGAGGTGGAGCTCAACCCGCAGGGCACGCTGGCCGAGCGCATCCGCGCGGGCGGCTGTGGCATCGGCGGGTTCTTCACGCCGACGGGCGCGGGCACCCAGGTGGCCGAGGGCAAGGAGACGCGCGTCATCGACGGGCGTCTGCACGTTCTGGAGACGCCGCTGAAGGCGGACTTCGCCGTCATCCACGCGGCGAAGGCGGACACGTGGGGCAACCTGGTGTTCAACAAGACCGCGCGCAACTTCTCCCCGATGATGTGCATGGCGGCCAAGGTCACCATCGTCGAGGTGGAAGAGATTGTTCAGCCGGGCGAGCTGGACCCCGACCAGGTGCACCTGCCGAGCATCTTCGTGAAGCGCATCGTCCTGGCGAAGAACCTCCAGAAGTGGATCGAGCGGCGCACCGTCCGCAAGACGGCCTGAGGACCCCATGCCACTGACTCGTGAACAGCTTGCGAAGCGCATCGCCCAGGAGCTGCGGGACGGCTTCTATGTGAACCTGGGCATCGGCATCCCCACGCTCGTCCCCAACTACATCCCCGAGGGCGTGGAGGTGGTGCTCCAGTCGGAGAACGGACTGCTCGGCATCGGCCCCTATCCCGAGGCGGGCAAGGAAGACCCGGACCTCATCAACGCGGGCAAGGAGACGGTGACGACGGTGAAGGGCGCGTCGTTCTTCGACTCGGCGCTGTCGTTCGGGATGATCCGCGGGGGCCACATCGACATGGCCGTCCTGGGCGCCATGGAGGTCTCCGAGGAAGGGGACCTGGCGAACTGGATGATCCCCGGGAAGATGATCAAGGGCATGGGCGGGGCCATGGACCTGGCGGTGGGCGCCAAGCGCATCTACGTGGCCATGGAGCACGCGAACAAGGAGGGTCAGCCGAAGATCCTCAAGAAGTGCTCGCTGCCGCTGACGGGCCTCAAGTGCGTGCACCACATCGTCACGGACCACGCCTACATCGACGTGACGCCGGAGGGTCTGGTGTTGCGTGAGCTGGCCCCAGGCGTGACGGTGGAGCTGGTGCAGAAGCTCACCGAGCCCAAGCTGAAGATCGCCCCGGACGTGCGCGAGATGAAAGTCTGAGCGACCGAGGCTAAGGTGCGCCGCTGGGGGAGGGTGGTATGGACGACTTCCCCCCGCGGAGCCCCTCGAATGGCCGACACCTCGGAGAAACAGAACCCCATCGACCACCGTGCGCCGCGGGTGGAGTACGAGCTGCCGGTGGCGTACCGGAGCGTGGCGGGGTTCGTGACGGATTGGGCCGTCAACCTGTCGCGAGGCGGGCTCTACATCAACACCGACAAGCCCCTGCCGGTGGACACGGTGGTGAAGCTGTTGGTGACGCTGCCGGGGGCGCACTTCCCGGTGGAGTTGAAGGGCCGGGTGACGCGCACCAACGCGCTCGGCGCCGCGACCTCGCAGTCCCCGGGGATGGCGGTGGAGTTCCTGGACGTTGACGACGACAAGCGGTCGCGAATCGGCGAGTTCGTGGAGCGGTTGCGCTCGGAGCTCCCGTCGGACGCGACCCGGAAGTAGGGCGGCCCACCTGAGGGCGCCCCATCGAGCGCCTGCATGCTGCCCCTCCCCGAGACACCCATTCCACTGGTCATCGAGCGCCTCGGGCAGCTCGGAGAAGGCGTCGCGTCCTGGCAGGGACGCACGGTCTTCATCCCGGGCGCGTTCCCGGGCGACACCGTCCGCGTGCATCTGGAGACGCAAGGACGGGTGCTGCGCGGGGTGTTGCGCGAGGTGGTGACGCCGGGGCCCTCGCGGCGGGAGGCGCCCTGCACGCTGGCCGGGGAGTGTGGCGGGTGTGACTGGCTGGGGCTCGCCGAGTCCGCGCAGCGTGAGGCAAAGCAGGAGATCGTCCTCTCGACGCTCGAGCACCTGGGGCACCTGCGGCGCGAGGACTTCACCGTCCGGCCGCTGATGGTGGCGCCTCGGGACTGGGGTTACCGGCGGCGCGCGGTGCTGCACCCGGCGGGCAAGGGCTCGCTGGGGTACTTCAGCCGGCGCAGCCATGAGCGGCTGGCGGTGTCCGAGTGTGGCGCGTTGACGCCCGTGCTGACGGCGCTGCCCGGGAAGCTGGTGCCGCTGCTCAAGCCGCTGGCGAAGGACACCGAGGAGGTGTTGCTGCTGGCCGAGGGCGACAAGGCGGCCTTCGCGGTGACGCTGACGGGGCCGGTGACGGCGCGGCACCTGGAGGCCGCGGAGGGCGCGGTCCGGGCGTTGCGGATGGAGGGGGCGGTGCTGGTGCCGAAGGAGGGCTCGCCGAGGTTGGTGGGCAAGCCGGTGCTGCGCTCGCTCTCGCCGCTGCGGCCGGAGGTGCCGCTGTACCTGCGGCCGGATGCCTTCGCCCAGGCGCACGCGGAGGCGAACGTGGGGCTGGTGACGTCGGCCATCTTCGAGCTGGCGGGGCGGGACGAGGAGTCGGTGCTGGAGCTGTATTCGGGCAACGGCAACTTCACGTTCCCGCTGGCGGCGGGCGTCCAGTCGGTGCTCGGGGTGGAGTCGAGCCCGGTGGGCGTGGAGCTGGCGCAGCGCAGCGCCCGTGAGGCAGGGGTGGGGAACGTCCGCTTCGTGCAGGGCGATGCGCGGAAGGTCTGCGACGGGCTGGTGGCCGAGGGGCGTCGGTTCGACGTGTGCCTGGCGGACCCGCCTCGCGCGGGGGCTCCGGGGCTTTCGAAGTGGATGGTGGCGTTGGGGGTTCGGCGGGTGGTGTACGTGGCGTGTGACCCGGCCTCGCTGGCGCGGGACGCGGCGGGGTTGGTGGCGGCGGGCTATCGGCCGGTGGCGCTGCAGGTGGTGGACATGTTCCCCCAGACGCACCACGTGGAGGCGGTGATGTCCTTCGAGCGGATGGGGCAGGGCTGATGGACGCGCGCATCGTCGAGTTCGCGGAGGTGCTCCGGCAGAACGGCGTGCGAGTGAGCACGTCCGAGGTGCAGGACGCGCTGAAGGCGACGGCCGAGGTGGGGCTGACGGACCGGGCGCTGTTCCGGGCAGTGCTGCGGACCACGTTGGTGAAGCGCGAGCTGGACGTGGACACGTTCAACCGCGCGTTCGACTTCTTCTTCTCGGGCGCGGCGGCGACGTTCGAGGCCATCGACAAGTCTCTGGCCGCGCAGCTCCAGGAAGAGGGCTACCTGGATGGGGACCTGTTGAAGATGGTCACCTACCAGATGAACCTGTTGTTGCCGGAGATGTCGCCGCTGGCGCAGGCGGTGCTGGAGGGGGACAGGGCGCGGCTGGCGCAGATCTTCCGGATGGCGTCGCTGCAGTTGGACCTGTCGCAGTTGGAGAGTCCGCTGCAGGCGGGGTTCTTCGCCCGGCGCATGCTGGCGGGGGCGGGCATCGACAAGGCCCGGTCCGACATGAAGTCGCTGGAGGCGGAGCTGAAGGCGCGTGGGCTGGCGCCGGAGGGCGTGGAGATCGTCTCGCGGCACGTGGCGGCGGCGATGCGGAAGATCGAGGACGCCGCGCGGCAGGAGGTGAAGCGGCAGGCGGAGGCTCGCATCCGGCGGCGGACGGACACGGCGCAGGACAAGCCGCTGCACCTGCTCTCCCAGGCCGAGGTGGACCAGATGGAGTCCGCCGTGCGCACGATGGCGGAGAAGCTGCGCAGTCGGTTGATTCGCCGGCAGCGCTCGCACCGCAAGGGGGCGCTGAATGTGCGCAGGACGCTGCGTCGGAACATGACGTGGGGTGGGGTGCCAATGGTGCCCCAGTTCCGCAGCCGCCGGCCCGAGCGCCCCGAGTTGGTGGTGCTGTGTGACGTGTCGGACTCGGTCCGGAACGCGTCACGGATGATGTTGCTGTTCATGCACACGATGCAGTCGCTGTTCGTGCGCGTGCGCTCGTTCGTCTTCGTGTCCGACGTGGGCGAGGTGACGCAGTACTTCAAGGACCTGGACGTGGACGAGGCCATCGACATGGCGACGGCGGGGAAGACGGTGTCCCTGAGCGCCAACTCGAACTATGGCCGCGCGCTGGCGGACTTCACCCGCGACCACCTGGGCAGCATCACCCGGCGGACCACGGTGATGGTGATTGGGGATGGGCGGAACAACTACAACGCGAACAACGTCTGGGCGTTGAAGGACTTGCGCCGGAAGGCGAAGCGCGTGCTGTGGATCTGCCCCGAGGAGCGCGGCAACTGGGGCATCGGTGACAGCGAGATGCTCACGTACGAGAAGCACTGTCACCAGGCCGTGGTCGTGACCTCCGTGTCGGACCTGGCGCGCATCGCGGACCAGCTCGTCCCGGCGTGAGTTCAGGTCTTGCGCCGGACCCCTGTCGCGCTCGCGAGCAACATGTCGCGCAGTTGCTGCGCACGTTCTCTCGCGACAGGCACATGGATGCCGTTTCCATCCGCCACCAATCCGTCGCCCACCCAGACCCGGGTCTCGCTGTCGCGCTCGAGCTCCTTGATGTGCGTCACGTTGACCAGCCAGTTGCGGTGCACCCGTGCGAAGGCCTGACCGAAAGACGCCTCGATGGCGGACAGCGACAGGTCGACGTCGAAGATTCCTCGGGCGGTGTGTACCCGGGTCAACCGCTCCGCCGCCTCGAACGCCCACACCTCGTCGCGATCGAAGAAGACCAGGCTCTTCTGCTTCCGCGCCGCGATGCGCAGGGGGCCTGAGGGCTGCGACCTCGGACGGCGTGCCCGCAGTCGCTGGAGACATTGCTCGACCCGCTGCTCGGTGAAGGGCTTGAGCAGGTAGTCGGCGACTCCCAGGTCATAGGCCTCGAGTGCGTGGGCGCTGAACGCGGTCGCGAGCACGAGCAGGGGAGGACTCGACAGGGTCGAGAGCGCTCGCGCGATTTCCAAGCCCTCGTTCCGGCCGCCGGAGAGGCGGATGTCGAGGAACACGACATCGAAGGCATGACGCCCGTCTCCGAGCAGAAGCTCTCTTGCTTCCTCCGCCGACCCGACGGCCCCCGTGACCTGGGCCAGGTTGGAGCCCTCCAGGAGCTCGACGAGGTAGTTCCGCGCGGCCCACTCGTCCTCGACGACGAGTGAGCGCAGCTTCTCGCCGCTCTCGCTGCTCATGACGCCTCCTCCGAGGGCACGGGGACCTCGATGACAGCCGCGGTCCCTTCGCTCGACGACTGCATCCGGAAGACCGACCCGGGGCATCGGAGCTCCAGCCGGCGACGCACCACGTGCAGACCGAGGGCACCCGAGCGTGGATCACCCGTCGGCAGGCCGGGGCCGTTGTCCGTCACCGTGCACACGAGCCTCGCCCCAGTCCCCATGCGTTGGAGCGTGGCACTCACGACCACGCGCCCACCGCCGGCCCGACACAGGGCACCATGCTGGACCGCGTTCTCCACCAGGGGTTGCAACAACAGCGTCGGCAACCGCACGCCGCTGGCCTCCGGAGGGATGCCCCAGTCGAAGCGGAGCGCATCCCCGTGGCGCGACTCGAGGATCTCCGCGTAGCGCCGGAGCCACGTGACCTCCTGGTCGAGCGTCTGCATCTCGTCCTGCCCCTGGAGCGAGTCTCGGAGCAGGTCACCGAGACATCCAATCAACCGCCGGGCTTCACGTGGGCTCTGCGTCACCAGCCCCGCAATCGTGTTCAGCGTGTTGAGGAGGAAGTGCGGCTCGAGCTGAGACCTCAATCGCGCCAGCTCCGACGAGACGCGGAGCTGCTCGGCCTCGAAGCGCAGCTGCTCCGCTTCGAGCGCGCGGAGTTGGGCCTGCTCGGTCACATGCGGGGACACGAAGGAAATCCCCCAGATGCCCGCGATGAAGAGACCCACCATGGCGCCGAAGGCCCCGGCCAGCGGGAGTGACAGCTGTCCCTTCTCGTCGAGTTCGACTCCCAGAACCCCCTCCACCACGAACACGAAGGAGAGGGCGAAGAGCGCTCCGATGACCACGGCGACGACGAGGCTGGCGACCACTGCCCTCGTCGTACCGTGCCCTCGCTTGACGCCGTGGTTGAACGTCGCGGACAGAGCGAGCAACTGCAGGGGTGTCTCGAGAACCCAGAGCAGGAACCTGAGCGCGATGCTCTCGACGCCCTCATCGTCGAGGAACTCAGGGGCGGTCTGCAGCAGGCCCACACCGACGGCCAAGGCCATGCCGACCATCCAACGCCGACGCACGAAGAGCATCGGAGGCTGCGCAACGGGGCTTCTCACGAGGTGTCCAGGCTAGGCCCGTGCCGCATGCTTGGCAACGCAGCCCCCCTGCGCGCCCGGTTCGTACGAACCACACGACGGCTCGTCGCATACACAGCACCGCTCGTCGGTCCCATGATTTGGGGACCGTCAACACCAGCCGGACTTCGCGGCTCGTCGGTCCAGCAGCGCGAGTCGTCGCGGGCCCACGACAGCTCGTCGGGAGTGAATGGAAACACCTCGCGCCCAGTGAGATTGCCCATGCGCCACCTCCCTTCAACAGGCGGACACCGCATGCTTCCACTTCCGTTTCGTCGAGCGCGCCCATGGCCTACCGGCGCACGTCGCCGGAGCCTCGTTGGTCATTCTTCACTCCGTGCTCTCGGTGCCGTCGCGCTGGTGGCGATGGGGGCCTGCCGCGGTGACAAGGAGGACCCTCCGTCGCGCGCCCCGCTCACCGGGAAGCAGCTCTTCGAGCAGCCATTCCCCGGAACCAACGGCCGCGCCTGCGCCACCTGTCACGTGCCGGAGGACCACTTCACGCTGACGCCGGCTCACGTGGCGCGCTTGTGGGAGACGAACCCGAACGACCCGCTCTTCAACGCCATCGATGCCGATGACCCCACGGCCAGTCCGCTGACCTACGAGCACCTGAAGAAGGGGCTCGTGCGCGTGTGGCTCACGCTGCCCGACACCCTGGATTTGATCGACGACGAGGGCAACGTCACGACGCCTGCCGATCGCCGGATGTCGGTATGGCGGTCCGTGCCCTCCGTGGCCGACACCGCGATGAGCGCGCCGTTCCAACTCGATGGACGCGTGGCGACGCTGGAGGAACAGGCACAGGCCGCCATCATCTCGCACAGTCAGGGTGGTACGGCGTCAGCGAGCGAACTCGCGCGCATCGCCACCTTCCAGCGCGACCTCTTCACGTCGGACCGGGCCCGCATCGTCGCGGGTCAGCTGGCGAGCGGAGCCGACCCCTCGGGCCTGCCCGACGTGGAGGACGGGTTGAGCCTGTCGACCTCGGAACAGCGGGGTAGGGAGGTCTACGCGGCGGCGTGTGCCGCGTGCCATGGCGGTGCCACCAAGGCGACCCTCTCGAACCGGGTGGTCCATGATGCCCTGTTCCCATCGCTCAGGCCGGACGGCACGGTGCTGTACCAGGTGCCCGCGACCGATCCGCCGACGCCGGTGCTCGCCACTCCGGGTGACGGGTTCATGAACATCGGTTCGGCGCTCGTCACGTACCTGGGGCAGGTCGACCCGGAGTCCGAGATCTTCACCAAGTCCGTCGATTTCCCGCGCTACCGCTACCGCTTCTACACAGACAGCTCACGCACGCAGAAGCTCGTGGATCTCCCGCCGAAACCGCCGCCGTTCCAGGGAGGAGACCTGTCGGACCTGGAGCCGGAGTTCGACGCGAACGGCAACCCCATCGTGGGACCGAACCGGATTCCCCAGTTCTTCTCCTCGGACCCGGGCCGCGCCGCCATCACCGGCAATCCCAACGACTTCGAGGCGTTCGACGTGCCGACACTGCGGGGTATCGGCCGCACGGCGCCGTACTTCCACGACAACAGCGCGGAGGAGCTGCACAAGGTGGTCGACTTCTACAGTCAGTTCGTCCTGGGACGGTTCGAGAGCCTCGACCTACCACCCATCCATCCACCGGAACACGAGGGCCCACCCGAGTCCCTCACCCCCGAACAGAAGAGCGATCTGATCGCGTTCCTGCGTCGCCTCTGATTCACCTTCGCGGGACTCCGCGGCCTAGGGAGGTGGGAAGCTGGTGGTGGAGAACGAGTCGGGCAAGGCGGCCTTCCGCACCCAGTGGAACGGCACCCACTACCCCTTGGAGAACGGCCCGGGCCTGCTCGACATACACGTCGCCGAGGGCCGGGGCCGGAGGTACCCGGGGAATGGAGAGACCCGCTTCAGGCTTCGCGGGCACCAGCGCGCTGGTGGTGGGCGTCCCTTGGGTCGTAGGCGACTGTGAGGTCGCGCACGACGTCAATGACAGAAGCACTGAAAGCAGGAACGCGCCTCGGATTCTTGAGAGCCTCACGCATTCATGATGCCTCGAGCTCACGCGCCCAATCCATGGCACGTGAGAGTCCCATGGGGCTGGTAGGCTGGGGGGATATATGCGCGTCATCACAGGAGACACGGTCATCCACCGCAGGACGCGGGAGGTGGGCATCGTCGAACGCCACGACCGCACCAACATCGTCGTTCGCTGGCCCGAGCGTGGCCAACGCGAGACGATTCCACGAAACGAGGTGCAAGCCCTCGCTGAGGCCATGTCGGAAGCGCGCCAGGCGTCGACCCTCTTCAGCACGAAGCTGAGCCTCACGGGGACGTCGCCGCTGTCTGATCTGGTGTCCCGGTTCGGATACTCCACGGGACGCATGCGCAGCGGGTCCTTGGAGAAGGTGCGCAAGCAACTCGCGCGCGCGGGATTGAAGATCGACACCGAGGACGACAGTGAACAGCGAGATGCGCGCTTCTGGCTCACCTTGCTCGAGTTTCCCAAGCCCGACGAGAAAGAGTCCGAGGTCGATCCCGAGCCGACCCGGCTGAAGCAGGTCTCTCTTCCATCACCTTCGTGGACCCAGGCCTTGGGATTGGCGCCACATCGAGAGATCGCGCTGCTGCGCGCGATGACGGAACGGGACCCTCTGCTGTGCATTCTTCATCTCTCCGATGCAGCCGCGGACACGGGATGGCTCCGGCCCACCTGGGAGGCCCTGATGTCCTGGGCCTTCCGCGCGGCGCAGCGCTTCGTCTGGAGGTCCTCCACGGACGAGAACGCCACGGTGAGGATCGGCTCTTCCGCTTTGCTTCAGACGTACCTGTCTCCTACATCGATCGACGACTCATCGAGCCAGCTACAGACGACGCCTCGGAGCATCAACCTCATCACCGTCCGGCGTGACTCGGAGCTCCCGAACGACTTCGAGCGCCTCAAGGCCAACTGGCCTGGGGCAGTGTTCGAGTTCGACCCACCGGAAAGAGCATCCGAGCTCGAGGCGTGCAGAACCCTGGTTGAAAGGGTCCTCTACCTTGTTGGCGGAATGCCCCAGCAGGACGCCAGGAACGTATCGTCGTCCAGGATGTCGCCGTTGCGGCTGGCGGTCTGGGCACGCGAGTCCTCCGAACAGTTGCTCGCGAGAGGTTCGACGTACGTAGGAGAGATGTTCTCACGGAAGAGTCCTTCCAAGCTCCGGGGAAGCACCGAGGGCGAGACCGCGCTGGCGCTCAAGTCCTTGTTGGCGCATTGGCTCATCGACCAGGACCCCGACGTGAAGGTGGAGTTCGAGGTCTCGACCGGCCGAGGGAGCGAAGGGGAGCGGAGAATAGACCTGGTGGTCGAGGACCAGGGAGACTTCGAAGTCGAGAGCATGCGGGGATCAGGCCCCATGGAGCACTTCATCCATCAGAAGGTCCTCGCCAGGCGCCGAGACAAGCCCTTCACGCTCGTCGTGCCCAACGAGGCGCTCCTTTGGGCTGGCCCCTATCTCGCGGACATCGCCATCCAGTTGGGGGAGGACGGACGCGTGCTGATCCCCGGCGCGGAGCAGGTCTGGATGCAACTCGAAGGGGTGCGCCTCGCGGAGAGTGCCCCTGACGTGGAGTCACCTGAAGCAGTCGCTACCGAGGACTTCGTCTCCGAGCAGGGACGCCCACCGAGCGCGGAGACCCTGAAGCTGAAAGACATCGCGGGATATGCGGAGCTGCGTCAACGCATCGAAGAGCAGGTCATCTGGCCCGAGAGACACTCCCGTTGGCTGAGGGGCCTCTCCCGTTCTCCGGGCATCTTGTTCTTCGGACCGCCCGGTTGTGGAAAGACACGAATGGCCAGGGCCATCGCGGGGGAGCTCGATCAAGAGGTCCGGCTCCTCGCACCCTCGGACCTTCGTGGCGAATACATCGGGTGGGGGCAGATTCGCGTCCGTGAGCAGTTCAACTGGCTCGCCGAGCGGGACCGTCGGATGCTCGTCATCGACGAATTCGATTCCATCGCCAGGTCCCGGCAGGTCGGGCAGATGCACTCCGATGAGAAGTCGACCGTGAACGAATTGCTGGTCCAATTCGACAGGGTCTCGCGACTGGGCCGCATCGTCGTGGCGACAACGAACGATATCGACGCACTGGACGGCGCGGTCCTGCGAACTGGGAGATTCGGCAGTTTTGTTCCCGTGGGCCCGCCGGACCGAGACGCGGCGGCGGACATCCTCGACTTCTACCTCAAGCGCTTCGAACGGGTGTCGCTGGAGCAGCCGCAGCTTCAGGTGTCCATCCCGTCCCGAGAATCGTTGCTGCCACTCCTGGGGCCCGTGATGAGCGCCAATGCGTCCAAGTCTCAAGCCTTCAGCGGCTCGGACCTGGAGGCCGCCGTGAGCCAGGTGGCGACGAACCAGGTACGCGTGGCCATGGGAGGCGGGCGCTCCATGAGGGCGCCAACGGTTGTCTCCATCATCATTCAAGCCGACGCGGTCGTGCGGGCCTTGGCCGACGGGCCGCGGTCCATCCGGCCCGAAGCGCTGACGTCCTTCGAGGAGGAGAAGGCCCGTTACTGCGGACGATGATGTGCCAGGCAGCCGGGCTCCCTGGATGGGAGGCCCGGCCTCCTCCCGAACGGCCGTGGAACCAACGAACGATTGGCTTCAACGCTCACGAACGGCCCCTCGGCTGATACGACATCGCCACGTCACAGCGCGCGTAGCGTGCACCGAACCGCCGCATGATTTCGGCGTCGTGCACGAAGCCCAGCTTCTCGTAGAGGTGGATGGCCGGCGCGCACTTCTTGTTCGTCAGCAGGTAGATCTGGTCCATGCCCAGGCTGGACGCCCGCTCCAGCGTCTTGGCCAGCAGGAACTCGCCGACCTTCAGCCCCCGGGCGCTCTTCAGCACGCCCATCTTGGTCAGCTCCACCCAGCCGTCCTTCGACACCATCAGCGCGCAGGTGCCGACCACGCCCAACTTGGGCGTCTCCGCGAACAGCACCACGCCGCCCTTGTCGAGGATCAACTCGCGCGGCTTCGACAGGAGCGCGAGGTCGTTCTCCTCGAGCTTGAACATCTCCTGGATCCACTCGGCGTTGATGCGATGGAAGGCCTCCGCCTGGTCATCGGAGAAATCCCGCACCCACATCGCGGGCGGCCCCGCGGCCTCCACCCGCTTCAGCATCGAGGACTCCGCCAGCCGCGCCTCCACCTTCGCCAGGCCCTGCATGAAGTCACCCGACAGGCCCTCGACCAATGCGGCCGCTGCGGGCTCGATGCGCGCCAACAGCTGCGTCTGGACCCGGGCCAACAACGCCTCGCCCTGGGCCGTCAGCGCCAGCATCTTCGCGCGCTGGTCGTCCGGCGAGCGCCGCGTCTCGATGAACTCCTCCAACGCCGCGAGCGCTCGCGTCACCGTCGGCTGCGCCACCCCCAGGCGCTCCGCCACCTCGCCCACCGTCATCGGCCCGTGCAGCCGCAGCGTCATCAACAACGACATCTGCGCGGGCATCACCGGCAGGTCCAATGAACGGGCCACCTCTCCCGCGTCGGCCTGCATCCGCTCCGCCAGACGCTTGAGACGACTGCCCAGAAAACCCACGCCAAGCCCCGCGAGGAAATCGACTTCCATGCCGTGCCTCCAATCCATAGCGCGATATATAGCTAGCTATATACCCAACGGATTGCAAGTCGGCTTTGCGGCGGGGCGCGGACGACCGGGCCTGCGACAGGGGACTACCTGGGCGTCACGCGGGAGTGACGGCGAGACAGTCCGAGCAGCCCGAACAACGCCATCGCCCAGGGGAGGGAGGAGGCGCCGCTCTGGCAGCCGCAGCCACTGTCGTCGGCGGGCGGCTCCGTGGGCGGGGGACCTCCCGCATCCGGCGTGGACGGGCCCGCGTCCGGCTGCGACGTCACCGTCACCGAGAAGCTGCACGTGCCCTCGTTGCTCGGGGAGTCCGTGGCCGTGAAGGTCACCTCCGTGGTGCCCACCGGGAACGTCGCTCCAGAGGCGTGGCTGGAGTCGAGCGTGAGCGCCTCGCCCGAGTCGTCGTAGGCCGTGGCCTGCTCGAAGCTGACCTCGGCGCCTCGCGTGCTCGTCGCCTGCGTGGACTGGTTGGGAGGACAGCTCACCCTCGGCGGGAAGGTGTCCGGGATGAGGCCCGCGAGCTTGTAGACCGTCATGCCCTGGCCGTAGTCCGCCTGGAAGTAGAGCGTCGAACCCACCATCGTGGGGTGGCTCGGGTTCGAGCCCCGCGGCCCTGGAATCATCTCCGCGAGCAGGGTCGGCGCACCCGTGGGTGAATCCAGTCTCCACAGCTCACGCCCCGTCGCGGGCCCCAGCGCCGTGAACACCAACGGGCCCTCCGAGGACGCCAGCAGCAATGCGTTCGGATGCGATGAATCGACTCCGGGCATCAGGTCCGCGACGCGCACCGTGCCTTCCTCCGTCCCATCCGTGCGCCACAGCTCGCGCCCACCCTCCGCGTCCGCGCCGCCGAAGAACAGGTGGTCACCCCACGCCACGAAGCTCGCGTCGTCAAATCCAGTCGACATGGCCGGACGCCGCAGCGTCGCCGCGCGCAGCGACACCGTGCCCGCCTCCGTCCCATCCGTCTTCCACAACGTGGTGGCGCCTTCCGTCGCCGTCGCCCAGAAGTAGAGGTGGTCCTTCCACGCGAAGAGCTGCTCGGGTGATGCGCCGGTTTCTCCCGGGCGGAGGTCCGCCACGCGCACCGTGCCGCTCGTGGTGCCGTCCGACTTCCACAGCTCGCGTCCGGCCTCGTCCTTCGCGGAGAAGAACGTCAACGCGCCCAGCGCCGTGAACTCGCGCGGAGCCGAGCCACCTTCGCCCGTGGCGACGTGGATGTCCTTGAGCTTGCGCGTGAAGCCGAGCTCTCCCGTCGTCGTCCAGGGCTCCAGGCGACCGTCCTGCGTCTTGCCGCTGAACCAGAGGCTCCCGTGGAGGTACGACGGCTCGGACACGCTCGCGGGGGCATCCGAGATGCGCCAGGTCCCCGACTGCGTGGCGTCCGTGCGCCACAGCTGTCCTCCCACCGTGAGGAAGGCCTTGTCTCCGCCGGGGATGATGCGCGTCGACGAGACGTCGCGCGTCACGTGGTGGATGCCCGTGGCGCTGTCGTCCGTGGCCCACAGTCCCGAGGCCGTGGAGAGCAGCACCTGCCCCTGGAAGGGGGCCATCTCAATCCAATTGTTGAGGCTGTTCGTCGCGAAGTGGAGGTTCTTGGGCGAAGTCGTCCCGTCCAGTCGCATCAGTCGCTGGTCCACGAGCAGATGTGCCGTCACGTAGAGCCGCTCGTCGAGCGAGACCATGTCGATGACCCGACCCGTGCCTCGCTTCGGCGTGGGGTCCGTCACGAGGTTCGTGCCCTGCTGCGTGCCATCCGTGGCGTGCAGCTCCAGCCCCCGCTGCCCATCGCTGCCAGGGAAGAGCAGCTTGTCTCCGAACACGAGCGCGTCCCGCCGCAGGTCCGAAATGACGAACTGCTCGACGGACGCGAGCTGCAACAGCTCACCGGTTCCATCCCGCGTGCCGTCCGTCTTCCACAGCGCGCTCGGTCGTCCCGCGGACTGACCGTAGAAGACGAGGCTGTTCCCCACGGCGGCCAACCCGGCGCGCATCTCGATTCCCGGGAAGGGCTGCGCGCCCCAGACGATCTCGCTCCCGCTCACCGTTCCGTCCGAGGACCAGAGCCGACACGCCAGGCCATTGCCCGCGCCCAGACTCGAGCACGCCTGGAAGACGAGCTTCCCCGCGAGCACGCCCGGCTTGCGCGGCGACGTGGAGGCCGTGCCCGGATGCAGGTCCAGGATCGTCGTGCTCTCCGCCGTCCCCTCGGTGCGACAGAGCTCCTCGCCCGTGGCCGCGCTCGCGCAGGGGAAGTACGCCGCGCCGTCCAACAGGGTGGGGGACTGCGCGAGCCCCTGGACTCCCAACGGCACCTCCACGCCATCATCCCCCAGCGACGCGGAGGCGTGCAGCAGGACGGTGCCCGCCGCCGTGCCGTCACTCGCGTAGAGCCGACGCGGACTCGACGCCGTCCCCGCGCTCGCCGAAAAGAGCACCCGGCCCGCCACCGCGCCCAGCAGCCGAGGTGCGCCACCGCTGGCTCCGGGCACCAGGTCCGCGACCACCGCCGTGCCCGCGGAGGTCCCATCCGTCCGGCACAGCTCCAGACCCGACGCCTCCGACGCACAGCTGAAGAAGAGCTGGCCCCCCACCTCCACGGCGGTCGTCACGCCCAGGTCCTTCACGGCGAGCCCGGCGAGCTCCCGCGTCCCCTCCACCGTGCCATCCGAGCGATACAGCCGCGAACCCGCCGAGAAGTAGAGCGCGCCCCCGAAGGAGACGGGCGCTGTCGGCAGCTCCGCGAGCCCCAGGCTCCCCACCAGGCGCGTTCCCTCGGGGGTGCCGTCCGTGGTCCACAGTCCCTCGGTGCCTCGCCACCAGGCACGCGAGCCCAGGACCGCCAGGCGCGGCGGAGACCGCCATCCGGAGTTGTCGGGTCCGAGCGGCTCGTATCGCCACGCCAGCGTGCGCAGCAGCTTCGTCCCCTCGGGCGTCCCATCGGTCCGATAGAGCCCGAGCGAGTCCTCCCCGAAGAAGAGCGCGTACCCCTCCATCGCCGTCAGCCCCATGGGCCCCGTGTGGACGTTGCTCGAGGGGGTGGACACATCCACCAGCCGCACCGGCTCGGCCCGCGCGGGCAGGGCCCCCAGAAGACCCAACAACCACCACCGACCCACCACGGGTGCTGTCCAAGAAGTCATATCGCCTGATACGCAACCGCCCCCGGGTTCCGGTCGGCCGAGGGGAGAGGAGACGAGGGTCCGACCTGCTTCGCGAGCCCTCGACCGACACGCCCCCACCCGGGCCCGGCGAGCCACGAGTCTACCGTGGCGCTCCGGGCCCTGTTACACATCCCCGCGATTTCCCCAGGAGCGCCCATGGCCCCCTCTCTCTTCGACGACAACGGCTACCAGGACGTCCCCAACCGCGAGGTCCACACCACCGACCTCTCCGCGGCGGACGACCGGACCCTCCGGATGGCCACGCCCCGCGTGGACGCCGCGCTGCTCGACGCCCTGGTGCGCTACCAGGAAGCCTTCCTCTCCCATGTGGGCGCGGACCCCGGCGCCGAGGCCCTCGCCACCGCCCACCGCCTGGCCCAGGAGTCCTCCGGCCTGAACCCCAAGACGCTGGAGCAGGGCGTGTCCCTCCTGCGCGCCTTCGGAGGCCGCCGGTGGACGGCTCGCAAGCTGGACGACAAGCTGCGTCAACTGGAGTCCCAGCCCGCGAGCCCCCAGACGGACGAGCTCGCGACCCGCCTGCGCGGGGAGCTCGTCAAACAGGAGCGGGCCACGGACGCCCTGGCCCGTCGTTACGGGGAGGACACCCTGACGCTCCTCAAGGAGCACGAGGCGCGGCTGGTGGACCTCCACACCCGGATGACCGGACTGCTCAGCCAGGGATGACCGCGGTCCCCGGTTCGGTTGATTTCCACGCCCGGCCGTCGCATAAGGGCACGTTCTTGCTCAGAGAAATCCCATGAAGCGCTACTTCATCCACACCTTCGGCTGCCAGATGAACGTCAACGACTCGCTCCGCATGAGCGAGGTGCTGGCGAAGATGTCCTACGAGCCGACGCCGGTGCCGGAGAACGCCGACCTCATCATCCTCAACACCTGCTCCATCCGTGAGAAGGCCGAGGACAAGATGCTGTCCGCGCTGGGCCGCTACAAGCCGGTGAAGGCCAGCCGGGGCGCGCTCATCGGCGTGGGCGGCTGCGTGGCCCAGCAGGAGAAGGACCGCCTCATCAAGAAGGTCCCGTACCTGGACTTCGTGTTCGGCCCCGACAACATCGCCCGCCTGCCGGACATCATCGGCCGCGTCGAGTCGGAGCGGGCGCGCGTCGTGGAGACGGCCTTCGTGGACTCCGAGGAGTACGTCTTCCCGCGCGCCGACCCGGAGACGTCCCGCGGCAAGGTCACCGAGTTCGTCACGGTGATGAAGGGCTGCGACAACGTCTGCTCGTTCTGCATCGTGCCGCACACGCGCGGCCGCGAGGTGAGTCGCGCCTTCCCGGACGTGCTCCAGGAAGTGGATGGGCTGGCCAAGGTGGGCGTGCGTGAGGTGACGCTCATCGGGCAGAACGTGAACTCGTACCTGGGCGGCGTGTCCTTCGCGCAGCTGCTCCTGCGCTGCGCGGAGGTGCCGGGCATCGAGCGCGTGCGCTTCACCACCAGCCACCCGCATGACCTGTCGGACGAGCTCATCGAGGCGTTCCGCGCGCAGCCCAAGATCGCCCCGCACTTCCACCTGCCCGTGCAGTGCGGGAGTGATCGCATCCTGAAGATGATGCGCCGCGACTACACCGTGGTGCAGTACCTGGAGCGGCTGCAGAAGCTGCGCGACGCGCGCCCGGGCATCGCCGTCACCACCGACATCATCGTGGGCTTCCCCGGCGAGACGGAGGAGGACTTCGAGATGACGATGAAGCTGACCGAGCAGGTCCGCTTCGACAACCAGTTCTCCTTCATCTACAGCCCGCGCCCCAAGACGGGCGCCGCGCTGCGGGAGAAGGACTGGGGCCCGGTGGAGCACGAGGTGAAGATCGCCCGCCTGGAGCGCCTGCAGAAGCTGCAGCGCCGCATCAGCGCGGAGACCACCGCGGCGCTCGTGGGCACCGAGGTGGAGGTCATGGTGGAGGGCCACTCGCGCTACGACGCCGCCAAGCGCTTCGGCCGCACGCCGGAGAACCGCACCGTCAACTTCGACGGCGACGCCCCCGCGGGCGCCTTCGTCACGGTGAAGGTGGATCGCTCCACGCCCAACCAGCTCGCCGGCAAGCAGGTGGCGGTGCTGCAGCTGCCCACCGTGGAGCCGCTGCCCGTCCCGCGTCCCGACTCGCCGTTCCACGTCGTCGCGGAGGCCTGAAGCCATGGCGCTCAGGCCGTTTCGCGGCGTGCTGCCCACCGTCCACCCGAGCTGCTTCGTGGACGACTCCGCCCAGGTCGTGGGCGACGTGCACCTGGGCGAGGACTCCTCGGTGTGGATCAACACGGTGATGCGCGGGGACGTGAACCCCATCCGCATCGGCCAGCGCACCAACATCCAGGACCTGTCCCTCATCCACGTCACCGGCGGCCGCTCCAGCACCGTCGTCGGTGACGACGTGACGGTGGGGCACCACGTCGTGTTGCACGGCTGCACCGTGGGCAACCGCGTGCTCGTCGGGATGGGCGCCATCCTCCTGGACGACGTGGAGGTGGGGGACGACTGCATCATCGGCGCGGGGACGCTCCTGACGCCCGGGACGAAGATTCCCCCCGGCTCACTGGTGGTGGGCTCTCCCGGCAAGGTGAAGCGCGCGGTGACTCCGGAAGAGCGGGAGTTCCTGTTGTTGTCCGCTCAGCATTACGTCCACATCGCCTCCGAGTACCGCGCCAGCCGCTGACTCGCCGGCCTGTCCCTCTACAGCTCAATAAATTCAATGAGTTGTCGCCGCTTCCGCGGCGACTGCCACTCAGGCAGGGAACAGTTCGACGGGCAGTGTCCTCGGCCCACGGGTGATGAGGGCCTGTGTCCAGTCGATGCGCTCCGTACGCAACTTCACCCGGCTCACGCGCGAGACGAGCTCCTCAAGGGCGACACGTGTCTCCATCCGGGTGAGCACCGCGCCCAGGCAATAGTGGAGCCCATGGCCGAAGGAGAGGTGCGGCGACCCCTTGCGCTCCAGGATGAACCTGTCGCCTTCCGGGAAGTGTTTCTCGTCGCGCGCCGCGGAGGCCATCGATACCGCCACCGTCGTTCCCTTCGGCAGGAAGACTCCAGCCAGCGTCACGTCGTCGAGACACACACGCAACGTGAGCATGCCAACGGGTTCGTAGCGAAGGGCCTCCTCGACGAAGCGAGGTACAAGGGCGGAGTCCTCGCGGAGGCGGGACAGCAACTCTGGATGCAGGGCGAGTATCCGGGCGCTTTGTCCAAGCAGGTGGGTCGTCGTGTCCAAGCCGCCGGCGAGCAGCGCGAAGAAGACGGATGTCAGCTCTTCGTCCGTCAGGGCCTCTCCGTCGACTCGCGCTCGAAGCAGGTCACTGACCATGTCTTCGCCTGGGGACCGTCGTCGGTCTTCCAGCACCTCCTGGAAATACCTCGTCAGCTCATCGATGGTGTGGCGGCTCTGCTCCATCTGTGCGGTGTCCCCGGGAAGGACACCACCGATGGTCATGATGTCGTAGGTCCAGCGCTTGAGCTGCCCGCGCAAGGAGGCATCCAACCCGAGGAGCCAACCCATGACGGAGGAGGGGATCAGGGCGGCGAAGGCATCCATGAACTCGACTTCTCGCTCACGCATCATGCGGGACACGCACTCCCGGGCGAGCACGCGGATGCGTGCCTCCAGTGGCGCCAAGGCCTTCGGCGTGAAGGCCTGGCTGAGGAGTGCTCGCATCCGCCCATGCTGGGGCGGGTCCATGAAAGGGAGGGACGTGGCGAAGGGGTTGGTTTTCCCGAGCCACTCCGGCTCGAAGGCCAGGCGCAACTGACTGGAAGAGAAGAGCTGGCTCGACCTGAATACGTACTGGGCTTCGTCATAGCGGGTAACGACCCACATTCCACCCGGGTCGGCCTGGACGAGAGGCCCCTGGCGCCTGAGCTCCGCGAGATGGGGATGGGGGTCCTCGATGAACTCACGCGACAGGAAGTTGAGACGGGTGCTCATCAGCGTGCGACCTCCACAGTCTCGGGTGGATGACTTGGGAATATGAAGTTGAACAAATACAGACAAAGCCAGCAACAGGCAACACAACCCACCACGAATCACGCGGGGAGTGACCCGCACTCATCCATAGACTGTCCCGCACCCCAAGCCCGCATGACCGACGAATCCGGCTCATGCAAGTAAATGGCTGCTGCCGACACCTGTCGGTCATGGATGAGATAGATTGGGAACATGCAAACGAGCACGCCTCGAGTCGAGCTGCCTTTTCTCCCTGGTCTCAGTCCCGACAGGGAAGCATCGCGCGCGACCACGCTTCGGTGGATGGCTTTTCACGGGCTCGTCGTCGGGCATGACGCCCTGTGGACCTATGACAAGATGCGTACCGACCTGCTTTCCGCGAGAGTGTTTTGTGATGCTCGCGGGGCAGGCCTCGATCTGGCGAACGAGTGGATTGCCTGGTTCTTCGTCTTCGACGACCAATTCGATGGGCCGCTGGGGAGAGATCTCGAAGCGACCCACGCTGTCCTGGAGGAGTTCCTGTCCGCGGTGCAGACGGGTACACCTCTGCGCCATCCTTCGTCGCCCCTCTGCTCTTCATGGATTGATCTGTGGGGCCGTTCAATCTCAGGGATGAGCGAGACCTGGGCGGAGCGCTTCGCCGGGAACTTTCTGCGATATTTCCAATCGTATCAGCGAGAAGCGTTGGATCGGTTGCAAGGTGGACCCGCCGATCTCGCGAGCTACCTGGACAATCGGCGGCACACCATTGGCTTCGCGCCCGCCCTGGACCTCTGCGAACCCGCGTCGGGCTACGAAATCCCCCCGGAACTCCATGGCAGTGAGCCCATGGTCACCATGCGATTGATGAGCACGGACGTGGTGGTGATTGCCAACGACATCTGCTCCGCCACGAAGGAGGCCGCAGTGGGGCAAATGCACAATGTCGTGCTGCTCCGCATGCGGGACGAAGGTTGTGACCAGTCCACCGCCACGCAGTGGGCGGCGGGCCTCATCGCGGATCGGGTGAGGACCTTTCAAGAGGCGGAGTCGCGGATGCGACAAGGAACCCAGACAGTCACGGCCTGGAGCTATATCGACCGAGGCATCTCGGCGATGAAGAACTGGATGCGGGGGAACCTGGACTGGTCCTATGAGACCGCCCGCTATTCTTCGACTGACGAGCTCTGGTCTTCGGAGCGCACGTGGCCGTGGGAGGTGCTGCACAACGCTCCGAAAGGGAGCGCCAAGTCGTCGTGAAGGACCGGTGGTCCCTCCAGCGCGGACGGAGACAGCACCAGGGGGAGGGATGGGCACGGCAGGGCCAGGGCCCCTGCGTGAATCCGGCGATTGCGGATAACACCGCGTCCTGCTTGGGACTTTTCATCGCCCGGCCCGTGAGCCGTTGACTCGCCGGCCCGCGCGGCCCGTGTTAGGACCCTGGCACCATGGCTCTCGTGCCTGCGAACACCCTCAAGGCGTGCCCTCTCTTCAAGGGCTTCACCGACACCGGCATCCAGATCTTCGCGGGTGTGGCCGTGCCTCGGGCCTTCCCCAAGGGCACCGCGTTGTTCGTCGAGGGCAAGACGGGCGAGTCGCTCATCATCGTCGGCGAGGGCACGGTGCGGCTGAGCGCCAAGAGCCCGTCGGGCGAGGACGTGTCACTGGGCGAGGTGGGCACGGGCGAGCCGTTGGGCGAGCTGGCCCTGGTGCAGAAGGGTGAGCGGCTCTGCACCGCGACGGCCGTCACGGACGTGTCCGCGCTGGAGATTCGCGCGGCGGACTTCCAGAAGCTGCTGGCCACCAAGCCCCAGGCCTGCGTGAAGCTGCTGATGGGCATCGTCGGCTTCTTCGGCCAGAAGGCCCGGGACAACCGGGACATGATTCGGACCCTCATCGGAAAGGCGCCGGCCGCCTGAGGGGCGCGTGGTAGCGTCGGGGCTCCGTATGCGAGCCTCCCACCTGGCCGTCCTCCCGCTGCTCGGGGTCCTTGCGTCGCCCCTGGCGTTCGCGGGGTCGGCCGCCCAGGTCTCCATCGCCTCCGAGGAGGACTGGTTCGCCAGTCAGTACACGCCCGGTGGCCTGGAGGTGCGCGCGGATGTCCGCGTCTTCACGCTCTATGCGCTGCTCAACCGCGCGGGCTACGACGCGGGCCCCGTCGAGCGGGCCCATCCCGTCCCCGTCATCCGCTACACCCGCGCCCGCGCCCGCGTCCGCGAGGTGCTGGCCTCCGCGTCGGACGCCGTGCTCGCCCAGGCCCGCGCGTACTTCGCCGCGCACCCCGAGCCTGTGGAGGTCTACCTGGCCCGCGTTCTCGGAGGACCGAAGGCGCCGGGCCGCGCCGCGAGCCTCACCGGGTTGGAGGAGTTGCTGGCCCGCGCCGAGCAGGAGTGGCCGGTGACGGCGCTGCGCGCGGAGACGCTGCCGGACTTCCGCTTCGAGCAGCGCGCGTGGCTCCCGCTGCTGGATGCCCCCGTCCAACAGACGACACGACTATTGGGCCTGCCGGAAGGTGGGCCCGCACCTCGGGTGGTGGTTAATCTGCTCGAGGCCGAGGGGAGCGTGCGGCCGGTGGACACGGGGCGGGGGTGGGTGATTGTGGTGGGACCTGTGACGCGCACGCCTGACGCCGAGCCGGTGGTGCGGGAGCTGGCGCGTGGGGTACTGAGCTCACGGCTGGCCGGGCGCCTGGGTGCTCGCTGGGCGGGCGGGGCGGCGGCGCTGAAGGACGCCCAGGCCCGGGGGGCGGGTGAGGGGACGGTCGACGAGTACGGGGTGGCGCTCCTGAGTCGGGCGCTGGCCCTGACGGCCACGGGGGCTCCGGTCGGGGCCTATGAAGCGGCCGGGCGCGACGGGTATTTCGGATTGAAGGCCCTGTCGCGGAGTTTTGAGGAGGCGCGCCCGGTTGATGCGTGGGCGCTGGATGGGCTGGCTCGGGCGGTGCCCCAGCAGGCCCCTCGGAAGTGAACGGACGGGACAACGCGTGCTTGATTTCCTCACCACCCTGCTTGGCGACTCCCAGGGCGTCATTGCCTACGCCATGGTCTTCGGCATCCTCGTGGCCTGTGGCCTGGGCGTGCCGCTGCCTGAAGACATCTCGCTCATCCTGGGCGGCTTCCTGGCCCACAAGGGCGCGGCGAGCCTGCCGGTGATGATGGTGGTCGGCTTCCTGGGCATCCTGGTGGGCGACAGCCTCATCTTCTTCGCCGGCCGCAGGCTGGGCGGGAGGCTGGGGCGGGGCACCGGAGGCACCCAGGAGGCGCCGAAGGGCGGCGGAGGGTTCTTCGCGCGCATCGTCACGCCGGAGAAGCGCGCGCGCGTGGAGGGGCTCTTCGAGCGCCACGGGCAGAAGATCGTCTGCATCGCCCGCTTCATGCCGGGCGTGCGCGCGGTGACGTACTTCACCGCGGGCTCGGTGGGCATGTCCTACTGGCGCTTCATCTTCTGGGACGGCCTGGCCGCGCTCTTGTCCGCGCCGGTGTTCATCTGGCTCGGGTTCCACTTCGGTGGCGAGCTGGACATGCTCATCAGCAAGTTCAAGGAAGGCCAGTACGCCGTCATGGGTGTGCTCGCCGTCGTCGGCGTGGGCTTCTTCCTGTGGCGCCGCAGCCGCAACAAGCGCCTCGCCGCCCAGGGGCAGGGCACGCCCGCCGTGACGTCCTCGTCACTGTCCAACGACGAGCCCGCCGCGCCCACGTCCAAGCCCCACAACACCGTGAAGGGCAGCGGCTCCGAGCCCCTCTTCAAGGTGGCGTCCACGTCGTCGTCGCCGGAGAAGGTGACCGCGTCGGTGGATCCGTCGCGCGAGTTGATGAAGCACTGAGGCTCGCCGAGGCTGTCGCGAGCGAGGTGCCGTGCTTTGAGCTCACAGGAGCCGTGAGGCTCCCGTGACGGACGGCAGGCGGGCACGATGTGGCTGGCGACGCGTTTCGGCGCCTGTTAGTCCCAGCCCGCGTTCATCGCGGCGAACCATGTCCCTCACGACTGCGCAGGACCCCGCCAGGATGGGGTTGTTTCGGCTCACGTGGCCGATCTTCCTGGAGCTCCTCCTCTTCATGATGATGGGAACGGCGGACACGCTGATGCTCAGCGGTGTGTCCGACGACGCCGTCTCCGCGGTGGGGGTCGTCAATCAGTTCCTGTTCATCTGTCTGCTCATCATGGAGGTGATGAGCAACGGCGCCTCCGTCGTCGTGTCCCAGTACCTGGGCGCGCGGCGCTCCGAGGAGGCGGCGCGCATCGCCGCGATGGGCATCACCCTGAACCTGCTGCTCGGCGTGACGGTGAGCGCGGGGCTGCTCTTCGGCGGGGACGCGCTGCTGGCGCGGATGAACCTGGAGGGCGTGGTGCTGGAGCAGGCCCGCACGTACATGGGCATCGCCGGAGGGTTCATCTTCCTCCAGGCGCTCATCAACGTGTGCTCCGCGCTCATCCGCACCTATGGCTTCACGCGGGAGTCCATGTTCATCGCCCTGGGGATGAACGCGCTGCACGTGGGCGGCAACGCGCTGCTCATCTTCGGGCTGTTGGGGCTGCCTCGGCTCGAGGTGGCCGGCGCGGCCATCTCCACGGTGGTGAGCCGCGCGCTGGCGCTGCTGGTGTTCGTGTGGCTGTTGTACCGGGTGATGGACGTGCGGATGAAGGCGCGCGACTTCGTCCGGTTCACCTCGGACAGGGTGCGGAAGATCCTCCGCGTGGGCGTGCCCTCCGCCGTCGAGCAGGGCACGTACCAGTGCTGCCAGGCGGTGTTCCTGTACTACGTGACGTTCCTGGGCTCGACGGCGCTGGCCTCGCGTCAGTACGCGAACGCCATCTCCCAGTACGTGTTCCTGTTCAGCCTCGCCGTCGGCATGGGCACGGCCATCATCGTGGGGCGGCTGGTGGGCGCGGGCCGCGCGGAGGACGCGTACCGGCGGGTGCTGCAGAGCCTGAAGTGGGCGGTGGCCATCACCTTCCTCGTGGACGTGGTCGTCATCCTGGTCCGCGTGCCGCTGGTGGGGATGTTCACCCATGACGGCGACATCGTCCGGCTCACCACGCAGGTCATCGTCATCGGGCTGATGCTGGAGACGGGGCGCTCGTTCAACCTGGTGCTGGTGAACGCGCTGCGCTCGGCGGGGGACGCGCCCTTCACCGTGTACATGGGCTTCCTGTCGATGGTCTGCATGAGCCTGCCGCTGGGCTATGTGCTCGTCTTCAAGCTCCACCTGGGACTCGCGGGCGTGTGGCTGGCCGTCGCCGCGGATGAGTGGGTCCGGGGCATCTCCATGTGGGTCCGCTGGCGGTCTCGCATCTGGGAGCAGAAGTCGCTGGTCGACCCCCTGGCTCCGGTGGTGGAAGCCCCCGTCGTGGTGGCGGCGTAGGTGTCGTTTCGTAGGTGGCTGCCGCCTCGGACCCTCGCGGTTCGAGGACAGCAGCCACCTGGGTGAAGCACTCGCTCAGGGCAGGTGCTTCATCGCCTCACGCAGACGCTCGGACAGCGCCTGGACGCCCGGCTCACGGAGCACGCCGTAGTGGCTCCCGGCCACGGGGTGCCGCTCCAGGCCCGCGCCGACGAGCGTGGACCAGCCGCCATCCGAGGGCAGCTCCGCGTCATGCTCCGTGGCCTTGAACAGCACCACGCGCTCCTGGCTCGGCCGGGGGACGTAGCGCCGCGCGGCCTTCAGGTTCGACTCGAACACCTGGAGCAGTGACTGGAGCTGGCGAGGGTCCGTCCCCGGAGGCAGGACTCCCGCGCGCTCGCCCGCCACGCGCAGGTGCTCCAGCACCGCGTCCGGAGCCATCGCCGCGAGGGCCTCCAGGTCCAGCTCGACGTGGGCCAGCGAGGCGCCGAGCAGGTCCTGGACGAACATCCCGATGACCTGGAGCCGGTCCATCTCCGAGGGCTCCGGAGCCTTCACCGCGCCCGGTGCGTACGCGTCGATGAGCGCGAGCAGCTCCACCTGCTGGCCCTGCTCACGGAGCTGTCGCGCCATCTCGTACGCGATGACGCCTCCGAGCGACCAGCCGCCCAGCAGATACGGGCCGGACGGTTGGACCTTCCGCATCGCGTCCACGTAGGCCGTCGCCATCTCCTCGACGGTTCCGCGCGGCGTCGCCTCACCATTCACGCCCTGGGCCTGGAGCCCCACGAACGGACGATCCGTCCCGAGCCGACGCGCGAGCTCCGCGTAGCAGAGGACGTTGCCACCCACGGGGTGCACGCAGAAGAACGGCGTCTTCCCACCCGGACGCAGGGCGCCGAAGGGGACCACGGGTGAGGTGCCCGTCTTCGTGGCCCCGTCGCGCAGCAACGCGGCGAGCTGCTCCACCGTGGGCGCCTGGAACAGCGCGGCCAGGGGCACGGGGTGGCCCACCACCTCGCTCACCGCGGACATCATGCGCACGGCGAGCAGGGAGTGGCCGCCCAGCTCGAAGAAGCTCGAGCGGACACCGATGGGACGCACGCCGAGCACGTCCTCCCAGACGCGCACGAGTTGGAGCTCGAGCGGCGTCCTGGGCGGGAGCAGGTCCTGCGTGTTGGAGGCCTCGTGCGTCGGCTCCGGCAGGGCCCTCATGTCCACCTTGCCGTTGAGCGTCAGCGGCAGGGCGGGGAGGGTGACGAACGCGGAGGGCACCATGTACTCGGGCAGCCGCTGCTGGAGCCACATCCTCAGCTCGGGGGCCTCCGGCGCGGTGGACGACGCGGCCACGACGTAGGCCATGAGCTTCCGGTCCGCGCCGTCTCCTCGCGCCACGACGATGGCATCTCGCAGGCCGACATGGCCTCGCAGCACCGTGGCCACCTCGCCGGGCTCCACGCGGAAGCCACGCACCTTCACCTGGAAGTCCACGCGGCCGATGAACTCCACGCGGCCATCCTCGAGCCACCGGACGCGGTCTCCCGTGCGGTACATCCGCGCCTCGGGGGACTTGCTGAACGGGTCCGCCAGGAAGCGCTCCGCCGTCAGCTCCGGGCGACCGAGGTAGCCCCGGGCCACCTGCGGGCCTCCGACGTACAGCTCTCCCGGCACCCCCACGGGCACGGGCTGGAGGCCCACATCGAGGACGTAGAGGCGCGTCTGTCCCAGCGGATGACCGAGCGGGACCTGCGCCGGCGCCTTGTCACCGGGCGGCAGCTCCACCCGCCCCGCGAGGACTCCCACCGTGGTCTCCGTGGGCCCGTAGTGATTGAAGACCTGGCACTCGGGCGCGAGGGCATGCACCCGCTCCAGCAGTGCCCACGACGAGGACTCGCCGCCGAGGACCAGTCGCTTGCGCGGCACGATGGTCCCCGTCTCGCCGCCCGTGAACAGCGCCGCGAGGTGGGACGGGACAATCTTCATGCAGTCCACTTCGTGCCGCTGGAAGTACTCGGCCATGCCCTCCGGGCTGCGGGCTCGCTCCTGTGTCAGCACGTGCAGCAGTCCACCCGTGACGAGCGCGGGGAACAGCACCGTGTTGCCCAGGTCCGCGGCGAACGTGGAGACCAGCGCGAAGCTCTTGCACTCCGTCAGCGCGAGCCGGTCGATGACCGCGTGGACGTAGCTCATCAGCGCGCCGTGCGACACCGCCACGCCCTTGGGGCGCCCGGTGCTTCCCGACGTGAAGAGCACGTAGGCCAGGTGCTCGGCTCGGACCTCGACTCGCGGAGCCTCGGTGGACTGCTTCGCGAGCACGGCCGCGTCCGTGTCCACGCGCACGCGGTGGAGGGACAGTCCGTCGAAGGCCGACTCATGGCGGGACTCCGTCACCACGACGGGCGCGGAGACCTCTTCCATCAGCGCACGAAGACGCGCGGCCGGCTGTGACGGCTCCAGCGGGACGTAGGCTCCGCCCGCCTTGAGGACCGCCAGCAGCGCGGCGATGAGCTCCACGCCTCGCTCCAGGCACAGGGCCACGGGGACATCCGGTCCCACGCCCAACGAGCGCAGGTGGTGCGCCAGCTGGTTCGCCCGTTCGTCGAGGCGACGGTACGTCCACTCCTGCTCCTCGCAGCGGAGCGCCGGCGCCTCGGGGGTGCGCGCCGCCTGCTGCTCGAAGAGACGATGGAACGGGAGCCCCGGAGGCACGGGCGCGGGCTCCGTCACGAGGACACGCTGGCGCTCCGCGTCCGTGAGGAGCGGGAGCGTCGCGAGCGGAGCATCCGGGGTCGCCAGCGCGCGCTCCAGGAGCTGCTGGAAGTGACGCACCAGACGCTCGCCGGTGGCGGGCTCGAACAGGTCCGTGCTGACGAAGAGCCCACCCCGGTAGCCGTCAGGCGCCCGGAACAGGTGGAGGTTGAGCTCGAACTTCGTCGAAGCCAGCTCCACGTCCATCGCCTCGAGCGACAGGCCCGACAACGACACCCCGGGCGACGGCGCGTTCTGCAACACGAACATCGCCTGGAACAGGGGCGTGCGGCCCAGGTCTCTCGCGGGCTGGAGCTCCTCCACCAGTCGCTCGAAGGGTAGGTCCTGGTGCTCGAAGGCTCCGAGCGTCGCGTCACGGACCTGGGACAGGAGTCCTCGGAACGTCAGCTCCGGCGTGAAGCGGGCCCGGAGCGCCAGCGTGTTGATGAAGACGCCCAGCAAGCCCTCCGTCTGCGCATGACGTCGGCCCGCGATGGGCGAGCCCACGACGACGTCCTCCTGCCCCGAGTAGCGCTGGAGCAGGGCCTGATAGACGGCCAGGAACAACATGAACGGGGTGACGCGCTCGCGCTGCGTCGCCACGTCCACCGCGTCGCTCAGCGCGGCCGGCAGCCACACCGGCACCAGTGCACCGTTGGACGAAGGCACGGCGGGGCGAGGCTTGTCGGTGGGCATCTCCAGTGCGGGCGCGGCCCCCTCGAGGTGCTGCTTCCACCAGTCGAGCTGTGCACGCAGGGCGCCGCCCTGGAGCCAACCTCGCTGCCACACGGCGTAGTCCGCGTACTGCACCGGCAGCGCCGGCAGCTCCACGGCCCCGCCTTGCTGGAAGGCCGTGTAGAGCATCGTCAGCTCGCGCACCAACACCCCCATGGACCAGCCGTCCGAGATGATGTGGTGCATGCAGACCCACAGCACCTGCTCCGTCGGCGACAGCCGCATCACCGTGACGCGGAGCAGGGGACCGGTGGACAGGTCGAACGGGCGCACCGCGTCCTCGCTGATGACGCGTCGCACTTCGGCCTCACGCTGCTCCGGCGACGACGCACGCAGGTCCACCGTGGTGAAGGGCTGGGGCACCGGTGCGTGGATGACCTGTCGCGGCTCACCGCCCTCCATGCGGAACGTCGTGCGCAGGGACTCGTGACGCTGGAGCAGCGCATCGAAGGCGCGCTGGAGCGACGACAGGTCCACGTCGCCCGTCAGCTTGAGGGCATATGGGATGTTGTAGAGCGCGCTGCCCGGCTGGAGCTGGTCCAGGAACCACAGGCGTTGCTGCGCGAAGGACAGCGGGAGCGGCCCGTTCCTCGGCGCGGGGACGAGCGGCGGCAGCACCGTCACCCCTTGTTCCTCGGGCAGGCCCTGCCGGAGGCGCGCCGCGAGCGAGGACAGCGTGGGCGACTCGAACAGGGCACGGACGCCCAGCTCCTGGCCCAGCTCGGCGCGGATGCGCGCCACCAGACGCGTGGCCAACAGGGAGTGGCCGCCCAGCTCGAAGAAGCTGTCGTGACGTCCCACGCGGGACACCTGGAGCAGCTCCTTCCACAGCTCGGCCAGACGCTGCTCCGCGGGAGTCACGGGAGCCTCGTGGACCTTGCCGTTGTCGAGCCCCGAAGCGTCCGGCTTGGGCAGCGCCTTCCGGTCCACCTTGCCGTGCGTCGTCTGAGGCAGCGCGGACAAGGTCACGACGTGCGCGGGCACCATGTACTCGGGCAACCGCTGTCGCAGCCACGCCTTCGGGTCCTCACCCTTGGCCGCATGGCCATCGACCGTGGCGACGTAGGCCACCAGGCGCTTGTCCCCGGGCACGTCCTCACGGACGACGACCGCCGCCTCGCGGACCTCGGGGTGCGCGCGGAGGGACGCTTCAATCTCTCCCAGCTCGATGCGGAAGCCGCGCACCTTCACCTGGAGGTCGATGCGCCCGAGGAAGCGCAGCTCGCCGTCCTCGGTCCAGCACACCTTGTCCCCGGTGCGGTAGAGGCGCTCGCCCGGCGCGGTGGAGAAGGGGTCCGGCACGAAGCGCTCGGCGGTGAGCGCGGGTCGGCCCTGGTAGCCACGCGCGAGGCCCGGGCCACCGATGAACAGCTCACCGGGGAGGCCCACGGACACGGGGCGCAGCGACGCATCCAGCACGTACACCCGCGTGTTCGGAATCGGGCGTCCAATCGGGACGGCCGCGTCGATGGGTGTCCCCGCCGGCAGCACGTGCTGCGTGGTGACGACCGTGACCTCCGTGGGGCCGTACGCGTTGATGAGCGAGCCCCCCTGGGCCAATCGCTCACGCGCCGTGGGCAGGGGCAGCACGTCTCCGCCGACCCACAGTCGAGGCAGGCGAGACAGCGCCGCGGGCTCGTGCTGCTGCATGACATCGAAGAGCGCGGTGGCCAGCAGCGCCGTGGTGACGCGGTGCTCGTCGATGACCCGGGCCAGCTCGGAGACCTCCGGGGTCCTCGGTGGATACACCGCGAGCCGCGCGCCCGTGAGCAGCGCGCTCCAGACCTCGAGCGCAGTGGGGTCGAACGTCAGCGGCGCCACCTGGAGGATGACCTCGCCCGGCTCGCGGGACGCGAAGCCCACGCCCGAGACGAGCCGCAGCACCCCGCGGTGGGTGATGGCCACGCCCTTGGGCGTCCCCGTGGAGCCGGATGTGTACGTGACGTACGCGAGGTTGTCCGAACTCAACGGCAGGGACGGCGCCTCCTTCGACTGGCGGGAGACTCGCTCCCACTCCGTGTCGAGCGTCACCACGGGCCACGAGCCCGAGGGCAGCAAGGCCCCGAGCGAGCTCACCGTGAGCACACCCGCGACGCCCGAATCCTCGAGCATGAACGCGATGCGCGACCGAGGATGCGCGGCGTCGAGCGGGACGTAGCAGCCACCGGCCTTGAGGATGCCGAGCAGCGCCACGTACAGCTCCAGCCCGCGTGGGATGAGGACCGCGAGCCGTGGCTCATGGCCCAGGCCCAGCGACAGCAGATGTCGAGCGAGCTGGCTCGAACGGGCCTCCAGCTCCGCGTACGTGAGGCGCTGTCCCTCGAACTGGAGGGCAATCGCCTCGGGCGTGCGAAGGGCCTGCTCGGTGAACAGCGCGGGCAGGGTGGACTCCGACGGGTAGTCGGCCGCCGTGTCGTTCCAGTCCACGAGGATGCGCTGGCGCTCCGTCGCGTCCATCAGGGACAGGGAGGACAGCGGGGCGTCCGACTCGGAGATGGCCGCCTCCAGGAGGCGCAGCAGGTGCGCCACCATGCGCTCGGCGGTGGCGCGCTCGAACAGGTCCGTGCTGAAGCTGAGGACACCTTGGTACCCCTCCGGCGCGCGGACCAGGGCCAGCTCCAGCTCGAAGCGGCTGACGGTGGACTCCACCTCCACGCCCTTGATCGAGAGCTCCGGCAACGTCAGCTCCGCGTTCGGCATGTTCTGCAGGACGAAGAGCGCCTGGAACAACGGCGTGCGGCTCAGGTCGCGCGTGGGCTGCAGCTCCTCGACCAACCGCTCGAACGGGACGTCCTGGTGCTCGTAGGCTCCGAGCGTGGTGTCGCGCACCTGCGCCAACAGGCTCCGGAACGTGAGCGTCGGGGTGAAGCGCGCGCACATCACCAGCGTGTTGACGAAGAAGCCGATGAGGCCCTCCGTCTTGGAGTGACGTCGTCCCGCGATGGGCGAGCCCACCAGCAAGTCATCCTGCCCCGAGTACCGGTGCAGCAGCGCCTGGTACGCCGCCATCCACACCATGAAGGGCGTGACACCTTCACGGCGCGCCAGCTTCTCCAGGCTCTGACTGAGCGCGGGCGACACGTTCACGGGCACCGTGGCGCCCTGGTGCGAGAGCACCGCGGGACGCGGCTTGTCCGTGTGGACATCCAGCGTCCCCGGGACTCCGGCGAGTTGCTGGCTCCACCAATCGAGCTGCTTCCGGAGCGTCTGCCCCTGGAGCCACTGTCGCTGCCACACGGCGTAATCCGCGTACTGTACCGGGAGCTCCGGCAACGGCGACGGACGACCGAGCCGGAACGCCTCGTAGAGCTGGATCAGCTCGCGCACCAGCACGGCCTGCGACCAGCCGTCCGAGATGCTGTGATGCATGCACACGAGCAGCGCGTGCTCCTTGGCGTCGAGCACGAGCAGCGTGATTCGCAGCAGGGGACCCGTGCGCAGGTCGAACGGGGTGAGCGAGTCCTCGCGCGCCAGCCGATAGGCCTCCTCCATCCGCTCGGCCGGTGAGACTCGGGACAGGTCCACCACCCGGAGGTTGCCGGGCTGCGCGGGGTGGATGACCTGTCGCGGCTCACCGTCCACGGCCTGGAACGTGGTGCGCAGGGACTCGTGACGCCGCACCAGCTCGTCGACGGCGCGATGGAACGCGGCGCGCTCCACGCGTCCCGACAGGCGCAGCGCCACGGGCATGTTGTAGATGGCCATCCCTGGCTGGAGCTGGTCCAGGAACCACAGGCGCTGCTGTGCGAAGGACAGCGGAACCGGCCCGTCACCGCGAGCCACCTCGAGGTCCGGGAGCGTGTCTCCCCAGGTGGCGCCGGAGATGCGCTCGGCGAGCCCCGCCAGCGTGGGGGCCTCGAAGAAGGCCCGCAGTCCCAGGTCCACCTTGAAGTCCTCGCGGACTCGCGCCACCAGCCGCGTGGCCATCAGCGAGTGGCCACCCAGCTCGAAGAAGTTGTCGCGACGGCCCACGGTGGGGACGTTCAACAGCTCTCGCCACAGCTCGGCCAGGCGTCCCTCCAGCGGCGTCGCGGGAGGCTCGTGCTGGCGGCTGACACGGTGCAGGCTCGCGTCGGGCGAGGGCAGCGCCTTGCGGTCCACCTTGCCGTTCGGAGTGAGGGGCAGGGCGGCGAGCGGCACGAAGGCCGCGGGGACCATGTACCCGGGCAGGTGCTGTCTCAGGTGGTCATGGAGGGCCAGGACGTCCAGGGTCGGCTCCAGGCCCTCCGTCGGCACCACGTACGCCACCAGGCGCTTGTCGCCCGGCGGTTCCTCACGCACCAGCACCACCGCGTCGCGGACCTCCTCGCGAGCCCGCAGCGCGGCCTCGACTTCACCGAGTTCGATGCGGATGCCGCGCACCTTCACCTGCGTGTCGCCGCGCCCCAGGTACTCCAGGCCACCGTCACGTCGCCAGCGCGCCTTGTCGCCCGTGCGGTAGAGCCGCTCGCCCTGACCGAAGGGGCTCGGGATGAAGCGCTCCGCCGTCAGGTCCGGCCGGCCGAGGTAGCCACGGGCCACCCCCTCGCCGCCGATGAACAGCTCGCCCACCACGCCCGTGGGCGTGGGCGTGAACGCGCTGTCCAGCACGTACGTCATCACGTTCGTCAGCGGCCGACCGATGGGGACCTCCTGGGCGCTCTCGAACGCCTCGGCCGTGGACGCCATCAGGTCCACCGCCGTGGCCACCGCCGTCACCTCCGTCAGGCCATAGGTGTTGCGCAGGGGCAGGGCGGCGCCCACGGTGCGACGCCACGCGGCCACCCGCTCCGGCGCCGCGCGCTCTCCGCCAATCACCACCCACTTGAGCATCGAGGGCAGCTTCGCGCGGCCTTCCTCCAGGCTCGCCGTCACCTCGTGCCAGAAGGCGGTGGGCAGGTTGAGCTGCGTCACCCCCGCCGCCTCGCACTTCGCCAGGAAGACCTCCGGCACGTCGAGCATGTCCGGCGTGCGCAGCACCAGCGTCCCGCCTCGCGTGAGGCACGGGTAGATCTCCTCCGCGCTGGTGTCCCAGCTGATGGAGGCGAACTGGAGCACGCGGTCCCCCAGCTCCACGGGATACGTCTTCCAGGCCGCGCGGGTGAAGTTCACCAGCGAGCGGTGCTGCACCACGACGCCCTTGGGCCGGCCCGTCGAACCCGACGTGTAGAGCACGTAGGCCGCCGCCTCCGGAGGCACCACCACGCAGAGCGGAGCGACGTCGCCCGTCTCAGGCACAAAGTCCACGTCCACGAAGACGCGGTCCGACGTGTCGCCCAGCTTCTCGCGGACCTGCTCGCGCACCACCACCACGCGCGCCCCGCTGTCCTCCAGCATGAAGCTCAGTCGCTCCGCCGGATACTCCGGGTCCAGTGGCACGTAGGCACCACCGGCCTTCAGCACGCCGAGGAGCGCCACCAGCTGCTCCACCGAGCGCTCCACGCACACGGCGACCCGCGTCTCCAGCCCGACGCCCAGCTCGCGCAGTCTCCACGCCAACCGCGTGGCCCGTGCATCCAGCTGGCGGTACGTGACCGAGTCCTCACCGGACACGACCGCCGTGACGTCCGGCGTGCGCAGCACCTGCTCCTCGATGAGCGCGTGGATGCGTGCGTCCGCGGGCAGCGGCTCGCGTTCACCCGTCCACTCCAGGAGGAGCCGCTTGCGCTCCTCGGGAGGCAGCAGCGGCAGCTCCTCCAGCGGAGCCCCCGGGTCCGCCACGATGCCGCGCAGCAGCACGAGCAGGTGCTCCGCGAAGCGCTCCATCGTGGAGCGCTCGAACAGGTCCGTGCTGTACGTGAAGCCACCGGAGAAGCCCTCCGGCGCGCGCGTCAAATCCAGCCCGAGTTCGAACATGGCCAGGTGGGTGGAGTCGATGGGGTGCGGCCCCACGGACAGCTCGGGAAGGACGATCTCCGGCAGCGGCGCGTTCTGCAGCGTGAGCATCGCCTGGAACAGCGGCGTGCGGCTCGCGTCGCGCGTGGGCTGGAGTTCCTCGACGATCTTCTCGAACGGGACGCCCTGGTGCTCGTAGGCGCCGAGCGTCCGCTCACGCACCTGGGCCAGCAGCGCGCGGAAGCACATCTTCGGCTCGAAGCGCGCGCGCAGCACCAACGTGTTCACGAAGAAGCCGATGAGCACCTCCGTGTCCGCCACGTTGCGGTTCGCGATGGGCGAGCCCACCAGGATGTCGTCCTGGCCCGAGTACCGGTACAGCAGCGTCTGGAACGCGGCCATCAGCACCATGAAGGGCGTGGCGCCTTCCTTCTGCGCCAGCGACTCCAGGGCCTGGCTGAGCTTCAGCGGGATGACCATGTCCAGCACGGCGCCCTTGTGGGTGAACACCGCCGGGCGCGGCTTGTCCGTGGGCACGTCCAGCGCGTACGGCGCGCCTTCCAGCTGTTGCTTCCACCAGCCGACCTGCGCCTCGAGCGTCGCGCCGCGCAGCCAGGAGCGCTGCCACACGGCGTAGTCCGCGTACTGCACGGCCAGCTCCGGCAACGGCGAGGGCAGCCCCTTGCGGAACGCCTCGTAGAGCGACGTCAGCTCCCGCACGAACACGCCGAGCGACCAGCCGTCCGACACGATGTGGTGCACGTGGAGCAGCAGGATGTGGTCCTGCGGACGCAGCTTGATGAGCAGCGTGCGGAGCAGCGGTCCCCGGGAGAGGTCGAACGGACGACGCGCCTCCTCGTTCGACAGTCGCAGGGCCTCCGACATCCGGAGGTCCTCCTCGTCGATGCGCGACAGGTCCACCTTCTGCACGGGCACGAAGGTCGCCGGGTGGATCTTCTGGACCGGCTGGCCTCCCTCCGAACGGAACGTGGTGCGCAGCGACTCGTGGCGCCGCACCAGCTCGTCGAAGGTGCGTCGCAGGGCCCGCTCATCCAGCGTGCCCTCCAGCCGCAGCGGGAACGGGTTGTTGTAGAGCGTGGACCCGGGCTCCAGCTGGTCGATGAACCAGAGTCGCTGCTGCGCGAAGGACAACGGCAGGTCCGTCGTGCGCGGCACGCGCGTGAGCGCCGGGGCCTTCGCCACCGTGGCGTTGGCGATCCGCTCCGCGAGCTCGGCCACCGTGGGCGCGCCGAACAGCTCACCCAAGGGCAGCTCGACGCCCAGCGTGGCCCGGATGCGGGACACCACCTGCGTGGCCAGGAGCGAGTGGCCGCCCAGCTCGAAGAAGTCATCGTGGATGCCCACCGAGTCGCGGTGCAGCACCTCCGCCCAGATGCCCGCCAGCTGCGTCTCCAGGGGCGTGCGCGGGGCGCTCTCGGCCGGGTCCTTGGAGACAGGGACCTCCGGGGTCGGCAGGGCCTTGCGGTCCACCTTGCCGTTGGAAGACAGGGGCAGGGCGGCCAGCTCCACGATGGCCGACGGCACCATGTACTCGGGGAGCTGACGCTGGACGAACGTCTTCATCGCGCCCACGTCCACTCCCGGGGTCTCCGGGACGACGTAGGCCACCAGTCGCTTGTCGCCCGGGATGTCCTCGCGGGCCACCACGACGACGTCTCGCAGGCCGGCGAAGCGGCGCAGCGTCTGCTCGACCTCGCCGGGCTCGATGCGGAAGCCGCGGATCTTCACCTGGAAGTCGACGCGGCCCATGAACTCGAGCGTGCCGTCGGCGCGCCAGCGCGCCTTGTCGCCCGTGCGGTACAGGCGTGCTCCCGGCGTGGAGGCGTACGGGTGCGGCACGAAGCGCTCGGCCGTCAGGTCCGGGCGGTTCAGGTAGCCCCAGGCCAGGCCATCGCCTCCGACGAACAGCTCACCGGTGACTCCCGGCGGCACGGGCTGGAACGTGGCGTCCAGCACGTAGGCCGTGGAGCTCGACAACGGTCGGCCGATGGGCACCGAGCGACCCACCGTGTCCCCGGCCCGCAGCGCGTGCGTGGCGGAGAACGTGGTGTTCTCCGTGGGGCCGTAGCCGTTGATGAGCACCGCGTCCGGCGCGATTCGCGACAGGTGCTCCGTCACGCGCTGCACGGGCAGCACGTCGCCACCCGCGAGCACCTGGCGCACTCCCGCCAGCGCCTCGCCCTGGTGCTGGACGACCTGGTCGAAGAGGGCCGCCGTCAGCCACAGCGCGGTGACTCCCGAGCCCTTCAACAGCGCGCCCAGCGACTCGATCGACTGCGCCTTCGGGGGCGCGAGGACCAGCCGTCCGCCGTTGAGCAGCGAACCCCAGACCTCGAGCGTGGAGGCATCGAACGCCACGGGCGCGAGCTGGAGGAAGACCTCGTCCGGCCCGAAGCGCATGAACGTGTTGTCCCGCACCAGCCGCAGCACGCCGCGGTGGGGAACGCAGACGCCCTTGGGCTGGCCCGTGCTGCCCGACGTGAACATCACGTAGGCCAGGTCCTCCTCGCCCACGGAGACCGCGGGCGCGGTGGTCGGCTGCTTCGAGATGGCGCGCCACTCCGCGTCCAGCAGGACGGGCAGGCAGCCCAGCTCGGGCAGCTCGTCCACGAGGTGCTCCTGCGTCAGGAGGATGCTGACCGCGGACTCACGGAGGATCCACGTGAGGCGCTCCGCGGGGTAGCTCGGCTCCAGGGGCACGTAGGCCGCGCCCGCCTGGAGGATGCCCAGCATGCCGATGATGAGCTCCGGCGAGCGCTCCACGCACAGACCCACGCGGCCACCGGGACGCACACCCATCACGTGCAGGTGGTGCGCGACCTGGTTCGCTCGGGCTCGCAGCTCGGCGTAGGTGAGCTGGCCCTCGGCGTAGGTGAGGGCGATGGCCTGGGGCGTGCGCTCCGCTTGCTTCGCGAAGGCGTCGTGGATCGACGGGGGACGCGGCGCCTTCGTGGCGGTGTCGTTCCACTCCACCAGCACCCGGCTTCGCTCCTCGCGGGTGAGCATGGAGACCTGGGCGAGCGGGACGTCCGGTGAGGCGATGACCTCCTCGAGCAGCACGCGCAGGTGGCTCGCCATGGCGGCCACGGTGTCGTGGTCGAAGAGGGACGTGGCGTAGTTGATGCCGCCGCGGAAGCCCGTCTCCTCGCGATGGAAGGACAGCTCCATGTCGAAGCGGATGACCCCGTGGTGGTGGTCCATCGGCCGCAGCGTCAGGCCGGGCAGGGACAGCGCCGGCAGCGGGGCGTTGTGCAGCGTGAAGGAGACCTGGAACAGCGGCGTGCGGCTGGCGTCTCGGGCCGGGCGGAGCTCCTCCACCAGCTTCTCGAAGGGCACGTCCTGGTGCTCGTACGCCTCCAGCGTGGTGTCCCGCACCTGGGCGAGCAGCGCGCGGAACGAGTCCTGGCCTTGGATCCGGGAGCGCAGGACGAGCGTGTTCGCGAAGTAGCCGATGAGGGCCTCGGACTCGGCCAGTCGGCGTCCGGCGATGGGCGAGCCCACCAGGATGTCGTCCTGTCCGGAGTGCCGCTGCAGGAGGACCTGGAAGGCCGCGAGCAGCACCATGAACGGCGTGGCGCCCTCGCGACGGGCGAAGGTCTCCAGCGCCTCGGTGAGCGACAACGGCAGGTGCATCAGCGCCGCGGCGCCCTGGAAGGACTGCTGCGCGGGACGCGGCTTGTCCGTCGGGAGGTCCAGGTGCGCCGGCGCGCCCTCGAGCTTCTTGCGCCAGTAGCCGACCTGCTCCTCCAGGACCGGACCCTGGAGCCAGTCGCGCTGCCAGACGGCGAAGTCCGCGTACTGCGCCGGGAGCGCCGGCAGCGGCGAGGGACGCTCTTCGAGGAACGCCGCGTAGAGCGCGGCCATCTCGCGGACCAGCACGCCGGTGGACCAGCCGTCCGAGACGATGTGGTGCATGTTGAGCACCAGCGCGTGCTCCTGCTCGCCCAGCTTCAACAGGAGCGCGCGGGCCAGCGGTCCGCTCAGCAAGTCAAACGGACGTCGCGCCTCTTCGAGTGCCAGTCGGACGGTCTCCGCCTCGCGCTCCTTCGCGTTCGTGAGCGACGTGAGGTCCACGAACTGGAAGGGCAGGGGGAAGGCCGGGTGGATGACCTGGACGGGCGTGTCACCGTCCGCGCGGAAGGTGGTGCGCATCGCCTCGTGCCGCTCCATCAACGCGTCGAAGCCACGCTGGAGCGCGGAGAGGTCCAGCGCGCCTTCGAGCTTCAGGGCGAGCGGGATGTTGTAGGCGCTGACGGCACCCGCGAACTGGCTGATGAGCCAGAGGCGCTGCTGCGCGAACGAGAGCGGGAGGGGCTTCGTCCGGTCCACGCGGACCATGGGCGGCAGCTCCGCTCCCGGACGACGTGCATCCAGTCGCTCCGCGAGCGCGGCCACGGTGGGGGCCTCGAACAGGGTGCGCAGCGGCAACTCCAGCCCGAGCGCGCTCCGGACGCGGACCACGACCTGGGTCGCGAGCAGCGAGTGACCGCCCATCTCGAAGAACCCATCGTGAATCCCGATGCGCTCCACGCCGAGGACCTGCGCGAACAGCGTGGCGAGCGTCTCCTCCACGGGCGTCCGGGGCGCGACGTAACGGCCGGCCTGTACGACGGGGGCCTCCGGCGCGGGCAGGGCCTTGCGGTCCACCTTGCCGCTGGGCGTCAGCGGGAGCACGCCCAGGTGCGTGAAGGTCGACGGCACCATGTACTCGGGCAGCCGAGGCTGGAGGTGAGTCTTGAGCAGCGACGCGGTCAGCGGCTCGGCGTCACCCGTGACGTAGGCGACGAGGCGCTGGTCGCCCGGGGAGTCCTCGCGCACGAGGACCACGGCCTCTCTCACCGAGGCGTGCGACAGCAGCGCCGCCTCGATGTCTCCCAATTCAATCCGGAACCCTCTCAGCTTCACCTGGAAGTCCGAGCGGCCCAGGTACTCCAGCGTCCCGTCCCCAAGCCACCTCGCCACGTCCCCCGTGCGGTACAGCCGCGCCTCGGGCACCTGCGAGTACACGTCCGGCACGAAGCGCTCCGCCGTCAACTGCGGCCGCCTCCAGTACCCCAGGCCCACCTGCACGCCGCCGATGTAGAGCTCTCCCGGTACGCCCACCGGCGTCGGCTGGCCCTGCGCGTCCAGCACGTACAGCCGCGTGTTCGCCACCGGCCGCCCAATCGGGATGCTCGTGCGCTGTGTGCCTCGGACGCAGTGGAAGGACGACACGTCCACCGCCGCCTCCGTCGGGCCGTAGAGGTTGTGCACCTCCGCTCCCGCCGGCAGCCGCGCGTGCGCCTTCGCCACCAACTCGGCCGTCAGCGCCTCTCCACTGCACACCACCCGCCTCAGCTGGCTCAGCCCCTCCAGCCCCGGCTCCTCCAGGAAGGCTCTCAGCATCGACGGCACGAAGTGCACCGTCGTCACTCGCTCTTCCTTCAGCAGCTTCGCCAGGTACGCCGGGTCCTGGTGCCCTCCCGGCTTCGCCACCACCAGCCGCGCTCCCGTCAGCAGCGGCCAGAAGAACTCCCACACCGACACGTCGAAGCTGAACGGCGTCTTCTGCACCACCGTGTCCGCTGCCGTCAGCCCGTACTCCTGCTGCATCCACAACAGCCGGTTGACGATTCCCTCGTGCGCGTTCATCGCCCCCTTCGGTCGGCCCGTCGAGCCCGACGTGAAGATGACGTACGCCAGCGAGCCCGCTTCCGCCTCACAACCGGGGTACCCCACCGGTTGCCGGCTTTCCTCCGCCCACCCGCCCTCCAGGCTCACCACTCGCGCGCCATTCGCCGGCAGCACCTCCTTCAGCTTCTCGTTCGTGATGACGACGGGCGCGTCCGCGTCCTCCAGCATCCCCGCCAACCGCTCCCTCGGGTACGCCGGGTCCAACGGCACGTAGGCCGCTCCCGACTTGAGCACTCCCAGCAGCGCCACCACCAAATCCAGCGAGCGCTCCAGGCACACGCCCACCAACACCCCGGGCTTCGCTCCCAGCGTGCGCAGGTGGTGGGCCAGCTGATTGGCGCGTGCATCCAGCTGCGAGTAGGTGAGGCTGGCCCCCTCGAAGCGGACCGCCTCCGCCTCCGGCGTCCGCCGCACCTGCGCCTCGATGAGCGCGTGCAACGTCGCGTCCTTCGGGTACACCTCCGTGCGTCCCTGGAAGCCCACCAGCACCTGCTGCCGCTCCGCCTCGCCCATCAACGGCAGGCGCTGGACCGGCAGGTCCGGAGACGCGACGACGGCGCGAGCGAGCACGGAGAAGTGCTCGACCAGGCGCTTCATCGTGGACTCATCGAACAGCTTCGCCGCGTACTCGAAGCGGCAGTGGAGCTCGCCCTGGCCTTCGACGACCTCGAAGCTCAGGTCGAACTTCGACGTCCCGGTGGCGACATCAATCTGGCTCAGCTTGAGCGTCTGGTGTGACGTCTCCGCGGGCGGCGTGTTGATGACGTTGAGGACCACCTGGAAGACCGGCGTGCGGCTCTGGTCCCTCGGCGTCTGGAGCAATTCGATGAGCCGCTCGAACGGCGCATCCTGTCGCGAGAACGCGCCCAGGGACTGCTTCTTCACGCGGCCCAACAGCTCCCGGAACGTCGGAGCCTCGGTGAGCTGGGTGCGCATCGCCAACGTGTTGACGAAGCAGCCGATCAACCCCTCCGTCTCGGGCTGGGTGCGGCCCGCGATGGGGATGCCGATGGCGAAGTCATCCTGGCCCGCGTGACGACCCAGGAGCGCCTGGTAGAGCGCCAGCATCACCATGAAGGACGTGGCGCCTTCCTTGCGGCCCAGCGCGAGCAGCGGCTCCGCCACCTCGCGGCCCACCACGAAGCGCAGGCTGCCACCGTCGTAGGACTGCACCGCCGGACGCGGCCGGTCCGTGGGGAGCTCCAGCGCGGGAACGCCGAGGAGCTGCTCCTTCCACCACCGGAGCTGCCCGTCCAGCACCACCCCTTCCAGGTACTCACGCTGCCAGACCGCGTAGTCCGCGTACTGCACGGGCAGCTCGGGCAACGGCGACTCGATGCCCGCGTTGTAGCAGGCATAGAGCACGGACATCTCGCGCGCGAGCACCAGCGAGCACCACGCGTCGGAGATGACGTGGTGCATGACCAGGTTGAGCACATGGTCCTGCGGACCCATGCGCAGCAGCACCGCGCGGATGACGGGGCCTCGGGCCAGGTCGAACACCCAGGCGCCTTGTTCCTCGCAGCGGCGCAGCATCGCGGCTTCACGCGCCTCGGGCGTCGCGCCGGGCACGTCCTCCAGCGGCATCGGCAGCCCCGTCGCGGGCTGGACCACCTGCGTCGTGCCCGTCTCGGTGAGCAGGTACGTGGTCCGCATCACCTCGTGACGACGCATCAGCTCGTCGAGCGCACGCTGCAGCGCGGCGGTGTCCAACGGCCCCACCAACCGGAAGCTGGAGCTGTTGTTGTACGCGGTGCTCGACGGGTCCAACTGCTGGAGGTACCAGAGGCGCTGCTGCGCGAACGACAGCGGCAGCGGCGGGTCCCTGCGCGCGCGCGGAATCCCCGTGGGCGCGGTGGGCGCGGCAACAGGGCGAGCCTCGGTCCGCGTGGGCGGCGACGGGGCCTTGGCGGCGGCAGGGGTAGGGGCCTTGGGCGCCGGGACACTGACCGGCTCGAGGCGACCATCCGCGCGCAGTCGCGCATGGCGACCCGTGCGGAACAGCTGGGACGACGCGCCCTTCGGGTGCGCCACCAGCCGGCGACGCGCCTCCTCTTCGGAGCGCCACAAACCGGAGGGCAGACCCGCGCCCTCCAACGCCAGCTCACCGACGACGCCCACGGGCACGGGCAGCCCCGCGGTGTCCAGAATCCACGGACGCAGCCCCGCGGGCACGCGCTCCTCGGGAGCACGCGGCAACAGCGCGCCTTCACGCGGCGCTCCCGCGAGCAGGACCTGGAGCCCGGAGCTCTTCGCCAACGCCGTGGCCAGCTCGGCCGAGGCCCCATCGAGCACCAGCGCCCCCACGGGGCTCAGCGCCTCGCGGGCACCGGGCAGCTCGGTCAACGTGCGGGCCAGTCGCGCGGACGTGTGCAGCAACACCTGACCGGAGCGACGCGCCAGCGCCAGCACCTCGCTCACGCCCTGGTCGCCTTCGACCACCACCTGCTCCTGGCGGGACGCGGCCTCCTGCACCAGCTTCTGGCGGAGCACGGCCAGCTTCTCCAGCCCCTTCAGGACGATGGGCGTATCCAGGCCGAAGTCGATGAGCGCGGCCACCTCGTCCACGTCCGCCTCGCGGACATCGAGCAGGCGCTTGAAGCCGCTCTCCACCGTGCCGATGAGGCCCGTGCCCTTCGCGTGGTGCTCGAAGGTGTGCTCCAGCAGCGTGTTGATGTCCTCCTCGGAGACCTTGTCGATCTCCCCCTGGTGTCCCTGGGCCGCCAGCAGCGACGCGGTGATTTCGGCCGAGCTGCGGAAGTAGCCGAGCAGGGGCTTTCGCACCGTGCGCAGCACCTCATGCTCGTCGTCACCGATGAACGCGTGCAGCATCACCGTGATGTGGCCACGGCCCGGATGACCGTTGCGGCGCCACGCCTCGCGGTACATCGCGACCTTCCACTTCAGCTCGTCGATGGACTGCGCCAGCAGACCCGTGAGCACGCCCGCGCCCACCTCGCCGGCCAGACGGAACGTCTCCGGGTTGCCCACGGCCGTGAGCCACACGGGCAGCTCTCGCTGCACGGGCTTCGGTCGCAGGGCCACCTCCACCGTCACGCCGCCGCCGCCCACGCGCTTCTGCTTCTCGCCCCGCCACAGCGAGCGCAGCGTCTCCAGGTGCTTCATCAGGACGTTGCGGCGGTCCTCGAAGTTCGCCGGGGCGAAGGAGAAGTCCGCCACGTGCCAGCCCGTGGCCACCGACAAGCCCACTCGGCCGCCGGAGAGGTTGTCCACCACGGACCACTGCTCGGCGACCTGCATCGGGTCGTGCAGCGGGAGCACGACGCTGCCGGAGCGCAGCTTCAGGTTCTTGGTGACGGTGGCGATGGCGGCGGCCACCACGGCCGGCTGCGGGTATAGGCCTCCGAACGAATGGAAGTGCCGCTCCGGCGTCCACACCGCGGAGAAGTCATGCGCGTCCGCGAACTTCGAGCCCTCGATGAGCAGCTCGTACTTCGGCCCCGTGAGCGAGTCCTCGTCGTTGGCGAAGTAGATGAGGCTCATGTCCATCGCCTGGGTGCGAGGACCACCCCCCTGGAGTCGGACCAGCCGGGCCGTGACGGCCTCGGAGGGGAAGGCCACGCGCAGGCCGCGCGAGAGCGCCCACAACATCTCCAGCTCCGGCCGCTCGGTCGACGTGTCGAGCGCCGCCAGCCACGTGCCGCCCTCCGCCGGACGCAGCCGCGCGTCCATCGCGGTGAACAGGTCCGCCAGCGCGTGGTGGTCCAGCGTCCACGCGGGTTGGTTCGTCCCCGAGGGCAACACCCACGCGGGGGTCTCCGCGCGAGTCGCGCCCAGGCTCACCGATGCGGCGGACTCCAGATCCTCCACGTACAGCACGCGCGAGGCGTCCAGCTTGGAGGACGTGACGACACCACGCCACGTGATGAGCAGGGGCGCCGCGGCGTCCTGGGGTGCATAGTTCGACAGCCGACCCAGGTCCGTGGCGCCGAGGGCCACCACCGCGCCACCCGCGTCGAGCACACCCCAGAGGACCGCCAGCTTGTCAGGGGAGGGGGGCAGGCAGACCGCGACAGTCGCACCGCTCTTCAAGCCGCTGGCGCGCAGCCTCGCGGAGACACTCCCGGCGCGACGGGACAGTTCGGCCCAGGTCCAGGACTTCTCACCGACGAGCGCGGCCACGGCGTCGGCGTCACGCTTCGCGCGCTCGGCGAGCTGCGCCGGGACGGAGGTGAGGGCCTGCGTGGGACGTGGCGCGGGCCACGCGGAGCGCTCGGCCTCGGTGACGAGCGGCAAACGGGAGACGCGCTCATCGGGTCGGGCCATCGCGGAGGCGAGCAGCACGTGCAGATGGTCAACGAGGCCCTGCGCGGTGCTCGCGTCGAACAGCTCCGTCGCGTACTCGAGCGCGCCGTGGACGCGGCCGGACTCGTCACCCAGCACGAGCGTCAGGTCCGACAGGGTGGTGCCCCACTGCACCGGACCGTCCGGCACCTCGACGATGGAGCCGCGCACGCCGGTCATCTCCAGGGCCGCGGCGCCGCCGCTGATGCCGCTGTGGAAGACGAACACGGTGTCCGCCATGCGTCCCCGGCCGATGTCCTTGCCCGGGATGAGCGCCTCGACCAGGTACTCGTAGGGCACGTCCGGACGGGACTGGACCTCGTTGAGCTCCTGCTTCACGCGGTTGAGCAGCTCCCGGAACGTCGGGTCGTCCGCGAAGCTGGTGCGGAACGCCGCCGAGTGCGCCACGTAGCCGATGAGCGGCAGCAGCTCCGGCCGCGTGCGGTTGCCGATGGGCGTGCCGACGATGATGTCCGTCTGCCCGCTGTAGCGGTGCAGCAGCGTCTGCCACGCGGCGAGCACCAGCATGTACGACGTGTAGCCCTCGCGCTTGCCGAACGCGCCCAGCTCGCGGGCCAGCGCACGTGGGAACTCCACGGGCAGGCGCACGGAGGTGAGAGGGCAGCTCGCGGGACGCTTGCGGTCCGTGGGGACGTCGAGCTGCCTGGGCATGCCCGCGAGGCGCTGACGCCACCAGGACTCCTGCTCGGGGAAGCGTCCTTCGAGGACGCCGGTGCGCTGCCACGCGCCGAAGTCGGCGTACTGGATGGGGAGGGGGGGGAGGGGCGACGGGCGGCCCTGCTTGAAGGCGCCGTAGAGCTGCATCAGCTCGTTGATGAAGAGCGCCGTGGACAGCGTGTCGCAGACGACGTGGTGGATGCTGCCCAGCAGCAGGTGGTGCTTGGGTTCCAGGCGCAGGAGCGCGGTCCGGATGACGGGGCCCGTCACCAGGTCGAACGGCAGCATCGCCTCCTCGCGGGCCAGCCGCATCGCCTCGTCCTCGCGGCGCGCGGGCGTGTCCCCGGCGACGTCGACGATGGGCAGGGGGATGCGCACGTTCTCGTGGAAGCGCTGCACGGGACGGCCGTCGACCACGTCGTAGGTGGTGCGCAGCGCCTCGTGCCGGCGGACGATCTCCTGGACGGCGCGCTCCAGCGTGGCCGGGTCCAGGTCGCCCTCGAGCCGCAGCACGAAGGGGATGTTGTACGCGGACAGACCGGGCAGGTGCTGCTCCAGGCGCCAGACGCGCTCCTGCACGTAGGAGAGTGGCAGCTCGCCCGTGCGAGGGAGCGGAACCAGCGGGAGCTCGCGTGTCGGGGCAGCGGCGGGAGCCTGTCGCAACAGCGGCTCGATGCGCTGGGCGATGCCCGCGACCGTGGGCGCCTCGAACAGCGCGGCCAGCGGGAGCTGGACGCCGAAGGCTTCACGGACCTGGTTGAGCAGCTGCGCCGCCATCAGCGAGTTGCCGCCGATCTCCAGGAAGTCGTCCTCTCGGCCGACGAACTCCAAGCCCAGGCGCTCACGCCACAGCCCCGCGAGCCGCTCCTCGATAGGACCCCGAGGCGCGTCCTCACGCACCGGCGCGACAGGCTCGGGCTCCTGAATCGAAGGGGGAAGCTCGACGGGTGTCATCGGGGCTGCGCGCAGCGACGTCGCCGCCGGCGCGACCACAGGCGGCAACCGCGGCGCGAAGCCCGGCGACGCAGGCGACCCGAAGCCGGTCGATGCGGCATGCGGCGCGAAGCCATTCGACGCGGCAGCCGGTGGTACGAGGCTCGGCGACGTAGGACGTTGCGGCTCCATCCCGGACGGCATGGCCGGCACGGCATGCGTCTCCGCAACGGGGAGCGGCGCCCCCGACGCGGCACGGAGCTGCACGGGCTGCTGTGCCACCACCGACGGCACGGGCTGCGCGCCCGGCTTCGCATCCACCCAGACTCGCTTCTCCTGGAACGGATACGTGGGCAGGTGCAGCCGTCGTCTCTGCTCGTGAGCGAAGAAGACGGACCAATCCACCTCCACGCCCTGCGTCCACAGCTCGCCCACCGAGGCCAACAGGCTCGCGTCCTCCGTCGTCGAGGCGCTCCGGCGCAGCGTCGCCAGCGCCTTCACGCGGTCCTTGTCCTGGCCCAGCGACGCGCGCACCAGCGGCGTCAGGTCCTGACCAGGGCCCACTTCCAGCAGCACGCTGCACCCGTCCTCGAGCAGCGCACCCACCGCGTCCGAGAAGAACACGGGCTGACGCATCTGGTCCGCCCAGTACTGGGGCTCGGCCAGCGCGCCGCGCTTCGCCCACGTGCCCGTCACGCTGGACGCGTAGCGCAGCGTCGGCTCCGAACGCGTGAGCGACGCCACCACGCGCGCCAGCTCCGGCATCAGCGGCTCCACGTCCGCCGAGTGGAACGCGTGCGGCGCGGGCATCCGCACCACCCCCACGTCGCGCGCCTTCAACGTCTCCTGGAGCGCCTCCACCTCCGCCACCGGTCCGGCGACGACACAACGGTCCGCCGCGTTGACAGCCGCCAGCGACAACCGGCCCGTCAGCAGCGGCTGCACCTGCGACTCCGGCATCGCCACCGCGAGCATCGCCCCCGGGGGCATGCGGTGCATCAGCTCACCCCGCGCCACCGCGAGCTTCAGCGCGTCCTCCAGCGACAACGCCCCCGCCACGCAGGCCGCGGCGTACTCACCGAAGCTGTGCCCCAGGACGGCGTACGGCTTCAGCCCCCAGTCCATCCACATCCGCGCGAGGGACACTTCGACGGAGAACAGCGCCGGCAGCGCCACCCGCGTGTCCGCGAGCAACGACGCGTGCTGCGCCTCCTGCCCAGGACCCGACGTCAGGAGCGCGCGCACGCGCTCTCGCAGCGCCCCGTCCAGGAGCGCCAGGCACGACTCCAGGTGCCCGCGGAACGCAGGCTCCGTATCGAGCAGCTCGCGCCCCATGCCGAGCTGCTGCGTGCCCTGGCCCGGGAAGATGAAGGCCACGCGGCGACGGCGCGCGGCCTCCAGGTCCTTGAGCTTCGTGGGCGTGAAGGGCTTGAGGAGCTGACGGGTCAGCTCGGCCGCGTCGCGGGCCACGACGACGCGGCGGTGCTCGAAGCCCTTGCGACCCACGGCGAGCGTGAAGGCCGCGTCGGCCACGGCCAGCGAATCACCCTGATTCTCCGCATGGGAGGCCAGGTTCTTCGAGGCCGCGTCCAGCGCCTCGGGCGTGCGCGCCGACAGGACGAACAGGTGGTGCTTGCGTGAGCTGGAGCCACTCGGAGACATCGGAGCTTCCTCGAGCACGGCGTGGGCGTTGGTTCCACCAATGCCGAAGGAGCTGACCGCGGCACGCCGCGGCGACTCGCTCCTCGGCCACGGCCGAAGGGTGGTGTTGACGAAGAACGGGGTGGCGTCGAAATCAATCTGGGGGTTGGGGCGCTCGAAGTGCAGGCTCGGCGGGACTTCTCCGTGCCGCAGCGACAGCGCCACCTTGATGAGGCCCGCGAGGCCCGCCACCGTGTCCAGGTGGCCGACGTTCGACTTGAGCGAAGCCAGCGCGATGGTGCCCTGGTGCTCGGGCCCCAGGCCGTAGGCGCGCTGGAGCGCCGTCACCTCGATGGGGTCTCCGAGCGGAGTCGCGGTGCCGTGCGCCTCCACGTAGCCGATCTCCTCCGGCTTCACGCCCGAGCGCGCCAGCGCCTGCCGGATGACGGCCGTCTGGCCCTGCACGCTCGGCGCGGTGAAGCCCGACTTGTCGCGCCCGTCGTTGTTCGTCGCCGTCGCGCGAATCACCGCGTGGATGGAGTCCCCATCCCGCTCCGCGTCCTCCAGCCGCTTGAGGACGATGCAGGCCACGCCATTGCCGGAGACGGTGCCCTGCGCCGCCGCGTCGAACGAGCGGCAGTGCCCGTCCGGCGAGAGGATCATCCCTTCCTGGTACACGTAGCCGGTGCGCTGCGGCACCGACAGGCGCGTCGCGCCAGCCATGGCCACATCGGACATGCCCGCCAGCAGATTCTGGCAGGCCAGGTGGACAGCCACGAGGCCCGTGGAGCACGCGGTGTGGATGAGGACGCTCTCACCGGTGAGGCCCAGCTTGAAGGACGTCTTCGTCGCCAGGCTCTCGTGCGTCGCCGTGCCGTAGAGTTCGAACAGCGCGGCACCATCCAACGGCACCGTGGCCCGCACCGCCTCCGTGTAGCCGGAGTCGATGGCCCCCGCGTACAGCGAGATGGCGCCCGGGAATCGCTCGGGGTCGATGCCCGCGTCCTCCAGCGCCGTCCACGCGGACTGGAGGAACACGCGCTGCTGCGGGTCCAGCCACTGCGCCTCGCGCAGGGACATGTCGAAGAACGCGTGGTCGAACCGGTCCGCGCCCTCCAACACGCCACCGGCCGGGACGAACGCCGGGTGCTGGTTCAGCTCGATGCCGTCGGGCAGACCGGGCATTCGCTCCAGCTCCTCGGGCTTGAACCGGGAGATGGACTCGACGCCCTCGCGCAGGTTGCGCCAGAACGCGTCCACCGAGCCCGCACCGGGGAACCGGCCCGCCATGCCGATGATGGCCACGGCCCCCGTCGTCGAGGGACGTGACACCGGCCGCTCCGGCGCCGGCACCGACTGGGGTGCGTTCGCCGCGGCCGTCTCCGCGCTCTGCTTCTCCAGGGCTCGCGCCAGCCCCTGGACCGTGGGGTGCTCGAACAGCCACACAACGGGAATCGGCTGGTCCAGCTCCTCGCGCAAGCGCGCCGCGATGCGCACCACGGAGAGGGACGTGCCGCCCAGCTCTTCGAACAGGTGGTCATGCACGCCGACCCGCTCGGCGCCCAGCTCCCGCGCCCAGACGGCGGAGATGCGCTCTTCCAGCGGATTGGCCGGCTCGACGAAGCGCCCGTGACGTCCCGTGGACGCGGCGTCCGGCTTGGGCAGCGCCTTGCGGTCCACCTTGCCCGTGGTGCTCAGCGGCAGCGAGGGCAGGGTGACGATGATGGATGGAACCATGTACTCGGGCAGGCGCTGACGCAGGCCCGCGCGCAGGTCCGTCGTGTCCAGCGACTGTCCCTCTCGCGGCGACACGTAGGCCACGAGGCGACGGTCTCCCGGGACGTCCTCGCGGACGACGGCCACGGACTCGTGCACCCCGGGCTGGGCGGCCAGCGCGGCCTCCACCTCGGACAGCTCGATGCGGAACCCGCGAATCTTCACCTGGTGGTCGGTGCGGCCGATGAACTCCAGCACGCCCTCGGGCCGCCAGCGCGCCACGTCGCCCGTGCGGTAGAGCCGCTCACCGGGCTGGGGGCTGAACGGATGCGGGACGAAGCGCTCGGCCGTGAAGTCCGCACGCGACACGTAGCCGCGCGCGAGCCCCACGCCTCCCAGGTACAGCTCGCCCGGGACGCCCACCGGCACCAGCTGCATGCGGGCATCCAGGACGTAGGCCGTGGTGTTGTCGATGGGCGTGCCGATGGGGAAGGAGATGCCCGACGGCATGGGCCCCGTCAGCGGGTGGTGGGTCGCGATGACCGAGCACTCCGTGGGCCCGTACGCGTTGATGATGGGCACACGCAGCGAGGCCAGCGCCCGGTGCGCATGCGGCACGGAGAGCACCTCGCCGCCGACGTGGAGCTGCCCCATCCGGGCCAGGATGTCCGGGCGGTGCTCCACGAGCTGCGCGAAGAGGCCGGAGGGCATGTGCGAGAACGAGACCTCGTGCCGCGCCATGACCTCACCCAGGCGGTCCAAGTCACTGGGCACCGCGTCGGCCGGGAAGATGACCACGCGGCCACCGTGGAGCAGTGACGGGCACACCTCGAGCACGGAGCCATCGAACGAGATGGGCGCCAGCAGGATGCTGGTCTCCTTCGCGCCGAAGCGGAGGTAGGGCTCCGAGTAGCACAGGCGCATCAGGCCCCGGTTCTCGATGGCCACGCCCTTGGGACGCCCCGTGCTGCCGGAGGTGAAGATGACGTAGGCCAGGTTGCGAGGGCCCGCGTTGGACACCGGCGGCGTGGACGGCCACGACTCCAGCTTCAGGTCCTCGACGAGCAAGCGCTCCGGGCCAGCAACGGGCAGGGACAGCTTGTCGCTCAGCACACGGGAGGTGAGCAGCAAGGAAGGCCGCGAGTCCTCCACCATGAAGGTGAGGCGCTGCACCGGGTACGCCGCGTCGAGCGGAACGTAGGCGCCTCCGGCCTTCATGACGGCGAGGATGGAGACCACGACGTCGAACCCGCGATCCAGGCACACGGCCACGAGCACGTCGGGGCCCACGCCCTTCGAGCGGAGCAGGTGCGCGAGCTGATTGGCCTTCGCCTCCAGCGCGCCGTAGGTCAGCCGTTGGTCGCCGGACTCCAGGGCGATGGCCTGGGGGTTCAGGCTCGCCTGTCGGGAGAAGCCCTCCACGAAGTTGATGTCCGTGGGGTAGGGCCGCGTGGTGTCGTTCCACGCGTTGACCAGTTGGTGGCGCTCCTCCGCGGAGACCAGGTCCAGCGACCAGAGCGGACGGTCCGGCGCCGCGACCAGGGCCTCGAGCAGGTTGCGCAGGTGGCTCGCGAGGCGCGCCACGGTGGGCGCGGTGAACAGCTCGGTGCTGTACTCGATGACGCCGCGCAGGCCGTCGGCCTCCTCGACGAGGACGAGCCCCAGGTCGAAGCGCGCCGTGTCGTTGTCCACGTCGAGCTGACGCAGGGTGAGGCCGGGCACGCGCAACGTCGGCGTGGGCGTGTTCTGGAGCGCGAACACCACCTGGACCACGGGGCTCCGGCCCAGATCGCGTTGCGGCTGGAGCTCTTCGACGAGGCGCTCGAAGGGGAGGTCCTGATGCTCGTAGGCCGCGAGCGTCGTCTCGCGCACCTGGGCGAGCAGCGCGCGGAAGGACTCCTCGGGACGCACGCGGGCACGCAGCACCAGCGTGTTGACGAAGAAGCCGACCAGCCCCTCCAGCTCGCCATGCCGGCGACCCGCGATGGGCGCGCCGACGAGCACATCCTCCTGACGGCTGTAGCGGGAAAGCAGCGTCTGCCAGGCCGCGAGCAGCGTCATGAACGGCGTGGCCCCGGCCTGTCGACCGAGCGCGACCACGCGGTCCACCAGCTCACGCGGGAGCCTGAGGGGATGCGACGCGCCTTGCGGTGTGCGCATCACGGGACGCGGCAGGTCCGTGGGCAGGTCGAGGACCAGGGGTGCCCCGGCGAGGCGCTGCTTCCACCACTCGACCTCCTTGGCCAGCGTGTCGCCCTGGAGCCACTGTCGCTGCCACGCCGCGAAGTCGACGTACTGCACGGGCAGCGGAGAGAGGGCAGGGGCCTTTCGCGCGGCGAAGGCCTCGTAGGCCAGCGCCACCTCACGCACCATCACCGCCAGCGACCAACCATCCGAGACGATGTGGTGCATGACGAGCACCAGGACGTGCAGCTCCTCGTCCAACTTGAGGAGCACGGTGCGGAGCAGCGGCCCCGTGGACAGGTCGAAGGGCTGACTGGCCTCCTCGGCGGCGTACTTGTGTGCGGCGGCCTCGCGCTCCGGCGGCGCGACATCCGTCAGGTCCGTGAGCGGCAGCGACCATGGCTTGTGCGGGTGGAGTGTCTGGACGGGCTGGCCGTCCTTCAGCCCGAAGGTCGCGCGGAGGGGCTCGTGGCGGGACACGAGCAGGTCGAGGGCCTGTCGCAGCGCCTCCGGGTCCAGCGCGCCCTCCAGGCGGATGGCGCCGGAGATGTTGTACTGCGTGCCTCCGGGCTGGACCTGGTCGAGCAACCACAGGCGCTGCTGCGCGAATGACAGTGGCAGCTCGCCATCGCGAGGGATGGGCCGCAGCGGAGGCACCTTTGACGGTGCATCGCGGAACAGCATCCCTTCCTCGACGAGCTCGGTGACTCGGGCCACGGTGGGCGCGTCGAACAAGGCATGCACGGGCAGCTCGACGCCGAACGTGGTGCGCAGGCGTGAGACGAGCTGGGTGGCGAGCAGCGAGTGTCCGCCCAGCGCGAAGAAGTCATCATGCAGGCCGACGTGCTCGACGCGGAGCAGCTCGCGGAAGGCGGTGGCGACGCGCTGCTGGAAGGGGGTGAGACGTTCGGGCGTGGCGGGCACGGAGGGGCCTCCCGGAGTCGTGGGTGCCACGGGGGCCGGGAGCGCCTTCCGGTCCAGCTTCCCGCTTGGGGACAGCGGGAATGCCGGGAGGACGACGAAGGCCGAGGGCACCATGAAGGTGGGCAAGCGCGTCGACAGGAAGTCCTTCAATCCGCTCGTGTCGGCGGATGGAGTGGACTGGGTGACGTAGGCGACGAGGCGCTGGTCGCCTGGGGAGTCCTCGCGCATGAGGACCACGGCCTCTCTCACCGAGGCGTGCGACAGCAGCGCCGCCTCGATGTCTCCCAATTCAATCCGGAACCCTCTCAGCTTCACCTGGAAGTCCGAGCGGCCCAGGTACTCCAACGTCCCGTCCGCAAGCCACCTCGCCACGTCTCCCGTGCGGTACAGCCGTGCCTCGGGCACCTGCGAGTACACGTCCGGCACGAAGCGCTCCGCCGTCAACTGCGGCCGCCTCCAGTACCCCAGGCCCACCTGCACGCCGCCGATGTAGAGCTCTCCCGGTACTCCCACCGGCGTCGGCTGGCCCTGCGCGTCCAGCACGTACAGCCGCGTGTTCGCCACCGGCCGCCCAATCGGGATGCTCGTGCGCTGCGTGCCTCGCGCGCAGTGGAAGGACGACACGTCCACCGCCGCCTCCGTCGGGCCGTAGAGGTTGTGCACCTCCGTGCCCGCCGGCAGCCGCGCGTGCGCCTTCGCCACCAACTCGGCCGTCAGCGCCTCTCCACTGCACACCACCCGCCTCAGCTGGCTCAGCCCTTCAATGCCAGGCTCCTCCAGGAAGGCTCTCAGCATCGACGGCACGAAGTGCACCGTCGTCACTCGCTCCTCCTTCAGCAGCTTCGCCAGGTACGCCGGGTCCTGGTGCCCTCCCGGCTTCGCCACCACCAGCCGCGCTCCCGCCAGCAGCGGCCAGAAGAACTCCCACACCGACACGTCGAAGCTGAACGGCGTCTTCTGCACCACCGTGTCCGCTGCCGTCAGCCCGTACTCCTGCTGCATCCACAACAGCCGGTTGACGATTCCCTCGTGCGCGTTCATCGCCCCCTTCGGTCGGCCCGTCGAGCCCGACGTGAAGATGACGTACGCCAGCGAGCCCGCTTCCGCCTCACAACCGGGGTACCCCACCGGTTGCCGGCTTTCCTCCGCCCACCCGCCCTCCAGGCTCACCACTCGCGCGCCATTCGCCGGCAGCACCTCCTTCAGCTTCTCGTTCGTGATGACGACGGGCGCGTCCGCGTCCTCCAGCATCCCCGCCAACCGCTCCCTCGGGTACGCCGGGTCCAACGGCACGTAGGCCGCGCCCGACTTCAGCACTCCCAGCAGCGCCACCACCAAATCCAGCGAGCGCTCCAGGCACACGCCCACCAGCACCCCAGCCTTCGCTCCCAGCGTGCGCAGGTGGTGGGCCAGCTGATTGGCGCGTGCATCCAGCTGCGAGTAGGTGAGGGTGGCTCCCTCGAAGCGGACCGCCTCCGCCTCCGGCGTGCGTCGCACCTGCGCCTCGATGAGCGCGTGCAACGTCGCGTCCTTCGGGTACACCTCCGTGCGTCCCTGGAAGCCCACCAGCACCTGCTGCCGCTCCGCCTCGCCCATCAGCGGAAGGTCGGCGATGGGGCTCCGGGCATCACGAACAACCGCCTCCAGCAGGACGCGGAAGTGCTGCCCCAGTCGCTCCGCGGACGCAGCGGAGAACAAGTCGAGGCTGTACTCCAGCGCGCCATCGAGCCCGCCGTCCGGCTGCTCCATCATCGACATCGTGAGGTCGAGTCGCGCCGTATTCGTCGCGGTCTTCAGCACGTCCACGCGGACACCCGGCAGCGCGGGCGGCTGCATGGGCGCGTTCTGAAGCGCGAACATGACCTGGATGAGCGGAGACCTACGGCCCTCGCGCTCACCGCCGAGCGCCTCCACCAACTGGTCGAATGGCACGTCCTGACGGACGTACGCGGCCAGGGACTCCTCGCGGACGCGCGACACGAGTTCGCTGAACGTCGGGTTGCCCTCCACGCGGGCGCGCAGCACCAGCGTGTTGACGAAGAAGCCGATGAGCGGCTCCAGCTCGGACCGGGTGCGCTGCGCCACGGGGCTGCCGACGCAGAAGTCCTGCTGTCCGGAGTAGCGGGACAACAGCACCTCGAACGCCGCGAGCAGGACCATGAACAGCGTGGCCCCTTCCTTCCGCGCCAGCGTCTCCAGCTCCGCCACCAGCTCCGGAGGCAGGGTGAAGAAGTGGCTGCCTCCCCGAATGGTGCGGGTCGCCGGACGGACGGTGTCCGCGGGCAACTCCAACGCGGGCGCGCCGGTGAAGCGGGCACGCAGTCCCTCGAGCTGCTCCTGGATGCCCTCCGACTTCACCCACTCGCGCTGCCACGCCGCGAAGTCCGCGTACTGCACGGGCAGCTCGGGCAGGGGCACGGACTGGCCTTCCGCGAGCGACTCGTAGATGGACGCCACCTCGCGCACCAGCACGCCCATGGACCAACCGTCCGAGACGATGTGGTGCATGCACAGGAGCAGCACGTGCTCGGTGGCGGACGTACGCACCAGCACCGTGCGCAGCAACGGCCCCGTCTGGAGATCGAACCGGTGATGCGCCTCCTCGGACATCCGGGCACGCAGCGCCGATTCACGCGCGGACTCCGGCAGCGTGCTCACGTCCACCACGGGCAACAGCCACTGCTTCGGCGCGGGCTGGATGCGCTGGAACGGCACACCCTCCCGAGCACCGAAGGTGGTCCGCAGCACCTCGTGCCGGCGCACGAGCGTCGCGAACGTCTGCGTCAGCACCTCGACATCGAGCGCGCCCGTCATCCGCAGCGCCACGGGGACGTTGTAGACGGCCTGTCCCGGCTGGAGCTGCTCCAGGAGCCACAGGCGCTGCTGCGCGAACGACAGGGGCAACGCCTCGTCGCGAGCCACCGACACCAGCGGCGGCATCTGCGTCCGGGACGCCTTCAGCATCAGCTCCTCGAGGTGCCGCGCGAGCCCGGCCAGCGTCGGGGACTCGAACAACACGCGCAGCGGCAGGTCCACACCCAACAGCGCGCGCACCCGCGTCACCAGCTGCGTGGCCAGCAGCGAGTGGCCTCCCAGCTCGAAGAAGTCGTCGTCCGGGCCCACCCGGTCCACCTTCAACACCTCACGGAACAGCGCCGCGAGCTGCTGCTGCAGGAGGGGCAGGGAGTCCTCGGAGACGGTCGTCGTCGAGCCGAGCTCCGGCGCGGGCAGCGCCTTGCGGTCCACCTTGCCGTTGGGCGACAGGGGCAGCGCCTGGAGCGCGACGAACGCGGTGGGGACCAGGTACTCCGGCAGCTGACGCCGCAGGTGCTCGCGCAGCGCGCCCGTCTCCAGCGACTCGGGCACCACGTAGGCCACCAGGCGCTTGTCGCCGGGCGAGTCCTCTCGCACCACCACCGTGGCCTCGACCACACCCGAGTGGGTGCGGAGCACGGCCTCGATTTCCCCCAGCTCGATGCGGAAGCCGCGCACCTTCACCTGGAAGTCCGTGCGGCCCAGGAAGCGGAGCGTGCCGTCCTCCGCCCAGCGCACGCGGTCTCCGGAGCGGTACAGCCGCGCGCCCGGCGTCGTCGAGAAGGGATGGGGGACGAAGCGCTCGGCGGTGAGGCCCGGCTGGCCCAGGTAGCCTCGCGCCAGACCGTCGCCACCGATAAACAGCTCGCCCGGGACACCGACGGGCACCGGCTGCATCGACGCATCCAGGACGAAGACCTGGGTGTTCGCGATGGGGCGACCGATGGGCACGGACATGCCCACCTCGTCCCCCGGCGACATCCGGTGGCAAACCGTGAAGGTGGTTCCCTCCGTGGGGCCGTAGCCATTCACGAGTCCCTGGCCACTCGCCAGTCGCTCGCGCACTCGCGGCGCCGGCAGCACGTCGCCCCCCGCGAGCAACTGCGGCACCCGCGCGAGCGCCTCCGGCTGGTGCTGCTGCATCTGGTCGAACAGCGCGGCCGTGAGCCAGAGCAATGAAACCTGGTGACGGACCAGGGCCTCGCCCAGCTCCTTCAGGTCCGGCGTGGCCTGCGGGTAGATGACCAACCGGCCGCCGAACAGCAGCGCGCCCCACAGCTCCAACGTGGACGCATCGAAGGCCAGCGGCGCGAGCTGGAGGACCACTTCCTTGGGCCCCAGGTCGACGAAGCGCGCACCGGTGAGCAGTCGGATGACGCCCCGGTGCGGGATGGCCACGCCCTTGGGCGTGCCCGTGGAGCCCGACGTGTACGAGACGTACGCCAGGTGGTCCGGACCGAGGTCCGCGCTCACCGCGTGCGTGGGCCGGCGCGCGATGGTGTCCCACTCGGAGTCCAGGCTCACCAGGAACTGCGAACCCGCGGGCAGCTCGTCCTCCAGCGAGGACTGCGTGAGCACGGCCACCACGCCCGAGTCCTCGAAGAGGAAGGCCAGGCGCTGCGCCGGATACGACGGGTCCAACGGCACGTAGCAGCCGCCGACCTTGAGGATGCCCAGCACCCCCACCACCATCTCCAGCCCGCGATGCAGGCACACGCCCACGCGGGACTCGACGCCCAGGCCCAGGGCGCGCAGGTGGTGCGCGAGCTGGTTCGAGCGCTCGTCGAGCTGCGCGTACGTGAGCGTCCGCCCGTCGAGCTCCACCGCCACCGCCGACGGAGTGCGCGCCACCTGCGCCGCGAACAGCGCGGGAATCGTCGCCACGGCCGGCAGGTCCACGTGGGTGTCGTTCCACGTGCGAAGGAGCGTCTCGCGCTCCTCGCCGTTCATCAGTGGGAGCTGGCTGAGCCGCTGCTCCACGCCGCCCCGGGCCAGCGCTCCGAGCACCACGCCCAGGTGCTCCGCCATCCGGTGGATGGTCGCCTCGGTGAAGAGGTCGGTGCTGTACTCGAGCTGTCCCTCCAGCGCGCCATCGCGCTCCATCAGCGAGAGCGTGAGGTCGTAGCGTGCCGTCCGGGTCGTGCTCGGCAGCAGGTCCACCTGCACGCCCGAGAGCGACGGGGCGCGCATGGGCGTGTTCTGGAGCACGAACAGCGTCTGGAACAGCGGCGTGCGGGACAGGTCGCGCTCACCGCCGAGGGCCTCTACCACCCGCTCGAAGGGAACGTCCTGCTGCGCGAAGGCGGCCAGGGCCACGTCCTTCACCTGCTGGACCATGGTCGCGACGGTGGGGTCCTCGCTCCACTGGAAGCGCAGCGGGACCGTGTTGACGAACAAGCCGATCAACCCCTCCAGTTCGGGCCGCTCGCGGTGGCCCACCGTCGTCCCGATGGTGAAGTCCCGCTGTCCCGAGTACCGCGCCAGCAGCGCCTGCCAGCCCGTCATCAACACCATGAAGAGTGTCGCGCCCCGCGCGCGCCCCAGGGACTCCATGCCCGTCACGAGGTCCGAGGGCAGACGGAAGGCGTGCATCGCGCCCTGGTAGCTGCGCAGCGCGGGCCGCGAGTGGTCCGTCGGCAGCTCCAGCACGGGAGCCCCCTCGAGCCGCGAGCGCCACCACTCGACCTGCGCGCCCACGGTCTCGCCATCCAGCACCCGACGCTGCCACGCCGCGTGATCGGCGGACTGCACGGGCAACTCCGGCAGCACCGGCGCCTTGTTCTCGAGGAGGGCCGTGTACAGCTCGGCGATCTCCCGAATCAGCACGTCCACGGACCAGCCGTCCGAGACGATGTGGTGCATGCACAGGAGGAGCACGTGCTGCTGTGTGCCCAGCTTCAACAGGGCCGTGCGCAGCAGCGGCCCGTGCTCCAGGTCGAAGGGCCGGTGGGCCTCCTCGAAGATGCGGCGCTCGGAGGCTGCCTCGCGCGCGGAGGAGTCCAACGCGCTCAGGTCCTCGACCTCCAACGCCCAGTGCTCGGGCGCGGCGTGGATGCGCTGCACGGGCTTTCCGTCGCGAGACGCGAAGGTGGTGCGCAGCGACTCATGCCGTTGGGCCACCTCACGGAAGGCCCGGCGGAGCACGTCCACCTGGAGCGGTCCGCGCAGCCTCAGCGCCGCGGGCATGTTGAACGCCACGAGGCCCGGCTGGAGCTGGTCCATGAACCACAGTCGCTGCTGGGCGAACGACAGCTCCAGCGCATTCGCGTCACGGGGCACGGGCACCAACGGCGGCAGCTCGGAGGCGGGCGAGGCGGCCGACAGGTGCTCGGCGAGGCGGGCCACGGTGGGCGACTCGAAGAACGCGCGCAGGGACAGCGAAGCCCCCAACCGGGTGCGCAGGCGCGTCACCACCTGGGTGGCGAGCAGCGAGTGGCCGCCGAGCAGGAAGAAGTCATCCTGTCGGCCCACGCGCTCCACGCGCAGCACCTCGCGGAAGAGGTCCGCGAGCTGTCGCTCCAAATCAGTCCGAGGCTCCTCGAAGTCCGAGGCGCCTGACGTGAACCGCGGCGCGGGCAGGGCCTTGCGGTCCACCTTGCCGTGCGACGTCTGGGGCAAGGCGGCGAGCGCGACGAACGCGCTCGGCAGCATGTACTCGGGAACATGTCCCCTCAGGTGGACGCGCAGCGCATCCACGTCCACGGTGGCGGGAGCGACATAGGCCACCAGGCGCTTGTCGCCGGGCGAGTCCTCTCGCACCACGACCGCGGCCTCGGCGACTCCAGCGTGAGCGCGCAGGAGGGATTCCACTTCGCCCAGCTCGATGCGGAAGCCGCGCACCTTCACCTGGAAGTCGATGCGCCCCAGGAACTCGAGCGTCCCGTCCTGGCGCCAGCGCACCCGGTCTCCCGAGCGATAGAGCCGCTCACCGGGCGTGGTGGCGAAGGGATTCGGCACGAAGCGCTCGGCGGTGAGCGCGGGCTGATGCTGGTAACCCCGGGCGAGCCCCGGGCCGCCGATGAACAGCTCGCCAGGAACACCGACGGGCACCGGACGCAGGTGTGCATCCAGCACATAGGCTTGCGTGTTGGCCAGCGGACGTCCGATGGGGATGGCGTCACCCAGCGGGTCCCCGGGGTTCAGCGTGTGCTGCGTGGTCGCGACGGAGACCTCGGTCGGACCATAGGCGTTGATGAGCGGCGTGCCCCGCATGAGGCGCTCCCGGGCACGCGGCACGGGCAGCACGTCGCCGCCGACCAGCAGTCGCCGCACCCCGTCCAGCGCCTCGGGGTGGTGCTGCTGCAGGACGTCGAACAAGGCCGTGGCCAGGACAGTGGCGTTGACCTTTCGCTCGACGATGAGGCTCGCCAGCTCCGCCACCTCGGGCGTGTGCGCCGGGTAGACGACGAGCCGCGCGCCGAAGATCAGCGTGGTCCACACCTCCAGCGCATGCGGGTCGAACGTCGGCGCGCAGACCTGGAGGACGATGTCGTCCGGCCCCGTGGCCAGGGGCAGTCCCTGGGACAGCCGGAGCACCGCGCGATGCGAGATGGCCACGCCCTTGGGCAGGCCGGTGGAGCCGGAGGTGTACGTGACGTACGCGAGCTGGTCCGAGCTCTCCAGGGCCGAGACCGGGTCCGTCGACTGGCGCGCGATGACGCTCCAGTCCGAGTCCAGTCGGACACGCGAGCTGGCGGGGAGCACCGCGGTGAAGGCGTCCACGGTGAGCACCCTGGAGAGCCCCGCGTCCGCGATGACATGGGCCAGTCGCTGCTCGGGCCACGTCGGGTCCATGGGCACGTAGCTGCCCCCGGCCTTCAGGACGCCGAGCATGCCCACGATGAGCTCCAGCCCTCGCGTCAGGCACAGGCCCACGCGAGGCTCCGTCCCCAACCCCAGGGACAAGAGGTGCCGGGCCAACTGGTTGGCGCGAGCGTCGAGCTGCCCATAGGTGAGCACCTGAGCTCCGGCCTCCACGGCCACGGCGTCAGGGGTGGCCCGGGCCCGCGCGGCGACGAGCGCGTGCAGCGTGGTCTCGGGCGCGGCCTCGGCCACGCGGGTGTCGTTCCAATCGACGAGCACCTGGCGACGCTCGGCCTCGGACATCAGCGGCAGCGCCGAGAGCCGGCTCCGCGAGTCCTCGACGATTCCCTGGAGCAGCCGCTGGAAGTGCTCCACCAGTCGCGCGGCCGTGTCCGGGGTGAAGAGGTCCAGGCTGTATTCGAGCTGGCCCTCCAGCGAGCCCTGGCGCTCCATCAGCGAGACGGTGACGTCGAACTTGGACGTGTCCGTCGCGGTGGGCAGCAGCTCCACGCTCAGGCCCGGGAGGGACGGAGGCTGGAGCGGCGCGTTCTGGAGCACGAACACCGTCTGGAACACGGGCGTGCGGGACAAGTCCCTCGCTCCGCCCAGCGCCTCGACGAGGCGGTCGAACGGCACATCCTGATGCGCGAAGGCCGCGAGCGACTCCTCGCGGACCCGGCCCAGCAGCTCCAGGAAGGTCGGGTCGCCCTCCAGCTGTGCACGCAGGGCCAGCGTGTTCACGAAGAAGCCGATGAGGCCCTCGAGCTCCGGACGCGAGCGGTGCGCCACCGGCGTGCCCACGCTGAAGTCCGTCTGCCCCGAATAGCGCGACAGCAGCGTCTGCCAACCCGCGAGCAGCACCATGAACAGGGTGGAGCCCTCGGCCTGGCCCAGCGTCTCCAGCCTGGAGACCAGGGCCTGGGGCAGCGTGAAGAACCGCGTCGCGCCGCGAGAGGTCCGCACCGCGGGACGCGAGTGGTCCGTGGGCAGCTCCAACACGGGAGTGCCCTGGACGCGGGTGCGCCACCATTCGAGCTGCGCGCTCGCGGCGGCGCCCTCCAGCGCGCGCCGTTGCCAGGCCGCGTAGTCGGCGTATTGGACCGGGAGCGTCGGGAGCGACGCCTCACGCCCCTGCGAGAAGGCCGCGTAGAGCAGCGCCACCTCGCGCACCAGCACGCCCATGGACCAACCGTCCGAGACGATGTGGTGCATGCACAGCGACAGCAGATGCTCCTCGGCCCCGAGTCGCAGCAGGGCCGTGCGAAGCAGCGGGCCGCGCTCCAGGTCGAACGGGTGATGCGCCTCCTCGGAGAGACGCTGCTTCACCGCGGCCTCGCGCGCGGAGACCTCGAGTGCGCTCAGGTCCTCGACGGACAGCGACCAGGAGTCCGGCGCGGGGTGGACCCGTTGCACCGGCTGGGCGTCCTGGGTGGCGAAGGTGGTGCGCAGCGGCTCGTGCCGACGGACCACCTCCGCGAAGGTGCGGCGGAGGACGTCGACATCGAGACGCCCCGACAGCGCCAGGGCCACGGGGATGTTGTACGCGGCCTGCCCCGGCTGGAGCTGCTCCAGGAACCACAGGCGCTGCTGAGCGAACGACACCGCCAGGGCCTCGTCCGTGCGCGCGATGCGCTCCAGCGGCTCCGGCCGTGCCTCCGGGGATGAACCCTGGAGGGGTACGAGGCACTCGGCGAGGCGCTCGACGGTGGGCGCCTCGAAGAGGACACGGAGCGACAGGGAGACGCCGAGCTGCGCGCGCAGTCGAGTCACCACCTGCGTGGCGAGCAGCGAGTGACCACCGAGCGCGAAGAAGTCATCGCGCGCGCCCACGCGGGAGTGGCCGAGCACCTCCGAGAAGATGCGGGCGACGGTCTCCTCCATCGGAGTCCGCGGCACCAGGTACTCGTCCTCGATGACCGAGCGGTCCGCTTCCGGCGCGGGCAGCGCGCCACGGTTGACCTTCCCGCTGGGCGTCAGCGGCAGGGAGGGCAGCACGACGAAGGCCGACGGCACCATGTGCGGCGGCAGGCGCTCCGCGAGGGCCTGACGGATGCGCGCAAGCTCACGCGCGCTCCGAGCGCCACGCATCGGGTCGTTCGCCAGTCGGGAGACAGGACGCGGGTCCTCCTCGGACGAGAGGTCGAAGGGCGCGGACTCGCCAGTCCGGGTGAAGACCACGTCCAGCGCGCCGTTCGCATGCGCGCCGGCCCAGCTCACCTTGACGTCGTAGCCGAGCACTCCGCCCAGCGCGTAGAGGTCCTCCGGCTCCACGCCGCGCGGACCGGGCCAGTCGCGAAGCACCTCGCGCAGCGCGGCCACATGGGGCGGACGACCCGAGCCGGACAGCAGCTCGACCAGCCGGGTGTCATCGAGGATGCGCGCGTTCTGCAGGCCACGCACCGCGAGCATCGCCGGCTGGGCCTCCAGCTTCTGGCGCAGCGACTCCAGCGACAGCGCGTCTCCGTCCGTCCAATCCGGGCGCGGCAGCGCGGTGGCCTCGCCCACGTGGAGGATGACCTCGTAGCGGAAGCGGCTCAGCTCATTGTCGTAGCGGCCATGCTTGGGCAGCACCTCGACGCGGGAGATGCCGGGCAGGCGCGTGGTCAGCGACGTGAAGAACGTGGGCGAGAGGACCAGCTCCTCCTCGGCCATCACGTCGCGCTGCACGCGGTACTGGAGCTGCGCGGTGGACAGGTTCGGCGGCGCGCGGTGCAGGCGCACGGAGGCGCGGAAGGCCTCCAGCACCTCCAGGTTGCGCACGTCGCCCAGGAAGATGCGGCCCCCGGGCTTCAGCACCGCCACGGCGCCCTTCAGCACCTGGAGCAGGTAGTCGCCGCTCGGGAAGTACTGGATGACGGAGTTCAGGATGACGGTGTCGAACGAGCGCGGCTCGATGCCCGACAGGTCGTCCGCGGTGCGATGCAGCAGGTGGACCGAGCGCAGCGACTCCCCGAGCCGCTCCTTCTGACGCTCGATGCGGTCCAGCGCCGGGCGCGCGAAGTCCACGCCCCAGTACGCCTCGCAGCGGGGGGCCAGCCGGTACAGGAGCAGACCGGTGCCGCAGCCCAGCTCGAGCACCCGGCGGGGTCGCAGGGAGAGAATCTGTCGGACGGTGGTGTCCACCCACTCGCGCATCTGTGGCGCCGGGAGCGGACCTCCGGTGTAGCTGTCGTTCCAGCCGGAGATGTCGAAGGTGGCGTCCTCGCTGCGCTCACCTTGCGTGTACGTCTCGTCGTAGACGGCCTTCCACTGCGCCGTCTGCTCCACGCTCGCCGAGGTGTCCAGGTCGCCCAGGACGACGTACGCGGCCAGCCGCTTGTCCCCGGGCGCGTCCTCGCGAGCCATCACCACCGCCTCGCGGACCGAGGGGTGCGTGCTCAACGCGGACTCGATCTCACCCAGCTCGATGCGGAAGCCGCGGATCTTCACCTGGTTGTCGATGCGGCCCAGGTACTCGAGGTCTCCGTTGGCCAGGCGCCGCGCCAGATCGCCCGCGCGGTACAGCTTGCGCCCACGCGCGGAGCCGAAGCGGTCCTCCACGAAGCGAGCGGACGTGAGCTCCGGACGCCGCAGGTAGCCACGCGCCACGCCCGCGCCACCCACGTGAATCTCACCCGGGACGCCCACGGGCACCGGCTGTCCGGAGGAATCCAGCAGGTAGATTTGAAGGTCCGGAATCGGGCAGCCGATGACGCTGGACCAGGGCCGGTCCACGTCCGCCATCCGCACGGGGCGGTAGGTGACGTGCACCGTGGTCTCGGTGATGCCGTACATGTTGACGAGCGTCGGCTGCTCGTCGCCGTGCCGCTCGAACCAGGGGCGCAGCGCGGCCATGTCCAGCGCTTCACCGCCGAAGATGACGTAGCGCAGGGCCAACGTCGCGACCGGTCCTCGCGCCGCGGCTTGCTGCTCGGCGTGGATGAGCTGACGGAACGCGGTGGGCGTCTGGTTGAGGACGGTGACCTGCTCGTCGGCGAGCAGTCGGTGGAACGCCTCGGGCGAGCGGCTCACCCAGTACGGCACCACCACCAGTCGACCACCGTACAAGAGCGCGCCCCAGAGCTCCCAGACGGAGAAGTCGAACGCGTACGAGTGGAACAGCGTCCACACGTCCTCGGGCCCGAAGTGGAACCACGCGTCCGTGGCGGTGAAGAGGCGCACGACGTTGTCGTGGCGCACCATCACGCCCTTGGGTCGCCCCGTGGAGCCGGAGGTGTAGATGACGTAGGCCAGGTCGCTCGGCGCATTGCAGCGAGGAGGCCGCGGGGCGGAGCCCGAGACCTCCGCGTCCGTGTCCATGCGAATCACGGCCGCGCTGCCCGCGGGGATGCGGTCCTCCAGCGAGGACTGCGTGACGAGGACCGGGGCCTGCGCATCCTCCAGCATGAACGCGAGGTTCTCGCGGGGATAGGACGGGTCCAGGGGGAGGTAGGCACCGCCGGCCTTGAGGATGCCGAGCAGGGCCACCACCAGGTCCAGCCCGCGCTCCAGGCACACGCCCACCAGGACATCCGGTCCCACGCCGTGGCGCAGCAGCACCTGGGCCAGACGGTTCGCGCGTCCGTCGAGCTCGCGGTAGGTGAGGCGCGAGGACTCGAAGGTGACGGCGATGGCGTCGGGCGAGCGGTCCACCTGCGCCTCGAAGCGCTCCACCAGCGTGCCGTCGCTCGGCGCGTCGGCGCGCGGGTTCCACGCGTGGAGGACGTGCTGACGCTCCGCCTCCGTCATCAGGGGCAGCTCGGCGATGCGCTGCTCGGGCGCCTCGGCCATCGCGCCGACCACGACCTCGAGGTGGCCCAGCAGCCGGTCGATGGTCTCCGCGTCGAAGAGGTCCGCCGCGTACTTGCAGCCGATGAGCAGGCCCTCGGGGCGGTGGACGGCCTCGAAGGTGAGGTCCAGCTCGGTGGTGCGGTTGTCGAGCAGCGACACGTCCAGCGTGAGCCCCTGGCCCACGGCCACGTCACGGGGGATGTCGTAGTCGTCGAGGACGAAGGCGACGTTGTACAACTCGCGCCGCTGCGAGCCGGGCTGCACGGCGGCGAGCACGTGGTCGAACGGGCAATGTGAGTGCGCGAGCGCACCCAGGGTGCTCTGCTTCACGGCAGCGAGAAGCCCCTTCACGGTGGCCTCGGTCGGCAGGCGGACGCGCAGGGGGATGAAGTTGGTGCAGTCGCCCATCAGCGCGCGGATGCCGGGGACCTCGCGGCCGGAGACCGCGGAGCCGAGCACGAAGTCCGTCTGTCCGCTCCAGCGGTGGAGCACGGTGGACAGCGCGGTGACCACGCTCATGAACGGGGTGACGCCCTCACGACGCCCCAGTGCGTGGAGCTTCGTCATCAGGGCGGCGGGCAGCAGCCGCGAGCGGCGGGCACCGTGGAACGAGAGACGCGGGGGACGAGGACGGTCCGTGGGGAGCGCGAGCAGCGAGGGCGCGTCCGCGAGCGCCTGCTTCCACCACGTCAGCTCCTTGCGCAGGGCCTTGGGGGTGAGGTGCTCGTGCTGCCACACCGCGAAGTCCGCGTACTGGAGCGCCGGCGTGGGCAGCGGAGACGGCTGCCCCTGGGTGAACGCGACGAGCAGGGTCGCGAGCTCCCGGGCCATCAGGCCGATGGACCAGCCATCCGCGACCAGGTGGTGCACGGAGACCACGAGGGCGTGGTCGTCGGCGGCGAAGCGGACCAGGGTGAAGCGGAGCAGCGGCCCCGTCGCGGGGTCCATGGGGCGCTGACCATCGCGCACGGCCACCGCGTCGAGGACGGACGCGCGATCCGCGACATCCTCCGCCTCCGCGATGACCCTTTCGAGGGCGACGGAGGAGGGGGCGTGGACGTGCTGGGTGAGCGCGCCATCCTTCGCGGTGAGCGTGGTCCGCAGGACGTCATGGCGGCGAACCAGCTCGCGCAGCGCGCGCTCCAGGGCCTGCGTGTCGAGCGGTCCGCGCAGCGAGAAGGCGAGGGGGATGTGGTACGCGGTCGACGCCGGCTCGAGCTGCTGGATGAACCACAGGCGCTGCTGCGCGAAGGACGCGGGGTGGTCTCCCGTGCTGGAGCCACCCAGGGCCACGGGCCCCGGGCGCGAGTCCGTACCGCCCTGACCAGACTTGAGGACCTCCGAGATGAGGCCCTGGAGGCTCACGTCCTGAAGCAGCGTGGCCGCGGAGACCCGCGCGCCCAGGCGCTTCTCGATGCGTGACTGCAGGTCCGCGGCGCCCAGTGAGTCCATGCCCAAGCGCGTCAGCGGCGCATCCGCGTCGAGCGAGGACGAGGCCCCACCCAGCACGGCGGAGATCTCCTCTCGCAGCGCACGCTCCAGTTCCTCCGTCGACACAGAGGACGCCACAGGCGCGGAAGGCACCTCGTCACGCGTCGGCGCAGGGGCCTGTGAGGTTGCATCGCGTCCCGGCGACGACGGGCCCCCCAGGTCCGAGCGCCACAGCACCGGCAGCTCCCCCGAGGCGAGCCCCGCACGGCACGCATGACGCTGGATCTTCCCACTGGACGTCTTCGGAACAGCCCCCGGAGCCAGCAGCGCCACGGTCCTCGGCTGGACCTCCAGCTCCCGCGCAATCGCCTGGCGCACGGCATCCGCCACGGCCGTCAGCGCCTCGGCATCCTTCGACTCGGCCAGCTCGCGCGCCACCTCGGCGACCACCGCGAGCGCCTCGCCGTCCGACGTCTCCACACCGAATGCCGCGACGCCCCCCGGCCGCACGCGTCGATGCGCGCGCTCGATGACGGCCTCCACGTCCTGCGGATACAGGTTGCGTCCTCGCAGGATGATGAGGTCCTTGCGACGCCCCGTGACGACGAGCTGCTCGTCCTCGAGCAACACACCCAGGTCCCCCGTCCGGAGGAACGCGGGGCCATCCTCGGCCCCCACGGGACGCGCCTGGAACGTCTCCCGGGACTGCTCCGGCTTGCGCCAGTACCCCTGCGCGACGCTCCCACCGGACACCCAGATTTCACCCACCTCGCCCCGAGCCCGAGGCACCCGCGTCTCCGGGTCGACGATGAGCAGGCGCTGCTCGGCCAGCGTCGCGCCGCAGCTCACGTGCGCGCGCACACCCACCGCATCCGGAGCCACCCTCACGGCGCTCCCGCGCGACAGCGCCGCATCCTCCAGATGATGCACGCGCGGCACGCGGCCCTGCTCCTCACCGGTGACGATGAGCGTGCCTTCCGCCAGGCCGTAGCAGGGATAGAACGCCTCACGACGGAAGCCCGCGGGCGCGAACACCTCCGCGAAGCGCTCCAGCGTGGCGGCGCGGATCGGCTCCGCGCCGCAGAACGCCACCTCCCACGCGCTCAGGTCGAGCGCCTTCACCTCATCCGGCGTCGCCCGCCGCGCGCACAACTCGAACGCGAAGTTCGGTCCGCCGCTCACCGTCCCGCGGAACCGCGACACCGCCTCCAGCCACCGCATGGGGCGCTGGAGGAACGACATCGGCGACATCAGCGTCACCGTGAAGCCGCCGTACAGCGGCTGGAGGATGCCGCCAATCAACCCCATGTCGTGGTACGGCGGCAGCCAGATGACGCCCACGCTGTCGCGGCGCACCTGGAACGCCCCGGAGATGAGCCCCAGGTTGTGCAGCAGGTTCGCGTGGGACAGCATCACGCCCTTGGGCGTCCCCGTGGAGCCGGACGTGTACTGGAGGAACGCCAGCGCGTCCGGGCCCACGTCGGGCTCCTTCCACGTGTCCTCCGGGCCCACGGGAAGGTCATCGGTGGACAACCACTGGAGCGCGCGGAAGTCCGGCGCCTGCTCGAACACGAAGTCCGCGAGCCCCAGGATGCCCGAGGTCGTGAGCACCACCGTGGCCTGTGCATCCTCGATGATGGCGCGCAGGCGGGGGAGGGTGCGCTCGAGGCGCGTCGGGTCCGGCGGATAGGCAGGCACCGCCACCGCGCCCGCATACAGACAGCCGAAGAAACCCGCGAGGTAGTCGAGCCCCGGTGGATAGAGCAGCAGCACGCGCTGCCCCACCGCGCCACGCGACTGCAGCACGGACGCAATCCGCCGCGCCTGGTGATCCAGCTCGTACGCCGTCAGCGCGGCTTCGTCGCCGTCCGACTCTCCCAGGAACGTGTAGAGCGGCTGTCGCGACGACTCTCCGACTGCGCGCACACGGAGGGCGTCATTCAGGATTCGATAAGGAGCATGCATGGGGTGTGGTGCTCGTCGGGGCTGTTTTCGGCCGGCGGCTTAATAACAGGCGAGCCCGACAATCGCGGCCCACAACGACTACCCACATGCAGCTTCATTAGCGGTGTGAAAGTGGAGCACGGGCTGATCCACTCTCAGCATGAAATCGCGCTTCAGGCGCGACCGAACAAGCTTTTGAGCCACTTCATGAAGCCACGCTGTCGCGGAGGGCTCACGAGCGCAGGTACCGCTGGAGCGGCGGTTTGCTGCGCGGCTGTCGGTCGCGCCGCGGCGGCCTTCATCGGCACGGGATTGACGACGCGCGCACCCGACGTGCTCGTGGTCCGCGCGGAGGGTGCGGTGGGTTGAGGCGGCACATTCGCCGCCGCACTCTCCGTGTCGAGCTGTGCGAGCCGAGCCTTCACCGCCTCGGGTGTGTCCTTCGTGGAGAAGGTGCTCGTGACTTCGCGTCCGCTCGAGGACTCACGCGCGGTCACCTTGAGGAGCGACTCGTTGTTCACCTCGAAGGTCACCGTCACCTGCACCGCGCCGCGCGGCAGCTTGGGCAGGCCCGCGAGCTTCAGCGTGCCCAGGTACTCATTGTCGGACGCTCGTTCAGAGTCGCCCTGGAACACGGTGAGCTCCAGCTCCGTCTGGCCGTCACGGTGCGTGGACAGCGTGTAGCTCTTGGTGGAGGGCAGCGACGTGTTGCGCTCCAGCACGGGCTTGAAGCGCCCACCGGGCAGACCCACGCCGATGGCCATGGGCAGCACGTCGATGAGCACCACGCCCTCGAGCTGTCCCAGGCTGTGCGCCAGCAGCGCCGCGCCCAGCGCCACGGCCTCGTCCGGGTGCACACCCTTGCTCGGGGGCTTGCCGAAGAAGCGGGTGATCTTCTCGTGCACCAGCGGGAAGCGACTCTGGCCTCCGACGAGGATGACCTCGTCGATGTCCTTGGGCCCCAGGTTCTTCGCCTTGAGCACCTCGTCGCAGACCTTCACCGTCCGGTCGACGAGCCCCTCCGTCAGCTCCACCAGCTTCTGCCGCGTGAGCGTGACGTCCAGGTCGTAGGGCTTGTCGTCGATCATCGTGACGAAGGCCACATGCACCCGCATCTCCGAACGCTCGGACAGCGCGCACTTGGCCCGCTCCGCCGCGTCGTTGATGCGCTGGAGCGCCACGCGGTCTCCCTGGAACGTGCGGCCCGTCTTCTTCTGGAACTCCTCCAACAGGTACGTGACGATGGCGTTGTCGAAGTCGATGCCGCCCAGGAACGTGTCGCCGCCGGTGGAGATGACCTCGTAGACGTTGTCGGCCAGCTCCAGCACGGACGCGTCGAAGGTGCCGCCGCCCAGGTCGTAGACGAGCACGCGCTGGTTGAGCTTGCGCCCGTAGCCGTACGCGAGCGCCGCCGCGGTGGGCTCGTTGAGGATGCGCTCGACGTAGAGCCCCGCGAGCTTGCCGGCCTCCCGCACCGCCTGGCGCTGGTTGTCGTTGTAGTACGCGGGCACCGTGACGACGGCGCGCGACACCGGCTGCCCCAGCTGGTTCTGCGCCACCTCGCGCACCTCGCGCAGGATGAGCGCGGAGATCTGCTGCAGCGAGTAGACCTTGTCCGCCAGCTTCACGCCCGCATCGCCGTTGGCGCCAGCGGTGATCTCGTAGTGGAACTTGTCCTTGATGTTCTCGACGATGGTCGAGTCGTACGCGCGGCCCACCAGCCGCTTGGCGCCGTACACGGTCTGTCGAGGGTTGGTGAGCATCTGCCCCTTCGCGGGGTGGCCCACCACCAGCTTGCCGCGCGTGTTGACGGCGATGATGGAGGGCACGGTGTTGTGCCCTTCACGACTGTTGAGCACGCCGGGCTTGCCGTTGCGCACATACGCGGCGCAGGAGTTCGTCGTCCCCAGGTCGATGCCGATGACCACGCCCGCGCGCTTGGGCTCCTGCGTGCTCAGGTCCAGCGCCTCGTCCGACATCATCGTCGCGGGCGCGGCGGCCACCGGCGCGCCGGTGCTCGCGGCCGGCTGCTGGGCCACCACCTGCGGGTTGGTGTGCTCGGGGGGAGGTGGGACGGTGTAGTCCGGCGCACCGACACCCGAGGGGACGGGGGGCACGTCCGACTGGGCGTGGGGCAGGGCGGCGACCGCGGAGTCGAGGAAGCGGCGCGTCTGCGGGTCCAACGACAGGAAGCGCAGGCCCATGCCGGCCACGCCCTGGCCGCCCTGACCGGTGACGAAGTGGACCACGGCCTGGGCGTGGATCAACCGCTCGCCGCTGGCCAACCGCAGGTCCAGGGTGACGGCCGTCCCGGGCGGCTTCACCGCGCGGGCGCGCAGATAGATGCCACCGCGCGTGACGTTGCCGCCGTACTTCGCCAGGAACTCCTCTGGCGTCGCGAATGGCAGCTTCACGACCAACCCGACCGCCGCCTGATTCGATTCCGTCAAAGCCCGGTTCCTGAGACGTGAGTGAATAGTCCGGTCGGATTATCGCTTGAAGTGCGAGTGAACGGGCGTCAAAAAGTCCGCCCTTCCAGGTTGCGTGACGGCAACGTACCTCGTATGGAACCGCACCCGCAGGGCGCTGGTGCCTCGCGGGCCCCATGCCCCGGGAGCGCCGCCCATGTTGAACCCCGAGATCCGGCTCGCACTCACCTTCGATGATGTCCTCCTGGTGCCCGCCGAAAGTTCGGTTGTCCCCAAGGACACGGACCTGACGACCCGCCTCACCCGCAACCTCCGGCTGAACATCCCGCTGTTGTCGGCGGCGATGGACACCGTGACGGAGGCGAGGACCGCCATCGCGATGGCGCAAGAGGGCGGCATCGGGGTCATCCACAAGAACATGACCCCCGAGCAGCAGGCGCTCGAGGTGCTCAAGGTCAAGAAGTTCGAGAGCGGCATGGTGGTGGACCCCGTCACCATCGACCCCGAGGCCCCGCTGGGCCGCGCCATCGAGCTGATGCGCCAGCACGGCGTGTCGGGCATCCCGGTGGTGAAGGGCAAGCGCCTGGTGGGCATCGTCACCAGCCGCGACGTGCGCTTCGAGACGAACCTCACCCAGAAGGTCGAGGCGATGATGACGCGCAAGCTCGTCACCGGCCACGAGGGCATCAATCAGGGTGACGCGCAGAAGCTGCTGCACGAGCACCGCATCGAGAAGCTGCTCGTCGTCAACGACGACTTCGAGCTGCGCGGGCTCATCACCATCAAGGACATCGAGAAGCGCCGCACGCACCCCAACGCGGCGAAGGACGCCAAGGGCCGGCTGCTGTGCGCCGCCGCCGTGGGCGTGTCCCCGGACCGCGAGGCGCGCATCGACGCGCTGGTGAAGGCGGGCGTGGACGTCATCGTGGTGGACACCGCGCACGGGCACTCGAAGGGCGTGGTGGACGGCGTGCGCGACACGCGCAAGAACTTCAAGGGCTTCGAGCTCATCGCCGGCAACGTCGCCACGGCCGAGGCCACGCGCGCGCTCATCCAGGCGGGCGTGGACGCGGTGAAGGTGGGCATCGGTCCTGGCTCCATCTGCACCACCCGCGTGGTCGCCGGTGTGGGCGTGCCGCAGGTGACGGCGGTGGATGACTGCTGCCGCGAGGCGGACAAGCACGACATCCCCATCATCTCGGATGGCGGCATCAAGTACTCGGGCGACATCGTGAAGGCGCTGGCGGCCGGAGCGAGCACGGTGATGATCGGCTCGCTCTTCGCGGGCACCGAGGAGGCGCCGGGCGACGTCATCCTGTACCAGGGCCGCAGCTATAAGAGCTACCGCGGCATGGGCAGCCTGGGCGCGATGAAGCAGGGCGCCAAGGACCGCTACTTCCAGTCGGACGTGGACGCGGTGAAGCTGGTCCCCGAGGGCATCGAGGGCCGCGTGCCGTACAAGGGCACGCTCGCCATGAACGTGCACCAGATGCTGGGCGGCATCCGCAGCGGCATGGGCTACGTGGGCTGCGGCAACATCGAGGAGCTGCGCAAGAACGCGACGTTCGTGCGGATCACCTCGGCCGGGCTCAAGGAGAGCCACGTGCACGACGTCATCATCACCGAGGAGGCGCCCAACTACCGCGTGGAGTAGTCCTCCCCGCCGGGAACGAAAAGAGGGCCCGCGCCGAAAGGCACGGACCCTCGAAGGGAGCCAGCCCCTCGGGGGCCGGCTCGGACGGCTTCGCTACTTGCGACCCTTGCGGCCACCGCCGCTGGGCTCCTCGGCGGGCGCGGCGGAGATCTTCTTCTCCGCGTTGGCCACCCGGCCCAGGAGCGAGTCCTTGTCATCCGGCTCCAGCGCCTCGATGGCCTGGCGCAGGGTGCCGAAGTCCAGGCGGGCGATGGTGACGGCGTTGCCGCCCTTGATCTCCTGCACGGTGGGCACCTCCACCAGCTCCCGCACGTAGGTCTCGAACTCGATGCGGATGTCGGCCGTCTGCTGGATGCAGGTGTCCTTGGCGTTGACGAACTGCTGGCTGCCCTCGCGGTAGCTCAGGTCCGGGTTGCGGTTCATCGCCTCCTCGAAGGTGGCGGTGCGCTTGCGCAGCGAGGCGTACAACTCGATGTAGTCCACCAGCCGGTCCGTCTCGGGCCGGTTGACGTTGCGGGCCTTGACCAGCGCGTCGTTGGTGTCGTCACAGGTGAGCTTCTGGAGCTCGGCGACCCCTGGCGTGTCCTTCACCGCCATGTTCTGGGTCTCGCGGTCGAGCCGCTCGTCAGAGGAGATTTCCTTCACGCATCCAGTGGCGGAGAGGAACAAGAGGGTCGCAGCAGTGGAAGCGGACAGGCGGCGGAGCATCCGGACCTCGAACACTTGAGGGGACTTGGGCGTTGCTTTCCGGAAGTTTGTAGCGATAAGGGCCCCCAGCCGTCAACGACGCCCCCTTGGAGAAACTCCGGTGGACCTGCACGCCGAGAAGATCCTGATCCTCGATTTCGGGAGTCAGTACACCCAGCTCATCGCCCGACGGGTCCGCGAGCTGGGCGTTTATTGTGAAATCCACCGCCCGGACCTGCCGGCCGAGGACATCCGCCGCTTCGCCCCCCGAGGCATCGTCCTCTCGGGAGGCCCGGCGTCCGTGGAGGCGCCCGGTTCCCCCCGGTGCGATCCGTTCGTCTTCGAGGCGGGCGTGCCCGTGCTCGGCATCTGCTACGGCCTGCAGCTGACGGCCAAGCTGCTGGGCGGCCGCATCGACCGGGGCGCCCACCGCGAGTTCGGCAACGCGGAGGTGGAGGTGCTGGCCCCCCGCGGCCCCTTCTCGGAGTTCCGCCCGGGAGACCGCGTCCAGGTGTGGATGAGCCACGGAGACCGGGTGGAGGAGCTGCCCCCGGGCTTCGAGGCGATCGGCCGCAGCGGCAACTCGCCCTTCGCGGCGGCGGCCCACCAGAGCAAGCCCTTCTACGGCCTCCAGTTCCACCCCGAGGTGGTGCACACCCCGCAGGGCAAGGCCATGCTGCGCGCCTTCCTCTTCAACGACTGCAAGGTGTCCGGCTCGTGGACGATGAAGGGCTTCATCGACGAGGCCGTGGCCACCATCCGCAAGCAGGTGGGTGAGAACGGCCGGGTCATCTGCGCCCTGTCGGGTGGCGTGGACAGCTCCGTGGCGGCGCTGCTGCTCCACCGCGCCATCGGCCCCCGGCTGCAGTGCATCTTCGTGGACAACGGGGTGCTCAGGCAGGGTGAGCGGGCCCAGGTGGAGGCGCTCTTCGTGGACCGCTTCCACGTCCCGCTGAAGACGGTGGACGCGCGGGCCCGGTTCCTGGACGCGCTGGCCGGCGTGACGGACCCGGAGAAGAAGCGGAAGATCATCGGCCGCGAGTTCATCGCCGTGTTCGAGGAGGCCTCACGCGACATCCAGGACGCGGAGTTCCTGGCCCAGGGCACGCTGTACCCGGACGTCATCGAGTCCGTCTCGTACAAGGGCCCGTCCGTCACCATCAAGAGCCACCACAACGTGGGCGGCCTGCCGGAGACGATGAAGCTCAAGCTGGTGGAGCCCTTGCGCGAGCTGTTCAAGGACGAGGTCCGCGCGCTGGGTCGCGAGCTGGGGCTGCCCGAGGAGATGGTGTCCCGCCAGCCGTTCCCCGGTCCGGGTCTGGCCATCCGCGTGCTGGGCGAAGTCACGGAGGCCCGGCTGGAGCTGGTGCGCCGCGCGGACGCCATCGTCCAGGAGGAGATTCGCGCCGCGGGTCTCTACAAGGAAGTGTGGCAGGCGTTCGCCGTGCTGCTGCCGGTGCAGAGCGTGGGCGTCATGGGCGACGAGCGCACCTACGAGTCCACCTGCGTGCTGCGCGCCGTCACCAGCGTGGACGGCATGACGGCGGACTGGGCGCGGCTGCCGTACCCGGTCATCGAGCGCATCTCCACGCGCATCACCAACGAGGTGCGCGGCATCAACCGCGTCGCCTACGACGTGTCCTCCAAGCCTCCCGCCACCATCGAGTGGGAGTGAGCAGGGCAGGGCGGGGCGCGCGACGGGCGGGCCCCGCTGGTACCTCCCACTGAGCAAACGAAAGAGGCTGCCTGGCGCGCGATGCCCAGGCAGCCTCTTCTTGCTTCAGGGACCGGGTCTTCTGAAGGAGACCCGGTCCACTGGAGGGTGCATCACCCCGCCGGCTTGGTGGGGACGGAGGGCACCTGGGTGCTGCCCGGGCGGAGCTCCTCGAGGACGCGGGTGGCGCCATAGATCTTCTTCAGCGACTCGATGATGGCGTCGCTGTGCACGGCCACCGTGCGGTTGACGCTCTCGTCGAAGCCGTACTCACCGCCCAGCGACTGGATGTTGCCGTCGAACACCAGGCCGATGATCTCCGCGTCCTTGTTGATGACGGGGGAGCCGGAGTTGCCGCCGATGATGTCGTTGGTGCTGACGAAGTTCATCGCCGTGGCGCCATCGAGGTTCTTCTGGTTCTTCAGCCAGGACGGCGGCAGCGCGAAGGGCTCCTCACCGGTGGCGTGCTCGAAGGTGCCCGCCATCTGGGTGACAGGCTCCACCTTCTTGCCATCCTCCATGTAGCCCTTCACCGAGCCGTACGACAGGCGCAGCGTGAACGTCGCGTCCGGGTACGTGTTGGTGCCGTAGACCTCGAACTTCGCCTTGGCCACCAGCTCCGCGTTCTTCTTGATGACGGCGTCGACGTTCTCCTCGTAGTTCTTGCGGACCGCGCGGCCATCCGCGTCGAGCGCCAGCGCCAGCTGGATCATCGGGTCCTTGGAGGCCGCGATGGCCGCCTTGCCGCCGTCGAACAGGCTCTTGCGGGCGGACACGTCACACACCTTGGAGCCCTTGACGTCCTTGAGGACGCACAGCTTGGAGCCCTTCACCAGGCGGGCCGCCAGCTTGTCGGGGGACTCGTTGCCCAGGACCTTCTTGACGAACGGGTGGTTGGAGCCCAGCTCCTCGCGCATCTTCGTCAGGCCGAAGCTCAGGCGGAGGATCTCCAGCTCCGGGTAGATGGGCGCCGGGCTCAAGAGCTGCGCCTGGAGCGCGGGCAGGTTGGCCTGGTTGAACTCACGCAGGCGCTGACCGTTCTCCTTGGGGAGCTCCTCGGAGGCGCGCACCAGCGTCTTGGCGATGCTGTACAGGCTGGAGGAGAGGCCCGCGCCCTGCTCGACGAAGGACATGTCCTTGCGGATGTTGACCATCTGCGCCTGGGCCTTGGCGATCTCGTCCCACGCGGCGCCGTACTTCTTCTTCATCTCCGGGTTCGCGTCGACCTTCTTGCGCAGGTCCTGCTCGGCGGCGACCTTCTGGCCGAAGAACTTCTTGTCCTGGAGCGCCTCCAGGCGGCCCTTGGTGGCCTTCAGGCCGTTCTCCACGCCGAACAGCAGGTTGTTGGAGATGCGCTTCTGCTCGGGGCCGCGCTTCTGGAACTCGGACACCATGCCGCGCAGCTCGGACATCATGAAGAGCATCTTCGGCATGGCCACGTCGCGCTGGTATTCCAGCTCCGCGATGGTCAGCCCGCGCGAGGTGCGGCCGGGGTGGCCGGACACGAAGGTGATGTCACCCTCCTTGGCGCTCTTCTCGGACCACTTGAAGTAGTTGTCCGTCTTGGCCGGCTTGCCGTCCTGGTAGACGCGCAGGAACGTCACGTCCAGATCCCACCGGGGGAACTCGAAGTTGTCCGGATCCCCGCCGAAGAAGGCGATGGCGTGCTCGGGCGCCATGACCAGGCGCACGTCCTGGAAGCGGCGGTACTTGTACAGGTTGTACTTGCCGCCCTGGTACAGGGTGACGGCGTCACAGCGCACCTTGGCGTCGCCCGCGGAGCAGGCCTGCTCCAGCTCGGCCATCTTCGCCTTCAGGGTGTCGGCGTACTGCTTGCCGGACAGGCCCTGGGTGGCCTGGTTCAGCGTCTCGGTGATGTCGGTGATCTGCTCGAGCTGGTTGATCTCCATCGCCGGACACTGCGTCTCTTCGGCTTCGGACTTCGCGTAGAAGCCGTTGGCGATGTAGTCCTTCTTCGCGCCGGAGAGCTGCTCGATACAGCCGCGGGCACAGTGGTGATTGGTCATCACCAGGCCGTTGGGGGACACGAAGCTGGCCGAGCAGCCACCCGCGAGCCGCGCGGACGACAGACGGGCCTTGTCGAGCCACTGCTGCGTGGGCTCGAAGCCGTACTTCTCCTTCACCTTCGCGGACGGGAAGTTGTTGTACGTCCACATGCCTTCGTCGGCCAGGGCCGGAGCGGCGCCGACAAGGGTGGCAATCAGGAACAACCGTTTCATGGACAGGTCCTTTCCAGGGCCGGGGGTGTCGCGGTTCTGCGGTAACCCATTGCGTGGGTCAACCGGGAAAAAAGCCGGGAAGAATTCCCAACCTCCCTGAACATCCGAGCGGCCAGGGGATTCCTCTCGCTGGGGCCTTACGTAGGGGCCTGGGCTGTGATTTCCAGGGTGTTCGCGCCCGATCCTGGGATCAGCCGTGATGCGTCGCTTCCGGGGCCGCCCGTCGCGGTGCGTCGAGGGCGGCCTCGGGTTGGGAGGGACTCAGGTCCGCATGGCGACGAGCGGGTCCACCCGGGTGGCCCGTCGCGCGGGGAGCCAGCAGGCCAGCAGGGCGACGAGCGCGAAGAGGGTGGCCACGAAGATGAAGGTCAGCGGATCTGTCGCGGTGACGCCGTAGAGCTGGCTTTCGAGCATGCGGGTCAGCGCCAGGGCGCCCACGAGCCCCAGGGCGATGCCCACGCCCGCGAGCCTCGCCCCCTGGCCCAGGACCAGCCGGAGGACGTCGCTCGGCCGGGCGCCCAGGGCCATGCGGATGCCCAGCTCCCGGGTGCGCTGGGAGACGAGCAGCGAAATGACGCCATAGAGCCCGTAGGTGGAGAGTACCAGCGCCAGGACCGCGAAGCCGCCGAGCAGGCCCAGCACGAGCCGGCGCAAGCCGAGCGACTCCGCGATGACCTGGTCCATGGTGAGGGCACGGAAGACGGGCAGGCCCGGGTCGACGCGGCGCACGGCCTCGCGGACCGCGGGCAGGAGGGTCTCGGGGGGCACTGACGTCCGGGCGACGAGGACCAGGCTGTCATCGCCCCAGGGCCGACCGTACGGGACGTGCAGCTCCGCGAGCGGCGTCTTGTCGAGCCCGGCCTGCCGCACGTCTCCGACCACGCCGATGATGGTGTGCGGCCCGGTGCCCAGGCGGAGCTGGCGCCCCAGGGCCTGGCCCTCCGGGAAGTGCCGGCGCGCGAGCGTCTCGTTGATGATGACGGTGGCGGGCTGGCCGGGGGCCGCGTCGGAGGCGGTGAAGTCGCGGCCCTGGCGCAGCGGGATGCCGACGGTGGCGAAGAACCCGGGGCTGGTGGAGCGTCGCTCGGCGCGAGGTTCGGAGCCGGGATCCGGCGGGGGCTCGCCCTCGATGACATAGCGGGCATTGTTCCAGGCGCGCTGGATGGGCAGGAGCGAGGTCATCGCCGCGGCGCTCACGCCCGGGAGGGCTCGGACCTCCTCGAGGATGGGCTCCAGGAGCGTCTGCGGGATGTGGGCGTCCAGGCCGTGTTCGTTGAAGAACCGGCTGTCGGGGATGGCGATGTGCAGCGTGAGGAGCTGCTCGGAGGCCAGTCCGGGCGAGGTCCCCAGGAGTTGGAGGAAGCCTCGGCCCAACAGGCCCGCGCCGACGAGCAGGACCAGGCAGAGGGCCAGCTCCAGGACGACCAGCGTGGAGCGGAGCCGACGGCCCGATGAAGGCATGGCGCCTCGGAGGTCGAGCCGGGAGAGCTGGAGCGCGGGAAGCAGACCGAAGACCAGGCCGCTGGTGATGGAGATGGCGGCGAGGAACAGGAACGAGGTCCCGTCGAGGGAGATGGCGGCCCGTTGAGGCATCGACTCGGGGGCCACGGCGAGCAGGCCATCCAGGCCCCAGCGCGCGAACAATCCGCCGAGCGCGCCGCCCAGGAGCGCGAGCAGGAGGCTCTCGACGAGGAGCTGCTGGATGACGCGGCCACGACTTGCCCCGAGGGCCACGCGAACGGCGAGTTCCTGGTGCCGGGCGCCGGCTCGCGCGAGCAGGATGTTCGCGACGTTGGCGCAGGCGATGAGGAGGACCAGGGCCACGGCGCCGAGCAGGAGCTTCAAGGGGCCGCTCCAGAGACGTGTCCGGGCCTCGGCAAGCGATTCGACGTGGGAGGTGCGCTCCTTGAGCACGTCGGGGCTCGCGGCGGCGATGGCGGCGGTGACGGCCGCGAGTTCCTGGTCGGCGGACTCGACGGTGAAGCCTGGGGCCAGCCGGGCGCGGACCGAGAGCAGCGTGGAGAACCGGCCACGGGCGTCGCCGGGAGCGACCAACGGGAGCCAGACGTCCATCTTCGGGTCGAACGACTCGGGGACCACGCCAATCACGGTGTGGGGAATGTCATCGAGGAGCACGGTGCGGCCGAGGACGGCGGGACTGGCGCCGAACCGGCGACGCCACAGGGTCTCGTTGAGGACGGCGACGGGCTCATGGCCGGGCTGGTCATCGCCGGGGACGAAGGTGCGGCCGAGCAACGGGGGTACGCCATGGACGGCGAAGTATCCGGCGGTGCCACGGGTGGCTTCGAGGCGTTCGGAGTCGTCATCGGCGCGGAGGATGGAGCCGCCGACGGTGAAGGCCGTGATGTGCTCGAAGGCCTTGGCCTGGTCGCGCCAGTCCCAGAATGTGAGCCAGGACACCGGGCCGCCGCTGCCTTGGGCCCGGAACTCGAGCAGCGAGACGATTCGCGCGGGTTCGGCGTACGGCAACGGGCGGAGGAGGACGCCGTGGACGACGCTGAAGATGACGGCGTTCGCGCCGATGCCCAGGGCGAGGCAGAGGATGGCCGCGGCGGCGAAGCCGGGCGCGCGACGGAACGTGCGGAGCGCGAAGCGTGCATCCGCGAGCAGGCTGTCGAGGACTCTCATGGGGCCGTTCTGAGTGAAGTCGGTGGGTGGGCGGAGGCCCGCATCTTGGCGGATGGAACGGCCCGAACGACGCCCAGAAAGTGCGGGGGCAGCGGGGAAGAACCCGACGAAATCGACCCCTGGTTCCCCATGGGCTTAGTTTACATAATGCATGTTATCGGACGTTCCGACAGAGGGAGACCAGGGTGGGCGGCGGGCTCTTCTGGGCCATCCTCGGGCTTCCTGGCGTCCCGCCCCAGGCCCCACCCAGCCCTGAGTTGGCCCCGTTCGACGCCGCTGATGGCCGTGCATCCGGTGCACGAACCGAGGCCGCGCTCACGAACCTGAAGCCGACCCGCGTTCCGGACGGCCCGCGCGTCGCGTTCGCTACGGCGTTCGCCGGTCCGCACCTGCCCGCGTGGAACCGCATTGGGGACCGTGCGCCTGTCCGGCTGAACGCTGGTCGCGACTCCTCGCTTCTCGCGGCCACGCTGGACGCGTACCGTGCCCGTCATGCGTTTGCTTCGACGAACCGCGCTCGCCTCCGCGTTCTGCTGCGGCCTGCTCGCCCTCACTGGCTGCCCGGACAAGACGACTCCCGGAGCCCCCGATGCGAGCGTCGCCGACGTGCCCGAGGCTCCGAAAACCCCGCCTCCGACCACGTTCGCGCTCCGCTACCAGCCCCTGGCCGATGCCGGCACGGGCGAACTCGCGGAGGTCTCCCTCGAGCCCGGCGACAAGCCGCTCATCCAGCCCACCTCGAGCCTCGAGCTCACGGCCTCGCGCGGCCTTCGCAACTACCGGATCCGCCTGTTCGACGAGGCTGAACGCGCCATGGTCTCCGACGACGTCGCCGAGGAATCCGACGACAAGCTCGTCTACCGCATCGTCCTGCCTCAGCCGCTGAAGACCGGGTTCTCGTACACGCTGGTCGTCGATGCCCAGACCGGCACGGCCTTCACGGACACCCTAGGTCGCGAGGTCGACGAGCTCCGGACCACGTTCCAGGTCGCCGGCGACAAGGAAAAGCCGGCCCCGGCCCCAGCGCCCTCGAAGAAGAAAAAACGTCGATAAGCAGGCCCTCGGAACATTCCTGGGACGCGGAGAATGTTCCGCCGGCCTCAGGAATGTTCAAAGCGACCCCAAGAACATTCTCCTGGGGCCCCGGAATGTTCACGGGCGCGGACCCGAACATTCACGCCTGAGTCCCGGGCCCCCAACATCTCGATCCCGAGATGTAGCGCCCTCCCAGGCCCGCTAACGCTCCGCCACGGGCGGCAGGTCCAGCGCCGTTTGAAGCTCCTTCAGCTTGGCCTGGATGACCCGGATGTTCTGCGGGCCCATGCGCAGCAGGTGCTTCTGCGCCTTGCTCAAGCCCTCCAGCTCGGGCGACGCGTAGACATAGAGCCCGCCCTGCGGCTGGACCTCGAGCGCACCCTCCGGAACCGGAACCGAGAGCAGATGCTCGATGGCCCGGTTGAGCGTCGAGTCGAACGCCTGTCCCGGCGGTGCAATCTCCCGATGCGCCTGGTCGATGAGCGGCTTCAAGTCCCGGAACAGGCTCCGAGCCACCTGCGCGTCGAACGTCCCGAACACGCGCGCGATCAGGTCGTACCGGGCATGGCTGCGCGGGTCGACGGTCATCTTCTTGTCCTTGCCCTTGCCCTCGACGACCTGGAACCCGCCCGTCGGCGCCAGGAACCCCAGCACCATCCGGGGGCTCGCGCCTTCCGCGACGTTGTTCACGGCCGCCGTCACCCGGCGCACCAGGTCCTTCTCCTGAAGCCAGCGCTGGAGCTCCGCTTCCTCCGACATCCGGCTCGCCAGCTCGCGGACCCGGCCGTCACTCTCCGGCAGCGACTCCGTGGGCGTCACGGGCGCGACCCCGGCATCGACGGGCTTCGGAGCCTCCGCCACCACGGGCACCGGCTCCGGCTGCTTGCCGCGGAACACCCCCAACGCCACGGCCACGCCCACCCCCACGGCCACCAGGGGGCCTCCAATCAGCGCGGCCTTCTTCCCAGCCGAGCTGGACGTGGGCGTCTCCGAGCTCTGCATCGGGTCCGTCGGTTCGCTCATGTGCGCATCCCTCCAGGGTGAGTCACACCCTACAAACGACTCCCCGGCGCATTCCACGGCCCCGGCCACACGCCGACGCCCGGTTGTTCACCAAAAGAGACTCCAGAAGGGTGACGACACGAAACCACCCTGCCCGCTCCGGCTCAGGGAACCTGCTCCTCCGCGCGGACCCGGGCAAGCGTCTGCAGGTCCCGCTCAGTGGGCCCCAGCTCCAGGATGATGCGGCTCACGTCGTACAGGACATCCCCGCGCTCGAACACGGGCAGCCGGGGTACATCCTGGTTCAAGTCATCCGCGCCGCGGTTGTACGCCACGTCCATCAGCGTGCGGAGCTGGAACGAGTCATACAGGTTGTACTCCACCAGGAACCGCAGGGCCTCCACGTCGCCACGCCGCGTGTACGCGCGCCACAGCAGCACCGCGTCGTAGCCGTTCACGCCCTTCATGTGCGGCGGACGCTCGGCGCCAATCTGGCCCTCGATGTCCTTCAACCCGCCGCCCATCCCCAATCGCCGCGTGACGAAGCGCAAATCAATGTGCGCCTCCGGCACCGGGAAGCGCGCCGGCCCGAAGTAGTTCTTCAACACCGGCACGTCGAAGGTGGAGCCGTTGAACGTCACCCACAGCCGTCGGGCCGCCATCGCCTCCGGCAGCGCGTCCATGTTCCGACCCTGGATGAACACGTGCAGCCCGGTCGAGTCGAACAGGCTCACCACCGTGGGCGCCTGCGCCTCGCGGCCATCCGTCTCGATGTCGAAGTAGACGGCGTCGTGCTGGAACTCGGGATACAGCCGCCAGTGCTCCCGCTGCGGAATCAGCTCCGCGAGCCGCCGCAAGTCCCTGCGCTCCAGCGCCTCGCGACCCTGCGCAAGCCGCTCGCGCGCGATGTCGTCCGTCTTCCGGGTGATGGCCACACCCTGGCCGGCCGCCGGAAAGTCATCCCAGCTCTTGATGCCGCGCGCCCACAAGTCCTTCTCGCGCCAGGGCCCCACGCCGGGGATGTGCTGGAACGTCCGCTGAAGCATCAATCGAGCGCGCCCAGCCTTCCCGCCACCAGCTCGTCCAGCAGCGGGATGTCCGCCTCGCAGAACGGCAGGGCCTGCATCTCCACCGGCGTCCGGAACGCCAGCGCATGCGCACCCAGCGGCTTCGGCTCGCCCGACACCACCCGCGCCGCGTAGAGCACCAGCTCCACCGTCAGGTCCGGGTACGTGTGCCGCCCCTCCCACAGCCGCCGGCCCACGGAGAGTTCGACGTCCAGCTCCTCGCGACACTCACGGGCGAGCGCCACCTCGTCCGTCTCCCCGGCCTCCACCTTGCCGCCAGGGAACTCCCACAGGAGCGCGCGGCTCCCACCGGGGAGCCGCTGCTGCACCAGGAAGCGCTGGGTGTCGACGGGACCGGGAATCAGCGCCGCCACCACGCGGACCGTCCGGGTCGTCACCGTCGTCACCCCTTCAATCCGTTGAAGTCCAACGCGTAGAGCCAGCCGTTGTTGGAGAGCACGAACAGCTTCGAGCCCGCCACGAAGGGCGTGGCCGAGACGCCATCCCCCGGGTTCCACGAGACGCGCGACTGCCCCGTCTTCGGGTCCAGGAACAGCAACGCGCGCTGGATGGGGACGATCAGCATTCCCTTGGCGAACACCGGCGCCTGCGCGGCCCTTTCGCCCAGGGGGTGCGTCCACAGGAGCCGCCCGTCCTCCGCCAGGTAGGCATCCACCCGGCCGTCACCCACCGCGAAGAGCATCTTCCCCTTCGACAGCAGCGACGTCATGCCGCCCACGGAGCTCGTCCAGACCAGGTCACCGGACTCCGCCTCGAGCGCGTAGATGCCGCTCTTGTACGAGGCCACGTAGAGCTGACCGTGCTCGTCCATCACCGGCGTCGAGTCCACGTCCAGGAACTCGTTGCCGCTGCCCGACAGCGACTTCTCCCAGTTGGCGCTGCCGTCCCGCATGGCCAGCGACACGACGTAGCCGTCGGAGAAGCCCACGTAGACGTCGCCATCGCGGACCAGCGGCGTGGAAGCGCCACGCACCGAGAAGCCCGACGGAGGATCCCTGCGGTACTGCCAGGCCCACACGCCGTCCGCGGCCTTCACCGCGAACAGGGTGTCGCTCTCGGAGGCCACCAGCACCAGGCCCTCGGAGATGACAGGCACCGTCGCCAGCGACTCGCCGGCCGCGTACTTCCACTTCTCCTCGCCCGTGGCCGCGTCCAGCGCGTACAGCGTGCCGTCACCGCCGGGGACGAAGGCGACGCCGTCGCTCACCCGGGCGCCCGCCGCGAAGCGCGTGCTGGTCTTCTTCGACCACTTGACCTTGCCATCCGAGTCGATGCCGCGGATGAACCCGTCCCGCGTCAGCGCGATGACCGTCTTGCTCAGCCCGTCGTACGCCGGCGTCGCGACCTCGCGCGGGGCGTACTCCATGAGGGTGGGCGTCACCAGCGGAGCCCACCAGGCCACGGAGAAGTAATCCAGCGGAGGGGCCTGCTCCGTCCGAGGCAGCTCCGGATTGCCGTAGCGAGGCAGGCTGCTGCAGCCGCCCAGGAGACCGAGCGCCACGGCGCTCCCCAGCCAATGCTTCCAGCTCACGAGCTGCTTCCTCATCGTCCGTGCTACCCCGCGTCCGGAACGGCGGCGGCGGGCTGCGCCGGGGCCGGAATCTTCACGCCCTGCGAGGCCAGCACCGCCAGCCGCTCGCTCGACAGCCGCGCCGCGGTGGTGTTCGGGTGGTCCGTCGACACCTTCGACAGGACGCTGGCCGCCTCGTCCTTCTTGTCCTGCGCGATGAGCATGCGGCCCTTGTGGTAGTCGCCCATGCCCGCCAGGAACTCACCACCGCCCGCGGCGCCCATCTGCTCGAAGGCCTTGAGGGCCTCGTCGAACTTCTTCTCCGCCTCGAAGGCGTAGCCCTGGCCCTCGAACGCACCCGCGCGCAGCGGATCATTCTGGGAGGCGCCCTTCAGGAAGTCGCCGAAGGAGGTCTGCGCGTCCGCGAAGTTGCCCAGGCGGAACTGCGCCTCGCCCAGCGACAGCGCGGCCGTGGTGGCCGAACGGGTGCCGCCGTGCTCCTTGCGGAAGTCCGACAGGGCCTTCACCAGCGCCTCGTCGCGCTCCTTCACGGTCTTGAAGGGCGTCTCGGTGTCGCCCGGCTGCGCGGGCTGCACGCCGTCGATGGGGCGGTCCAGCACGGAGAGCGCCTGGCCCAGGGCCTGGGACGCCTTCTCCTCGCCGCGCTTGGACAGCTCGCTCGCGATGGCCGCGCCCACGCCGCCGAGGATGATGACGGCCACGACGATGCCGATGAGCTTCTGCCGCTGGGCCAGCCAATCACGCGCGTCGTTGCCCACCTTCTGGAAGGTGTCCGGCTGACGAAGCTCCTGCTGGCGAATCTTCTCGGTCTTGGTTCCAGCCACGTCGGTCAACCTCTCTCTGCGCTTCGATGCTCTACCCTGTCGGAGAGCGGGAGGGCGGCGCACTGTACGGAGCGCGCGCCGCGAGTGTCAACGCACGGACGCTTCAGTTCTTGCCCTGGAGGTGGGGCTTCTTTCGCGCCTCACGCTTCGCCTTGCCGGGGCGCTCCTTGAAGACGAGCCGGATGGGCACGCGCAAGTCGAACGTCTTGCGGAGCTGATTGGTGATGTAGCGCTTGTACATGTCCGGAACGCCTTCCGGGTAGTTGCACGTGAGCGCGAACGTCGGGGGCGCCGCCGCCACCTGGGTGATGTAGTACAGGCGCAGGGGCTTGCCCCGGGCGATGGGCGCCGGGTGGTTGTCCACCATGTGCTCCAACAGGCGATTGAGCTGGGGCGTGGGCGCCCGGAACCGGAACTGCTCGGCCAGCTCCACCGCCACGTCCACCACCTTCTCCACCTTGGAGCCCGTCAGCGCGGAGGTGAACAGGATGGGCGCGTAGCCCACGAACTTCAGCGCGTGCTTGAGCGACTCGCGGAAGGCCTCCTGGCGACGCTGGTCCTGGTCCACCAGGTCCCACTTGTTCACCACGATGACCAGCGCCCGGCCCCGCTCCTCGGCCAGGCCCGCAAGCTTCGCGTCCTGATCCACCGCGGGCTCGGTGGCGTCCATCAACAGCACCGCCACGTCGCTGCGCTCCATCACCTTCAGCGCCGCGATGACCGAGTACTTCTCGATCTGGTGGGCAATCGTCTTCTTGCGCCGGATGCCCGCGGTGTCCGTGAGCAACAGCTTCTTGCCCTTGTACTCGAGCGGCGAGTCGATGGGATCCCGCGTGGTCCCCGGCACGTCGCTGGCCACCACCCGCTTCTCCTTCAGGATGGCGTTGACCAGGGTGCTCTTGCCCACGTTGGGCCGGCCGATGATGGCCACGCGGATGACGCCGTCGTCCGGGGGCGCGGTGTCGTCCTCGCCCTCTTCCTTGGGCGGCAGCTTCTCCACCACCTCGTCGAACAGCCCGTTGACGCCCAGGTTGTGCTCGGCGGACAGCGGGTGCACCTCACCCAGGCCCAGCTTGTAGAAGTCCGCGGCCAGGGCCTGCATCGTGCCCGTGGTGTTGTCCAGCTTGTTGGCCGCGACGATGACGGGCTTGCCGCTCTTGCGCAGGTAGCTGGCCACCGCCACGTCCGCGGGCGTGACGCCGTCGCGTCCGTCCACGACGAAGACGATGACGTCGCACTCCTCCACGGCCAGCTGCGCCTGCTCGCGCACCTGCTGCAGCAGGGAGTCCTTCTCACCGGGGACGAAGCCGCCCGTGTCGATGAAGGTGAACGAGCGGCCTCCCCACACCGCGTCCGCGTAGTGGCGATCCCGCGTCACGCCCGGCTGATCCTCCACCAGCGCGAGGCGCCTGCCGATGAGGCGGTTGAACAGCGTGCTCTTGCCCACGTTGGGGCGTCCGACAATGGCGACCAGGGGCTTCATCTCAGTCGTATCCCAGCTTCTTGAGGCCTTCGGGGCGCTCGCTCCAGCGCGGCTCCACCCGGACACGCAGGTCCAGGTAGACATGCGCGCCCAGCAGCCGCTGCACGGACTTGCGCGCGTCGGTGCCAATCGTTTTCAACATCTGACCCTGCTTGCCGATGATGATGGCCTTCTGGCTGTCGCGCTCCACGTAGATGGACGCGGCGATGCGGATGAGTCCGCCCAGCTGGCCCGGCGGCGTGCCCGGACGGGGCTCGCGCTCGGATTCATCGAAGATGTCCACCAGCACCGCCGTGGAGTACGGAATCTCCTGACGGCAGTGCCGCAGCACCTGCTCGCGGATGTACTCCGCCACCAGCGTGCGCTCCTGCTGGTCGGTGAGCATGTCCTCGTCGAACAGGCGCTCGCCCTCCGGCAGGTGGCCCAGCACCGCCTGGAACAGCCGCTCCACGCCGTCCTTCTCCCGGGCGGAGATGGGCACCACCTCTGCGAACGGGAACTCCTGCCGGTACAAATCAATCAGCGGCAGCAGCGCCGCCTTGGGCAGCGAGTCGATCTTGTTGATGACCAGGAAGGTGGGCTTGCCCAGCTTCTGCAGCCGCTCGAGGATGGTGCGGTTGCCCGGGCTCACCTCGAGCTTCTCGCCGGCGGGCGGCTCGATGAGGAAGAGGACCAGGTCCACCTCCTCCGCGGCCTGCAGCGCCGTCTCCACCATGTAGCGGTTGAGCTCCCCCTTGGCCTGGTGGATGCCGGGGGTGTCGATGAAGGCGACCTGCCCCTCGGGGCGCGTCACCACGCCGAGGATGCGGTTGCGGGTCGTCTGCGGCTTGCCGGAGACGATGGCGATCTTCTCACCGGTGAGCGCGTTGAGCAGGGTGCTCTTGCCCACGTTGGGGCGTCCGATGAGCGCGGCGAAGCCGCTGCGGTGGTTCTTGGGAGAGGCCATTGCTTCGAAGGTGGTCTGGGAGTCCCGCGATGCCGGGAGCCCCTGAGGGGAGACTTCCAAATGAACGCCCTATAACAGACCCTCGTCCCTGGCTTCTGCCGGGGAGCGACGGGCGGGCGGGCGACCTACGGCTGGGACGTCAGGCGGCTCACCGTCCGCGGTGCGTCCTCCATGTCAACGTCACGACACTCCTCCCATCTACCAGAGCCCCGCCGAAGGCGCAGGCCCGTCTTTCACGTCTCACCACGGTCGGGGCGACTCGGGCTGCTGCGAACCCTTCCGCTTCGGCGCATCCGCCGGGGCCTGCGTCGCGGCGAGGCCCGCGGGGGCCTTGTCGCTCAGCTCCACCTTGGTCAGCACCACCGCCTCCCGCGGCCGGTCGCGGTTGTCCCGAGGCAGGGCGCCGATGCGCTCCACCACGTCATAGCCCTTCACCACCTCGCCGAAGATGGTGTGCCGGTTCGTCAGGTGGTCCGGCGTGCTGGTGGTGATGAAGAACTGGCTGCCGTTGGTGCCCGGCCCCCGGTTGGCCATGGCCAACAGGCCCACCTTGTCGAAGATGCGGCCGGACTGGAACTCGTCCTCGAAGCGGAAGCCCGGGTCACCCGAGCCCGACCCCGTGGGGTCTCCCCCCTGAATCATGAAGCCCGGGATGACACGGTGGAACACCGTGCCGTTGTAGAGGGGCTTCTTCGACATCTCCCCGGACTTGGGGTCCCTCCACTCCTTCTCCCCGGCCGCGAGGCCGACGAAGTTCGCCACCGTCTTGGGTGCGTCCTTGGAGAAGAGCAGCACGGTGATGTCCCCCGCGCTCGTCTTGAGGGTGGCGTAGATGTCCTTGCCCGCCGCCACCTTCTTCGTCCACTTGCCCGACGCCGCCGGCGCCGCGGCCACGGCGGCCCCTGCCCACAGGCAGGCCACCAGGGCGAGCGACAGACGCAAGGGGGCGGAGGGACGCATGGGGGCGGCACCTTATTCCCCACCCCTCTCCCCTCCAAGGGGTTTCACGTCGGGGTGTCGTCCGGTGGCACTTCCGGCGTCACCGGCGCGGGGGTGGCTGTCCCCTCCTCGGGGGTGGGGGCCTGGCCCTCCTCGGGGCCCGGAGGCGGACTGGCGGCGGCCTCGCGCTTGAGGCGCTCCAGGGTGACCTGGGCCGCGCACTGCTCCGCCTCCTTCTTGCTGCGCCCCGAGGCGCGGGCGAAGGGCGCCTCCCCCAGCGACACCTCCACCTCGAACACCTTCGAGTGCTCCGGGCCCGCCTCGGACACCACGCGGTAGCGCGGCGACACCTTCAGCTTCTCGTGGGCCATCTCCTGCAGCAGCGTCTTGTAGTCCAGGCGCCCCTGGCCGCTGGAGACCTCGTCCAGCAGCTCCGCGAAGCACTTGTCCACCAGCTGCGCGGCGGTCTCCAGGCCCGCGCACAGGTAGATGGCGCCGAAGACGGCCTCGAGCGCGTCCGCCAGCACGGAGTTCTTCTCGCGCCCGCCCGACAGGCTCTCGCCCCGGCCCAGGAGCAGCAAGTCACCCAGGGGGACGCTCCGGGCCACGCGGGCCAGGCCGTCCTCGTTGACGATGCGCGCGCGCAGCTTGGTGAGGTCGCCCTCGGGCATGCCCGGGAAGCGGTCCATCAGCCGGTGGCTCACGGCCAGGTTCACCACCGAGTCCCCCAGGAACTCCAACCGTTGGTTGTCCTTGAGGTCCTTGTCCCGCGTCTCGTTGACGTAGGTCTTGTGGGTGAGCGCCTCGAGCGCGACCTCCCTGCGCGAGAACACGAACCCCAGCCGCTTCTCCAGGGCCTCCACCCGCTCCGACGGACTGAGCTTCTCCACGGACGTCTCTCACTCCTGCGGCGCGTCAGGGCCCACCAGCCTCACGGCCTCGGGACGCACCTTCAACAACGACGCCACCATCCGGACGATGCCGGGGAACTCATCCAGCTCGAACCGCCCCGCCCACACCTTGCCCTGGGCCCCCGCCAAGAGGCCCCGGAAGGTGCGCCCCGCGATCCTCGCGGCGGCGAAGCGGTACGGCCGGCCCTCCACCTGCAACTGCGCCAGCAACTCCAGGCTGCTCCGGGGCGGAACCAACGACTCCGCGCCGAACTTCTCCACGATGTCCGAGAAGCGCACCAGCCCCGCGCCCGTGGGCGTCGGTGGGGGACGGCTCGCCGGCTCGCCCAACAGGGCCGCCAGGTAGCCCGTCAGCGCCGCCCGCTCCCGGAACTCCGACAGCTCCAGCGTGTGGCCCGCACCGCCGGCCACGTCCACCTTCTCCCGCTGCACCCGGGCGATGCGGAAGTTGCCCAGCCGGTCCGCCGCGAGCAGGACCGACAGGTCCCCCTCCACCACGTCCGTCGTCAGCTCCAGCGTGTCCGGGTCCACCTTGGGCGACAGGCCCAGGACCTGGAGCTCCGCGGAGCGGCGCTGCACGTGGAAGATGTGCTCGTTGAACGCGTCCGACAGCAGCGCCTCGATGTCCGCCACGTCGCTCAGCGCGCCGATGAGGATGGGCGCGAGCCCCACCACCGCCGCCGGGGAGATGGGGATGAGCCGGTCCCCCATCACCTGGAAGGTCACCTCGGCGATGAACGCCTTGGTCACGGGATTGACGAGCGGCGACGACTCCAGATCCAGCACCGCCTCGGTGCCGGCCACGTCCTCACGGACTTGCAGCCCGAGTCCCTCCAGCCGTGCGGTGTCCATCAAGCCCCTTTGAAGGTCTCTCTCGCGATGATGGTGCGTTGGATCTCGCTGGTACCTTCGCCAATTTCACACAGTTTGGCGTCGCGGAGGTAGCGTTCAACCGGGAATTCACGGGTGTAGCCATAGCCCCCGTGGATCTGCACGGCCTTGGCGGCGGAGCGGGTGGCCGTCTCGGAGGCGAAGAGCTTCGCCATGGAGGCCTCCCGGGAGTACGGCTGGCCCGCATCGGCGAGCCTCGCGGCCCGGTGGACGAGCAGCCGCGCGGCGTCCGTCTCCGTCTTCATGTCCGCCATCATCCAGCGCAGGGCCTGGAAGTCGGCGATGGGCTGACCGAAGGCGGTGCGGTCCTTGGAGTAGCGCGCGGACTCCTCCAGCGCGCCCCGGGCCAGTCCCACCGCCAGCGCGCCGATGGTGATGCGGCCCTTGTCGAGGATCTGCATCGTGTCGATGAAGCCGTGGTCCACCTCGCCCACGCGGTTCGCGTCGGGGACCTCCACGTTCTCCAGCACCAGCTCCGCGGTGTCCGAGGAGCGCATGCCCAGCTTGCCGTGGATGGCGCGCTGGCTGAACCCGGGCATCCCCTTCTCCAGGAGGAACGCGGTGATGCCCTTCTGGCGCTTCTGGGGGGACGTCATCGCGAGCACCACGAACACGTCGCCCACGGTGCCCTGGGTGATGAACATCTTGGCGCCGTTGAGCACCCAGCCGTCGCCCTTGCGCACCGCCGTGGTCTTCATGCCCGACGCGTCCGAGCCGGAGCCCGGCTCCGTCAGGCCCCAGGCGCCCAGGAACTCGGCGGAGGCCAGCTTCGGCAGGTACTTCTCGTGCTGGGCCGGGGTGCCGAAGACCCGCAGGTGGCTGGTGCCCAGGCCGTTGTGGCTGGCCACGGTGAGGGCGAGCGAACCGTCGTAGCGGGCGATCTCCTCCACGGCCACCGCCACGGCGAGCGAGTCCATGTCCGCCCCGCCGTACTTCTCCGACACCAGGATGCCCATGACGCCGAGCTGTCCCAGCTCCCGCACCACGTCCATGGGGAACTTCTCCTCGCGGTCCCAATGGGCGGCGTACGGCTTCACGCGGGCCTCGCAGAAGTCGCGAAGCGAGGACTGGAGGGCGCGGTGACTGTCGGGAAGTTCGAAGTCCATGGGGGGCGGATCTATCGCAAAGGGTCCCCGCGCGGCGACCTTCTCGCACCGCCTGGAGGCCCGGGAAGCGCCCGGCGACATACCAGAAAGAGCCAGGGCTGGCTGCTCCCTCTCCGAGGGGGTGGGCCTGGGAGTGCGTCCAAACGGCGACGCGACGAACGACCCCCAGGGCGCGGGGGGTGGCGGCACGGGCTCCCCTGCCTACCTTCAAAGCACCAAGGGGTCTCGGCGCGCCCGCGACGCGGCCCCGACCACACTGGCCCTGGAGGGATGCATGTTCGCGAAGAAGAAGGCGAAGTGGACGGCGAAGGGATTGGCCAAGAGCGAGCTGTACCGCAAGTGGGTGGCCCACAAGCTCCTCGACGAGCTTCCCCGCGTGGCCAAGGACCGCTGGGATGACTTCGAGCCGGATGATGCGCTGCGCCACATCGGCCTGACGACGTACAAGCCGGCGCGCTCCGGCCTGGGCGGCCTGGGGCTGTTCCTCATCGGCGCGGTGGCCGGCGGCGTGGCGGCGCTGCTGCTCACGCCCAAGACGGGGGATGACCTGCGCACCACCGTCAAGGACAAGGCCATGGGCTACATGAACAAGCAGAACATCGGCCTGGCGCCCGAGAAGAGCGCCAGCGCCTGAGCCGGTGGCCGCGGGCCCCTCGCGAGCGGGGGGCCGGCAGCGGCCCGGCACTTCATGGGGCGGGGTCCGCGGACAACACGCGGGCCGCCGCCCTTCGTGCGTCCCGGCGGGCGTTGGCTGAGCGGGCGCGCCTCGCGTGGGGCCCGGCGCCGTGCGGGGCGGAGCGCGCGGGGGCCCTTCGCGCGCCGTCACCGTCCCTTGTAGATGGGAGCGCGCTTCTCCGCGAAGGCGCGCAGGCCCTCGAGGCGGTCCTCCGTCTTGAGGATCTCCTCGTACTTGCGCAGCTCCAGCGCGAGCGCGTCGTCGAGCTCCAGGCCCGTGCCCTCGTCGATGGCGTGCTTGGCGGTGGCGACCGCGAGGGGGGCGTTGTCCACCACGGACTCGGCCAGCGCGTGCGCCACCTCGAGCAGGTGTCCCTCGGGCGCGAGCCGGTTGACCAGGCCGATGGCGAACGCCTCCGCCGCGTTGAGCCGGCGCGCGGTGAGGATGAGGTCCTTGGCCCGGCCCGGGCCGATGAGGCGCGACAGGCGCTGCGTGCCACCACCGCCGGGGATGATCCCCAGCTTCACCTCGGTGAGGCCCAGCTCGGCCGCGGGGGCCGCCACGCGCAAGTCGCACGCGAGCGCCAGCTCGGTGCCTCCGCCGAAGGCCGCGCCGTTGATGGCGGCGATGAAGACGCAGTCGCTCTTCTCGATGGCGCGAAAGGTGCGGCGCAGGCCGTCGAGGAACGAGCGCACCTCGTCCTCCTTCATGCCCGCGCGCTCCTTGAGGTCCGCGCCCGCGCAGAACGCCTTGTCGCCCGCGCCGGTGATGACCACCGCGCGGACCTGATGACCCGACGACACGCGCTCGACGAGCGCGCCGAGCTCCTGGAGCATCGCGCGGCTGATGGCATTGCGGCGGCCCTCGCCGTCGATGGTCCAGATCTCGATGGCACCGCGTGCGTCGACCTTGAATTCCGGCATATCCGCTCCCCTTCCAGGGCCCGCCCGGCGGGCTGCCCTGGGACGCGGCAGAGTGCGGTGGGAAGGCGGGTCTGGCAAGGCGGAAACGGTTAACATTCCCGCATGCCTTCGCCACGCAACCTGCTCCGACAGCTCGCCCCGTGGGCGCATCATCTGCCCTCGGCACTCGCCCTGGTGGCCCTGGCCCTCGTTCCCCTGGAGGCCCTGGCCCGGGGAGGCGGTGGCGAACACTACACCCGAGGCAACTCCGACAGCCGGGATCGCGGCGGCGACGGCCTGCCCCTGTGGCTGCTGTTCGAGGCGTTCCGCCTGGTGTTCCGCTACCCGAAGGTGATGATTCCGCTGCTGATCATCGGCGGCGTCGTGTACTGGCTCTACAAGCGCAACCTCCACCCGGACGCCACCACGCGCAAGGCGTTGGACCAGTACGAGGCGCAGCAGCGCACCCAGGTCAGCTCCAGCGACGTGGCCGGCTGGGTCAACGCGCTGAAGCTCAAGGACCCCGCCTTCGAGCCCGGGCCCATGCTGGACCGGACGCGCCGGCTGTTCCTCGACCTGCAGCAGGCCTGGTTCCAGCGCGACATGACGCCGGTGCGGCCGTTCCTGTCGGACGCGACGTGGCAGCGCTTCGGCGTGCAGCTGAAGCTGCTCGAGGCCCAGGGCGTCCGCGACGCCATCACCGACATCGAGGTGCTGGACCTGCAGATCATCGGCCTGGAGCAGAGCGAGTGGTTCGACAGCGTCCAGCTTCGCGTGCACGCGCGGATGCGGGACACGGACGTGTCGGCGAACGACTCGGATGCGCAGGCCCTCCAGGCCGCGCGCAAGGCGCCGTTGGAGGCGTTCACGGAGGTGTGGACCTTCGTGCGCAAGCCGGGCGCGCAGACGCGCATCGGCGCGGACCTGTTCCAGGGCAAGTGCCCCAACTGCGGCGCGCCCTTCCAGGGTGGCGCGGCGAACAGCTGTGAGTTCTGCGGCGCGGTGGTCAACTCCGGCAACTACGACTGGACGCTGGCGGAGATCACCCAGGGCGTGGAGCACTCGCGCTACCACCGCTCCGTGGAGGGGCTGATGCAGGCGCGGCAGGACGACCCGGCCCTCAACCTGGAGATGCTCGAGGACCGCGCGTCGCTGCTGTTCTGGAAGTGGATCGACGCGCAGAGCCGGGGCGACACGACGGGGCTCACCAAGGTGGCCACGCCAGAGGCGCTCGGGGCGCTGGACTCGGAGCTGCAGGGCCTGCGTCAGCAAGGACGGCGGCGCGTGTTCCTGGAGTGCGCGGTGGGCTCGGTGGACGTGCGCACGCTGGAGGTGGACCCGCGCGGACATGACAAGGCGCAGGTGGAGATTCGTTGGAGCGCGCGCATGGGCATCGGCCCCGTCAACGAGCGCCCGCCCCAGCTCCCCACGCTTCCCCAGCGCTTCGTCTTCACGCTGGTGCGCAAGCACGGGGCGAAGACGAACACCGCGAACGGCATGTCCACGGACCGCTGCCCCCAGTGCAACGCCCCGCTGACGAACAGCGCGGCGACGACGTGCGAGTTCTGCGGGACGCAGCTGGCCAACGGTGAGCGGGACTGGGTGCTCGCGTCCGCGCTGCCGTTCGAGTCGTGGAACGCACGCGAGGACGCCAGCCACCGTGACAGGCCTCAGCGCGCGTCGGTGCCCCGGCCTCCGAGCGTCAACCGTCCCTCGCCCGCGGCCCCCGCGGCGGGTGCGGACACGGTGATGGACCTCCAGGAGCGGCAGCGGCTCATCTACATGATGGCCGCGATCGCCGCCGCGGACGGCACCGTCACCCCGGCCGAGCGGCGGCTCTTGAAGCTGTGCGCGGAGCGATGGAACGTGGAGTGGTCCCAGGTCGAGATGGCGCTCAACGCGGGGCCGCAGCTCTTCGACCGGCTGGTGGCGCGGGGCAGCCCCGAGGCCGAGGTCTTCCTGCGCAACATCGTGGAGATGGCCTTGGTGGACGGGCGCATCGACCGGAAGGAGCGGCGGATGCTGGAGTCCGCCGCCGCCCACCTGGGGCTCCAGGAGAAGCTGGCGTCGATGATTGGCGACCGGTGACGCGGCGGGGCGCCCATTCACCCTGAGCGCCGGTGCCCCTCGAAGTGCCCGCGGCTCCTCGCCCCCTCCGGGAGGAGCCGCACCGAGCCTCGGGATGGCTGGCGACCCCCACCCGCACAACCATCACTCAGAGTGAATCGCCTGCTCGCGCCGCTCCGGTGAACGCGGATCACCCCGGCCGTCGCATCAGGCACTGGAGCGAGAGCTCACCCGAGACGGCCGGGGCGGCCCGAACAGGCGCCTGTCCGCACGCTGACCCACACCCCGATCAATGATTACTGAGAGTGAAGTCCTCGACCCCGGACCCTACCTGCGGGAGCGCCTCAGGTCTGCGCGCGGCGAGACGCCTTCTTCTCGCGCTCGCCGAGGGCGGCCTGGAGGAACTTGCCGGCCAGCTTCCGGCCGATCAGCTCCTGGGCAATCTCCCCAGCCTCCACCAGCCGGTCCAGGTTGATGCCGGTCTCCACGCCCATGCCATGGAACATGAAGACGGCGTCCTCGGTCGCGAGGTTGCCCGCGGCGCCCGGCGCATAGGGGCAGCCCCCCAGCCCGCCGATGCTCGCGTCGAAGGTCGTCACGCCCGCGGACAAGCCGACGAGCGAGTTGGCCAGCGCCGTGCCCCGCGTGTCGTGCAGGTGCAGCGCCAGCTTCTCCACGGGGATGTGCTTGAGCAGCGCGTCGAGGATCTCCTCGGTCTGCCTCGGCGTGCCCACGCCAATCGTGTCCCCCAGGCTGAGCTGGTAGATGCCCGCGTCCACCAGGTGCCGGCAGATGTCCACCACGCGCTCCACCGGGACGTGGCCCTCGTAGGGACAGCCCCACACGGTGGAGAGGTAGCCGCGCACGCGCATGCCGGCCTGGAGCGCCGCCGAGGTGACCTCGCGCGCGCCGGCCATCGCCTCCGCGATGCTCTTGTTGATGTTCTTCTTGGAGTGGGCCTCGGACGCGGAGATGAACACCGCGGCCTCCTCCAGCCCGGCCTCCTTCGCGCGCTCCAGTCCCTTGAGGTTGGGCACCAGCGCGGAGAACACCACGCCCTCGCGACGCCCCACCAGGCGCAGCAGCTCCTCGGCGTCGGCGAGCTGGGGAATCCACTTGGGCGAGACGAACGAGGTCACCTCGATGCGCTTCTCGCCCGCGTCCACCAGGGCATTGATGAGCCGCGCCTTGTCCCGCGTGGGCAGCGTGCGCAGCTCGTTCTGCAGGCCGTCGCGAGGACCGACCTCGTACACGTCCACCCGCTTCGGCAGCTGGCCCAGCAGGTTCCCGCGCGCTCGTGAATGGGAGGTCTCAGGCATCTCGCAGCACCGCTCCAACAATCAGGTCGGCCGACAGTCGCGTCAGCGGCTCGCCATCGAGTCCGCCATGCACCCAGGAGATCGAAAACCCGGTGCTTTCCAACAGCGCGGTCAGTTCCGCAAGGGGATAGTAACGAATGGCGTAGGACGCAGACAGGACACGGCCGTCTCTCAAGGTGAGGGTCCGCCGCCCCTCGTCGCGCCCCGTCGCCACATCGAAGCGACTCTCCTCCGCCAACACGCCCCCGTCCGGAAGGGTCCGCTGGAACGCGGCGCCCGGTGACGCGGCCAGTCGCTCGTGCGGCACCGTGTGGAACACCAGGAGCCCTCCCCGCCTCAACGCCCGCGCCACCTGCCGGAGGATGTGCACATGCTCCTCGTCCGTGAAGGCGAACAGCGTGGAGTACCACGCATACGCCCCCGCCAGAGAACCCTCCCGGAAGGGCAGTGCCCGGAGGTCGCCGCGCACCACGGGGAAGCCCGGACGTCGCATCGCCAGCGACAACGCATCCCGCTCCAGCCCGATGACGCGCCCCGCCAGGGGGCCCGAGGCCTGGAGTCGCGCGGCATGGCGGCCATGGCCACAGCCCAGGTCCACCACGGGCTCGGGGCCGGGCACGTCGGCGAACACGCGCGCCAGGTAATCCGCCTCCCTCGCCGTCACGCTCTCGGACAGGAAGGGCAACGTGCTGCGCAGGTACAGCTCGCCGAAGAAGTCCACGCGCGCACGTCGGCGGCCGGGAAGCACGGCACCGCCCTCCTCTGCCGGGGGATGTAGCAACCCCGTCCCGCCGTCGCAACGCGGGGCGCCCGCCCTTTCAGCGCCCGGGCCCGAGCTTCGCGCGCAGCCGGCGCACGGCCTCGTCCAGCACCGCGTCCGTCTTGCAGAACGCGAAGCGAGCGAGCCCATGGCCCAGGTGGCGGTGCTCGGGGCCGTAGAAGACGCTCGGAGGGATGGCCGCCACGCCGACCTCCGACACCAGGTGCCGACAGAAGGCCACGTCGTCCGCGAAGCCCCGGCCGGAGATGTCCGTGAGGATGAAGTAGCTGCCCTCCGGGACATGCGCCTTCAGGCCCGCGTCGCGCAGCCCGGACAACAGCCGCTCCCGCCGGGCGGCATAGGCCGCCGACAGCCCGTCGAAGTACGTGTCCGGCAGACGGAGCGCCGCCGCCATGGCCGCCTGGAAGGGGGACGCGGTGGCGAAGGTGACGAACTGATGCGCGCGCTGGATGGCGTCCCGCAGCGCGGGCGGGGCAATCACCCAGCCCACCTTCCAGCCCGTGAGGCTGAACGTCTTGCCGCCGCTGCTCACCGTCACCGTGCGGTCCGCCAGCGAGGGCACGGTGGCCGGGCGCACGTGGCGCGCGGGGGCGAAGGTGATGTGCTCGTAGACCTCGTCGGACAGCACCTTCACGTCATGCTCGGCGCACAGCGCGCCGATGCGCTCGAGCTCCTCGCGCGTGAAGACCTTGCCCGTCGGATTGTGGGGCGTGTTGAGGATGAGCAGCCGCGTGCGCGGGGTGAAGGCCGCGCGCAGCTCGTCCCAGTCGAACCACCACTGCGCATGCGCCGCGTCCGGCGGCCTCAGGGGGACCCAGCGCGCCGTGGCGCCGACGAAGGTGATGTTCGCGTCGTACGAGTCGTAGAACGGCTCGAACGCGATGACCTCGTCCCCCGGGTCCACCAGGCCGAGGATGACGTCGAGGATGGCCTCCGTGGCCCCGCTCGTCACCGTCACCATGGTGTCCGGGTCCACCGTCTGGCCGTAGAAGCGGGCCGAGTGCTCGGCGATGGCCACGCGCAAGTCCCGCGCGCCGGTGCTCATGGCGTACTGGTTGACGCCGTCGTGGATGGCCCGCCGCGCGGCCTCCTTCACGGCCTCCGGCCCGTCGAAGTCGGGGAACCCCTGCCCCAGGTTCACCGCGCCGTGCTTCTGGGCCAGCGCGCTGAACTCGGAGAAGACGGTGGTGCCGAACCGCGACACGCGCTGCGACGACACGGACCTGGACATGGAGCGCTCCCGACGCGGCCGGCCTCGAGGGCCGGAACGTGCTCAGGGGCGCAGGATAGCGTCCACCGGGACGGAGCGCGCGGCCCTCTCGCTCTCGCGCTGCCGCGCCGCCCGCGTGAGCGCCGTGGCCATGCCCACCACCACCATCACCAGCGGCACCGCGCACAGCAGGTCCGTGGCGTAGTGGAAGCGCCCCGCGAGCGTCGCGAAGATGAGCCCCATGCCCGGCAGCAACATCACCCAGAACACCTTCCGGGAGAACCGCCACGCATAGAAGAGGACCAGCAGCGTGGTGCCGGTGTGGCCCGACGGGAAGCAGTCCCGCGCGAAGACGGGCCGGCGCATGATCGAATCCAGCCACGGCGTCAGCGTGCCCTGCAGCGGCCCATCGAACGCGTCGATGAAGAAGTAGCGCGGCCCCACGGCCGGCACCAACGAGTACGCCGAGTAGTTCAGGATGAACAACAGCCCCAGTCCCAGCAGGTACTCGTCGAACTCCGGCGAGGCCCCATGCGCGCGGCGGTACAGGCCGATGCCCAGCACCAGCGGCCACACGAAGTGGCCGTAGTAGCAGAGGAGCAGCACGTCGTTGAGCCAGCCGGGGATGACGTTCGCCAGCACCACGGAGGCCTGGAACCCGAAGATGCGCTGGTCCGCGGCCACCAACTGCGCGTCCCGCAGGAACGGGTTGAGCGTGTCCACCACGGGGGTGAGCCAACCGTGCGTGAGCACCGCCGCGGGCAGCAGCCAGAAGTCCGCCAGGATGGTCAGCCACCGCTGATGCGGGAAGCGGGACTCGAGCGTGCGCAGCACCAGGGGACCCGCCGCCATGGAGGCGAACAGCCAGACATGGTGCAGCGAGCCCAGCGTCCACCGCCCGGGGCCGAGCAGCACCAGCGCCGCGAGCGAACAGGCGATGACGATGATGAGGTCCACGGGCCCCAGACGGACCTGTGCCTCACGGGAACCCTTCACCGGGGCGGCGCCACGCAGCCCCTGGGCATTCGAGAGACTCACGCCGATTTCCGCTCCCCCGACGACCCAGCCTCGGACTCGGCCGCGTCGAGATCGAGACTCCGGACGACCGCGCCCTCCCGCGTGACGAGCAAGCCCTTGCGCTCCTTCCAGCGCTCCAGGAGGGCAAGCAGCGCGGGGAAGAAGACCGTGGTCCCCAGAAAGGTGCACACGACCCCGAGGAGCGCAATCTGTCCGATGCTCCGCAAGCCCTGGTGGTTGGCGATGAGCAGCGCGCCGTACCCGGCCGCGTTCGACAGCGTGGCGACCACGGCCGCCAGCCCCGTGTGCCGCACCACCTTGCCGAGCGAGCCGGGGCCCTCCTCCTCGTACCGGTGATACAGGTGCACGGAGTTGTCCACCGCGATGGCGAGCAGGTTCGGCAGCACCACCGCGTTGATGAAGTTGAGCTGCACGTCGAACAGGTACATGCCGCCCGCCAGGCACGTCATGCCCAGGAACAGCGGCCCCGTCACCAGCAGCGTCCGCTTCAGGCTGCGCAGGCTCACCAGGATGACCAGGAACACCGCCGCCGCGGCCGCCCAGAGGATGAGCGGACCGTCCGCGCTCACCAGCGCGAAGATGCGCGAGGCGATGCGGTTGCTGTCCAGCACCGACATCTCCACGCCCACCGCCTTCGCGCCCTCCACCACCTGGTCGATCTGCGCCGCCCAGCGCGTGAGGTCCTTGGTGTCGTAGTTCGACACGGAGGGGAACAGCAGCAGGAAGGTGCCCTTCCCGTCCGTCGCCTCGAAGCGGCGGCGCACCTCCACGGGCAGCGCGTCCAGGCCGTACGGCTTCGCCTCCACCATCCCCTGGAACTCCTTCAGCCGCGGGTCCTCGTACGCCGCCTCGGGCAGGCCGCGCAGCAGCGTGCGGATGCCGGTGATTTCGACGCCCCGCCGCTCCACGTCTCCGGGCACCAGGTCGTTCAGGGAGGTGGTGCGCAGGAACACGGAGTCCGCGCCGTTCTTCTGCTTCACCTCGGCGATGATCTGCTCGACCTTCGCCGCCTGCCCCAGGTCATCCACCAGGAAGATGGCGGGGTTGAGCGGCTGCCCCAGCTGCTCGGTGACGTGGTCATCCAGCCGCGACGCCGGGGAGTCGCCCTTCAGCTTGCGCATGTCCGTCTCGAAGCCCAGCCGGGGCGCGATGGAGACGGAGAACGCGGCGAAGCCCACCACGGCGAGCGCAATCAAAACCAGGACCGACGTGGGCCACCGGCGCCACTCCCGCTCGGGCTTCGGCGGGGCGACGGGGGCCGCCTCCGACGCGGGCGCCGCGTCCACGCGGGCTGGCCGCAGCCGCTCCGCGATGGCCAGCAGCGACGGCCCCAGCGCATAGGCCGCCAGCACCGCGAGCAGCACGCCCAGCCCCGCCAGGAAGCCGAACTGATTGAAGGCGTGGAACTGCGCCAGCATCAGCACGAAGAAGGCCGCCGCGTTCGTCACCGCGGACGTCATCGCGCCGCTGAAGGTGCCACCCACGGCCGTGGCCAGCGCCTCGCGCGCGGACCGGGTGCGCCGCTCCTCCCAGTAGCGCATGCACAGGTGCACGCCGTACTCGATGCCCAGGCCGATGAGGATGGCAACCAGGAAGCCCGTCACCACGTTCAGGTGGCCGATGGCCAGCCACGCAATGCCGAACGTCAGCAGGATGCCCACGACGACGGGCAGGCCCACCACCGCCAGCGCCGCGATGCGCCGGGTGGCCAGGAGGATGAGGCCGATGGCGATGAGCGCGGACAGCGTGCCGGCGCGCGACAAGTCGCCGCGCATCACCGCGTCCTCTTCGATGCGGTTCTGGAAGTTGCCCGTCGCCTCCAGCGTCACCGCCGGATAGCGCTCCGACGAAAGCGTGCGACCCGTGCCCAGCGCCAGCTCCACGAAGCGGCGCGCGAAGTCCAGGTCACCCGCGGTGCCCATGGGCTTGAGCATCAGGTAGACCTCGGTGCCGTCCGCGTTCGCCAGGGACTCGTGCACCGGCGCGTTCGGCGAGTGCTTCTGTGCGATCTCCTCGAACGTGGGCGGCGGAGGCGTGGCCCCCAGGTCGATATAGAAGGGGTTGGCCTGCTGTCGCTCGTAGCGCACGCGCGCCGTCAGATCCGCGCGCAGCTCCGCCAGCGTCTCCGCGGGCAACAGCCACAACGCGTGCCGCTTGAAGAACTCCACGTCGTAGCTGTGCTCGACGTAGCGCACCTCGGGCAGGGCCTCCAGCCGCCCCTTCAGCTCGCGCGCGTAAGCCTTCAGCCGCTCGGGTGTGTCTCCCTTCGCGACGATGACCAGGTACCCGTCCCCACCCGCCTTCTGCGACACGCGTGTCAGGTCCTGGACTTCGCGGGCACCCTGGGGCAGCAGCTCCACGAATGAACCACGGAACTCCAACCGCGACGCCAGTGCCATACCGCCGGCGGCCAGCAATGCAGAGATCAGCAGCACGTACCAGGGCCGGGAGACCGCCGTCTGGATGAACCCCTCGAACCACCGTTGCCGCAGAGACCTGGCCACCGTCCACTCCTCGATTTTCGCCGGGCTTAGCAAATTCCCGGCCAGTCGTAGCCCCCTCAAACAACGGGCCTTCACAAAGCCTTCCGTCCCTCGGTCGACTGCTCACGCACGGAGGCGGGCGAGCGGCCATGTTTCCCATTATCCACTGGAAGACGATCTGCGTCGGCGGGGTGCCACCAATGCAACGGTGCTGTCAAGCCAAGGGGGCTTCGGGCCCCTCTCGCAAGGGTTCCAAGCAACGGTCCGCGCCTTGACACTGCCCCTCGGCCTCTTTATTCACGGCCCCGCGTCCCCCGAGGGAGGTCGACGGGCGCATGGTTGCCCCCGGCTCGGGAACGAGCCCTGCAAGGTGAGTGGCGACCGGCAGTGCCGCAAAACGCCTCTCTTGAAGAGGCCCCAAACCCTCCCCCGACGCAGACCTACAGAAAGAGCACCATGAGCGACGTCTTCGACAAGTGCAGCAATTGGAAGGACTACCGCATCGCGAAGGCCACCGGCCTCTACCCCTATTTCCGCGTCATCGAGGCGTCGCACGGCGCCACCGAGGTGGAGATCGAGGGCAAGCGGGTGATCATGGTCGGCTCCAACAACTATCTGGGCCTGTCCGCGGACCCGCGCGTCAAGGAAGCGGCCATCAAGGCGACGGAGAAGTTCGGCACCACGTGCTCGGGCTCGCGTCTGCTCAATGGCACGCTGGCGCTGCACGAGGAGCTCGAGGGACGGCTGGCGAAGTTCCTCAACCGCGAGGCCGCGGTGGTCATCTCCACCGGCTTCCAGACGAACCTGGCGCTGTCCTCCATCCTGGGCCGCCACGACATCGTCTTCAGTGATCGCCAGAACCACGCGTCGCTGGTGGACGGCATCCGGCTGTCGTTCTCGACGGAGCGCAAGTTCCGCCACAACGACATGGACCACCTGGAGCAGCTGTTGTCCCAGGCCGACCCCAACGCCGGGAAGATCATCATCACCGACGGCGTCTTCTCCATGGAGGGAGACGTCTGCAACCTGCCGCGAATCGTCGAGCTGGCGAAGCAGTACAACGCGCGCGTGATGACGGATGACGCCCACGCCATGGGCGTGCTGGGCGAGAAGGGCCGGGGCACCTCCGAGTACTTCGGCCTGGAGAAGGAGACGGACCTGGTGATGGGGACGTTCTCCAAGAGCTTCGCGTCGCTGGGCGGCGTGCTGGCCGGCCCCTTCGACGTCATCAACTACATCAAGCACAAGTCGCGCTCGGTCATCTTCTCCGCGTCCATGACGCCGGCGTCCATCGCGTCCGCGCTCAAGTCGCTGGAGATCATCGAGGCGGAGCCCCAGCGCCGCGCGCGCCTGCTCGACATCGCGGAGAAGATGCACAACGGCTTCCGCGCCATGGGCTTCGACACCGGCGTGTCCGTGACGCCCGTCGTTCCGGTGCACATCGGCGACCAGACGAAGTGTTTCCGCTTCTGGCGCGCGCTGCACGAGGCGGGCGTCTTCGCCAACCCGGTGATTCCGCCGGCGGTGGAGGCGGGCCACGCGCTCATCCGCACCTCGTTCATGGCCACGCACACGGACGCGCAGCTGGATCGCGTGCTGGACACCTTCGAGACCATCGGCCGCAAGCTGGGCGTGATTCCGCAGACGCGCCCCACCGTGTACGAGCCGGTGCAGATCGCCCGCCCGGGCACGTCCGTGCGCTCCAACAAGGCGAGCGAGAAGTGGGCGGCGGGCTCCGCGGGCATGCTGGCGGACAAGGGCGGCATCACCCTGGACCAGCTGTCGCGGATGTCGTCGCGCGAGGTGGCCGGGAAGATCTTCGACGCGGTGGAGCAGCTCACCTGGCGCGCGGCGAACCTGCAGCCGGAGGACCTGCGCCAGCTGCGCGCGGCGCCCATGAAGCTCTGGGAGAAGCGCGGCGAGCTGCCCGGCTTCCTGTTGGAGAAGGGCGCGCACTTCTTCCTGAAGAACGGCACCGACGGCAACTCCGCCGAGAGGACCTGATTCCACCATGGCCCTGCCCGCCGAGCCGCCCGCAGTACAGCCCGCCCTTCCTCCCCTCCCCTCGGACGTCCTGGTGACGCCCGTGCGGGACGCCGCGGCGCGGATGACGTTCATCCGCTTCCCGTTCTCGCTCTACACGGGCGACCCGAACTGGGTTCCTCCGCTGGAGATGGAGCGCAAGGACTTCCTGGACCCGAAGAAGAACCCCTTCTTCGAGTACGGCGAGGTGGAGCTGTTCCTCGCGTGGCGAGGCCAGGACGTGGTGGGCCGCATCGCCGCCATCCGCAACCCCCGGCACCAGGAGATCCACGGCACGAAGGAGGGCTTCTTCGGCCTCTTCGAGTGCGTGAACGACGCGGGCATCGCGCGGCTGCTGCTGGACGCCGCCGCGTCGTGGCTGAAGGAGCGCGGGCTGGACAGCATGATCGGTCCGGCCAACTTCTCGTCCAACCAGGACTGGGGTCTGCTGGTCGAGGGCTACGAAGTCCCTCCGGCCATCATGATGCCGTACAACCCGCCCTTCTTCTCCACGCTGATGGAGGCGTGCGGGTTGGTGAAGGCGAAGGACCTGCTCGCCTTCGATTTGTCCTCGTCCGCGGAGCCGCCGGAGAAGGTGGTGCGCATCGCGGAGAAGATGCGGCAGCGCGAGGGCATCACCGTGCGCCCGGTGAACCTCAAGGACTTCCCCGCGGAGGTCGAGCGCATCCGGGAGATCTACAACTCCGCCTGGGAGAAGAACTGGGGCTTCGTGCCCTTCACCGACAAGGAGTTCGACCACCTGGCCAAGGAGATGAAGACCATCGTCCGGCCGGAGCTGGTGCTCATCGCCGAGGTGAAGGGCGAGCCGGTGGCCTTCTCCATGACGCTGCCGGACGCCAACGTGGCCCTCAAGGCCGCCAACGGGCGCCTCACCACCTTCGGCCTGCCCATCGGCCTGACGAAGATGCTGCTGGCCTCGCGCCGCATCCATCGGCTGCGCCTCATCACCCTCGGCATCAAGGAGGGCTACCGGCGCCGGGGCCTGGACGCCATCCTGTACCTGGACACGCTGCGCACCGCGCACCAGTTGGGTTACTCGGGTGGAGAGATCTCCTGGACGCTCGAGGACAACCACCTCGTCAACCGCGCCATCGAGTCGATGGGCGGCAAGCGCTCGAAGACGTACCGCCTCTACCAGCGTTCGCTGTAGCGCCCAGGGAGTCCTCGCCGTGCGTTTCCTGCTCACCGGTGGCACCGGGTTCATCGGCCAGCGGCTCGCGAGCCGCATCATCGAGCGAGGCGACTCGCTCACCGTGCTCGTGCGTCCCAGCTCTCGCCGCGAAGCCCTGGCGGCGCTCGGCGCCCACTTCGCCGTGGGGGATTTGACCACGGGCGAGGGGCTCACCCAGGCCGTGCGCGACGTCGACTGTGTGCTGCACCTGGCCGGCGTCACCAAGGCCCGCGAGCCCGCGGGCTACTTCGAGGGCAACGCCAACGGCACCCGCCGCCTCGCGGAGGCGATGGCCGCCCTGCCCCACCCGCCCCGGCTGGTGTACTGCTCTTCGCTCGCCGCCGCGGGCCCGTCCACGCCCGAGCGTCCTCGTCGCGAGGAGGACCCACCGGCCCCCGTCTCCACCTACGGCCGCAGCAAGCTGGGGGGCGAGGAGGCCGTCCGCGAGCTCGCGGACAAGGTGCCGTCCGTCATCGTCCGTCCGCCCATGGTCTACGGCCCGGGCGACGTGGAGTTCATCCCCTCCGTCATCCCCATGGCGAAGCGCGGCGTCGCGCTCAAGAGCGGCTTCGGCCCCAAGCGCTACTCGCTCATCCACGTGGATGACCTGAACACCGCGCTGCTCGCCGCCGCCGAGCGCGGCCCGACGCTCGACAAGGCCGACGCGGCGCGGGGGGTGTACACCGTGTCCGACGGGCACGAGTACACGTGGGAGGAGGTCTGCGCCGCGGTGGCCCGGGCCCTGGGCCGCGCGCCCCCCACCGTGCTGCCCGTGCCCGACACCCTCGGCTATTTCCTGGGCCTGGGCTCCGAGGCCATGGCCCGCCTGCGCGGCACCGTCCCCATCCTCAACCGCGACAAGGTTCGCGAGATGACGTGCGCCGCGTGGACATGCACCACGGAGCGCGCCTCGAAGGAGCTGGGCTTCGCGCCCACCATCCCCCTGGACCAGGGACTCGTCGGGACGCTCCAGTCCTACGGCCACCCGGCCGCCGCCCGCTCCTGAGCCCTGGAACGACGAAGGCCGAGGCCCTCTCTCGAGGAGCCCCGGCCCGAAGCCACGTCGGCGTGGGTTCAGCTCACTTCGCGGGCGCCGCGGAGCCGCCGGTGCCCTTGGCGGACTGGGCCGCGTTCTCCTTCTCCAGCTGAGCCCGCTTGGTCTTCAGCGTGGAGAGCAGGCCATCGAACCCCTTGGTGCTCAGCAGCTTCTGGAACTGGCCCTTGTACGTGTCCACGAGGGACACCTCGTCGGTGACGACGTCGTAGATGCGCCACTCGCTCTTCGCCTTGTAGAGGCGGTAGTCGACGGGAATCTGGTCCTTCTTGAGGGTGAGCGTCGTGTCGACGGTGGCCTCGGAGTCCTTGATGGTCTCCTTGCCGTACTTCACGTCCGCCTGCGCCTGGCCGATGGCCTTCTGGGCGTAGGAGGCGCGCAAGAGGCCCGTCATCGTGTCGGAGAACTCCTTGCGCTGGGCGGGCGTGAGCGAGTCCCACGTCTTGTCACCCAGGGCGCGCCTGGCGAGCTCCTGGAAGTCGACGAACTTCTCGACGACGGTGGCGAGCGACTCGACGGTGGCGCCGGGAGCGTTGGCGGCCTTCTGGACATCCGCGTTCCCGGACTTGACGACGGTGAGGGGCGTGGGCGCCGCGGCCAGCAGGGTTGCGGCGAGCAGGGAAGCAATCATGGTTTTCGGCTCCGTGCAGAAGGTCGGTACAGCGGACAGGCGCGTGGCCCCGATTATTCACCCAGGGCCGGGGGCGTCCCGGTGACACGTGAGAGGGCCGCCATTCCCAACCGGACGTCGAACCAGCTCTTCGCCCGGTCGCCTGTAACCTGCGCATAGGCGGTGAAGGCGTCCACCAGGTCCCTCGTTTCGCCGGTGCCCAGGTCGAAGGCGGCGAAGGCGGAGGTCACCCAGCGACGGGCGCTCTTCTCCGCGTCGGTGAAGGCCTTGGCCTTGGCCCACGCGGCCACCAGCTCGCCGTGGACCTTGGTCACCTCCAGGCGGATGGCGGCGTGGATCTGCTTCTCCTGGGCGCGCAGCTTGTCGAGCTCCGCGCGCGCCTGATCCAGCTGCGCGTCCTTGATGGGGATGTCGAACGTCCCCCGCATCACCAGGCCGATGCCCGCCGTCCTGTCGTTGTACGGGTCATAAGCGAAGGGGCTGCGCTGCCGCGTCGCGCTGGTCGTGAAGCGGAAGTCGTAGAAGCCCGCGAGGCCGAAGTCCGGGAAGTAGCTCCGCTCGCGAATCAACACTTCGGACTCGCGCGCGACGATGCCCGCGGCGACCGCGGTGAGCTCGGGGCGGTACTGCTCGGCCAGCTCCAGCGCGCGCTCCAGCGAGGGGGGCTGCACCTCGTCCTCGAGCGGCAGGTCCTCCTCGACGACGGCGACCTCCTCGCCCGGCGGCGCGTTGGCGAGCAGGCCGATGGCCGTCATCGCGAGCGCGCGTCCCTGGATGACGTCCGCCTTGCGCGCCTCCACCACCTGCCGGAAGAAGCGGACCTTGTACGTGTCCACCTGGGATACCTGCGGCGACTCCTCCTTCAGGAGCGCGGCGATCTTCTCGGCGGCGTCCTCCAGGCGCTTGGACACGTCCTCCATCTGCTGGAGACCGGAGCGCGCCAGCTGATAGCTGAAGTACGCCTGCGCGGCCTGGAAGCCGACCTCGTCGCGCACGCGCTCACGCAGCGCCGCGCCGAGGATGGGCCCCTGGGCCCCGGCCTTCTCCAGCGCGGACAGCTTGCCGAAGGTGTAGAGGGGCAACACCGCGTTGCCGTTGGAGAACACCGTCACGCCCACCTTGCCGAAGTCGAGGTCTCCCTCGAGCGAGGCCTTGGTGGTGGGCGGACCGCCGAGGCCGTCGTTGCGCGCCTCGGGGATGGGGCCGCCCATGCCCACGGTGATTTCGAACTTGGGGAACCAGGCCCACCGCGCCTGCTTGTAGAGCGCCTCGAACTTGCGCAGCTCCGCGGAGGCCTCCTCCACCCGCAGGTCCGACGTGCGCGCGCGCTCCACCAGCTGCGCCAGCGTCAGCGGACCGGCCTTCTGCGGGGCCTGCGTGTCGGGTGCGTTGGCGACGTCCTGCTTCACCTGCTGCGCCTCGCGCGCGGGCTCCTTCATGGGAGCCGGAGACACCGTCCGTCCACCCGAGGGCGTCGTCGACGAGTCCACCGACTCGGGAGCAATCGTCGGAGGCCCGGGGGGAAGCGTGCCACCTCCGGAGCCCGTCGTCGGCGCGGGCGACTGCGGCCCCGAGACTCCAGACGTCGAGGAGCCAGGCCCCGGCGCCGGTGTCGAGCTCCCCGTGGTCGGCGTTCCGGACGTGCCACCGGCGGTCCCCGTGCCGGAGGTCCCGGATGTCGTTCCGGTCCCCGTGGTCCCTGGCGTCGAACCGCCACCCTGCCCCGCTGAGCCCGGTGTGAACTGCGCGGCCGACATCCCGGCCGCGAGCACCAGCGCCACTGTCACGCCTCGATCCAGGTGTCTGCGCATCACTCGGCCTCGTGCGGGCCCCATATCCGAGAACCCGGCGACGGCGCAGCATCTTCGTTCGCCGACGCACAGTCATTGACCAACTTCGTTCGCTGTCGAGAGTCGTCCGGCACACGCATCCCTGTCCCGCACCACGCCGTCGCACCGACAGATGCGTGATGCAGAAAAACGCAGCGGCGATTTCTTCAGGAGCTCCGGACCGCGGAGACACGAACGGACCGGAGGTCTCGGCGAGGTCCGGGGCCTCGAAAACGAAGGGCCCGCGGATCCGCGTCGCGTGACGGGAGGGACTCCAGCGCGCGCGCCGTCGACGGCGCCTCGTGACACCCGCCGGAAAAGCAGAAGGCCCGCCGGGTTTCCCAGGCGGGCCTTCCTTACTTCAGAGTGGAGCTAACCGGGATCGAACCGGTGACCTCTTGAATGCCATTCAAGCGCTCTCCCAGCTGAGCTATAGCCCCGTCTTTTGCTACCGGCCACCTTGGGGAGCGGCCCGACGTCGAAAGTGGGTGCCTTCTACCGCCTCTTGTTCCCAGGGCCAAGAACTGTTTGCGGCTTCGGTGCGTTTTTTCCAACCTTCAACCGCTCAGCGACTTCTTCCCCTTCCCGGAGGATGTCCGTCAGCTCGCGCGCGTGCGCCTCGGCCGCCTGCTCAGCAGCCTCGATGGCCTTGAGCGCGGACGCGAAGCTGGCCGGCAGCTCCAGCCTGCCCTTCTGGATCTGCCGGTAGACGAGCTCACCCAGCTCCTTGAGGGCGCGCTCCTTCTGGTCCTTCAACACGGTGGCCTTGGCGTTCGCCCGGGCCAGGTCCGAGTTGCGCTCCACCGCCTCACGGAGCTGCGCCAGACGGGCCTGCGCCGCCTGGAAGGCCTCGTTGATCTGCTTCACCACGTCGGACTGCTTCGGGTCGGCCGGCACGTCGGTGACACCCCTTGAAGAACCTACGGTGGCGTAGCGTGTGGCCTCGTGGACTGTCAACCCTGCCCGGTCCGCCGGAGCCTCGCCGCGAAGAAGCCGCCACCGGGAACGCGCGGAGGCAGCGCCTTGAGGTACGGCCCCTGCGCCGCGAGCGCCGCCCGTTCCGCTCCGAGCACGTCCGCCACCGGCTCCAGCGTGAACTCCGGGTGCTTCGCGAGGAAGCCCTCGACGACCGCTTCATCCTCGTCCGGCAGCACCGAGCACGTGGCGTAGACCACCAGCGCCCCGTGCTTCGCCTGCCGGCTCACCTCGTCGAGCAGCTCCGACTGGGTCGTCTGGTACTTGGCGATCTCCGCCGCGTTCAGCTTCCACTTCTGATCCGGCTCGCGCGCCAGCGAGCCTGTCCCGCTGCACGGCGCGTCGATGAGCAGCACGTCCGCCTCGGACAGCGGCAGCGGATGCGGGAAGGCCACCTGTCTCAAGGAGAAGTGACGCACGCGCTCCCGGGCCTCGGCCAGCCGGCGACGGGAGCGATCTCCCGCGAGCACCCGCCCCGAGGGGCCGACGAAGTCCGCCAGCGCCAGCGTCTTGCCGCCCGCGCCCGCGCAGACATCCGCCACGGTGAGCCCCTGCAGCGAGCCCCCCACCGGACGACACACCTCCGAGATGAGCTGGCTGCCCACGTCCTGGACCTGAAGACGCCCGGTCTTCATCATCCGCGTCTCGAAGATGCGGTGGCTCGCGTCCACCACCCGCACCGCGTCCGGCGACGCGAGCACCGCCTCCACGGCGACGCCTTCCTCCTGGAGCGCGGCCAGCACCGCGTCGCGAGTCCCCGGCGGCCGCACCCGGAAGTGCAACCCGGGCTCCTCGTCGAGCGAGGACAACAGCCCCTCGAGCACCGACTCCGGATAGGCCTGCGCCAGCTTCTGCACCAGCCAGTTGGGGAACGAGTAGCGCACCGCCAGCCGCTCCGCGTGGGTGTCCGGCAGCGGCGCCTCGGGCAGCGCGGACTCCACCACCTTCTGGAGGACCTCGTCCTTGAGGGTGCGCGGCCTCACCGGCCCGGGGAGCCGGACCTCCGGACCGATGCGCGTCCAGCCCTCACCACAGAAGATGCGCCGCCAGAGCGCGTACCGGACCAGCGCCTGGTCCTCGGTGAGCACCAGCTTCCCCGGGGGATGGCCCAACAGCTTCGCCGCCAGGTCCAGCAAACGTTGATGCCGGGACAGCTCGCGCACCACGAGCGCGGCGAACCGGCGCTCCTGGCCTCCGAGCCCGTCCGCGTCGCGCAGCGCATTGGCCAGCGCGGCCTTCAAGGGTTCGCCGCGCAACACCGCGATGTGCGCCTCGAGCGCCGCCGTCGCTCCCCGCCTCGAAGGACGACCGAGTCGCGCCGCCTCCAGCGGATGTGTGGGCCAGACAGTGTCCACGGATGCCAACCTGCCCTTTCAACCGTCCAGGCCGAGCGTGATGACCAGACACCCGGTGCTCGTACGCACCTCGGGAGAGTCCTCCGCGCCCACGAAGAATGCCGCCGGGGCCACGAACCGCGTCCCCTCGACGTCCAGCTCGCCCTCGAGCAACAGCGCCGCCTCGCGTCCCCTCGGCCGCGCCGCCCAGGCCCACTGGCCGCCCGCCACCAGCCGCACCCAGATGGCGCCACCCGCTCCGCCACCCGGCGACGCCAGGTGCACGCCGGGCGAGCACTCCACCCAATCACCCTCCGAGGGAACCGTCGTTCCCCGGGAGGCCGCCTCCACGCCCCGGTGCACGGCGAGGAAGCGCTCCACCAGTCCGAGGATGTCCTCGATCTGGAAGGGCTTCACCAGGATGCCGTCGGGCACATAAGGACGCAGCGCCCGCGCCACTTCCTCCGGGGACGCCGCGCTGACGATGGCCACCGCCTGGCGCCCCTTCCGAGCCGCCTCCAGCACGGCCCGCCCGCCCGCCTCGCTGCCGCCGATGCGCAGGTCCGTGAGCACCAGCTCGAAGCGCTCCTGGGAGAGGACCTCCAACGCCTGGGCCACGTCACCCACCGAGCGGACCTCCGCCAGGTCGGCGATCAACTCGCCCATTCCTTCCCGGAGGCTCGCGTCGTCCTCGACCAGCAGAACCTTCATCTCGGGGTTTCTCCGACGCCCCTGACGGGAGCACGTCCTCCACACTCCCGGGCAGGGGGGCCGCCCAGCGGATGCTGGCAGCCCGCCCCTCGCGGGAAGTGGCCCTCCCCGGACTCGAACCGGGACGCGGGGTCAGCCGCAGCGGATTTTGAGTCCGCCTCGTCTACCAATTTCGACAGAGGGCCGTTTGTTGCTGAAGCGGCCAGACGTATACCGCGATGGCCGCGCGGATGCATCCGAAGATTGCGGTGCTGCACGTACATCGCTATGAGGGCCCCCGCATGTACAACCTTCTTATCTCGCTGGCAGTGGGAATCGTGGTCGCGCTGCTGGTGAAGCTCGCCAACTTCTCCATCTGGGCCGGGCTCGTCCCGGGCCTCATCGCGGCCGTCGTCACCTTCTTCTTCCTGGGTCGCCGGGTCGCCGGGCAGATCCAGGCGCTCATGACGACGGTGCAGGCGGACCTCCAGTCCCAGCCCACGAGCAAGAAGGACGCCGAGGGCCGGGTGGATCGCGCGGTGAAGACGCTGGAGAAGGGCCTCGCCTTCGACAAGTGGCAGTTCATGGTGGGGCCGGAGATCCACGCGCAGATTGGAATGTTGAAGTACATGGTGAAGGACCTGGACGGCGCGCTGGTCCACTTCAAGAAGGGCAGCTCGCGCAACTACATGGCCAAGGCCATGGAGGGCGCCCTGTACTTCCAGCGCAATGACACCCCGGCCATGAAGGCGGCCTTCGAGGCGGCGGCCAAGAGCGGGAAGAAGGAGGCCATCGTCTGGGCGGTGTACGCCTGGTGCCTCCTGCAGAAGAAGGAGAAGGACGAGGCCCTCCGGGTGCTCGGCCGCGGGGTGGAGGAGAACCCCAAGGACGAGAAGCTCAAGGCCAGCCTCGCCCAGCTCCAGAACGACAAGCGCCTGAAGATGAAGCCCTACGAGCCCATGTGGTGGCAGTTCGGCCTGGAGACCCCGCCGATGATGCCCCCCATGGGTGGCGGTGGCGGCCGGCGCATGCAGTTCGTTACCCGACGTTGATCCGCGGCGACCGGACAGGAGTGGAGGGTGCTCCCACCCTCCTCCGTCCGGGAATTCCTACCGGTTCTCCACGACGCACGCTGGAACGACTTCCGCCCTCCTCCCCCTGGCGGCGCCGCGCGCGCGTGCAACCCCCTGAAATGACGTCCGCTCGGATGCCCTCCCCGAGGGCATGCAGCTTGCTCCTCGCCCACGCGCGTCGATGGGGGTGACTCCCCGTCGGCCAGGGCGATGGGCTTGGCGGCCGGAGGTCTCGGGTGAAGGTTGCGGGAGGCGGTGGGTGCTCGCGGGACCGGGAGGCGGCGGATGCGCCCGGGGCGCAAGGGCGGCGGGAGCACCTGGTGGGGCGTGGCGGCCGGGACCTCGGGTCCGCCAATCATCAGGAGCGCAACGAAGCGGAGAGGTTCATGCAACGGCGAGGGCGCACCTCGGAGCGGTCCCTCCTCCTGGTCATCGAGGACGACGCGAGCGTGCTGGAGAGCCTGTCGGACCTGCTCGCCTCGCGTTTCGACGTGCTGGGAGCGGCGGACGCGGGCGTGGGGTTGGAGCTGGCGAGGGAACATCGGCCGGACCTGGTCCTGCTGGACAGGTTCCTGCCCAGCGGGGATGGGCTGGCGGTCCTGGAGGCGCTGCAGGAGGACTCCCGGACGGAGTCCACCCCGGTCATCTTCCTGACCGGGGACGCGGACGAGGCCACCCTGGAGCGCTGCCTGGAGATGGGCGCCGTGGACTTCATCCACAAGCCGGCGAGCGCGAGGGAGCTCATGGCACGGATCGACCGGGCGCTGCGGCAGAGTGAACAGCAGCGGCGGCTGCAGATCCTCGCCCAGACGGATGCCCTCACGGGGCTGGCGAACTTCCGGGCGCTCACCGTGCGGCTGGAGGAGGAGCTCCGGCGGGCCCAGCGCTACGGCTATCCGTTGAGCGTGGTGGTCATCGACCTGGACCACCTGAAGGCCATCAACGACGGCATGGGCCACGACGTGGGCAACCGGGCCATCCTCGCGCTGGCCAACCAGCTCAAGGGCAACCTGCGCGAGTCGGACTTCGCGGCGCGCTTCGGCGGCGACGAGTTCGTGGCGCTCCTCCCCCACCAGACGGCGTTGGAGGCGGCGGTGTTCGCCGAGCGCATCCGCGCCGGGCTGCGCTCCGTGGGCGTGCAGAAGAGCGACGGCCGCCCCGCCTCCTTCGGGTTGAGCGTGAGCGTGGGCATCGCGGACCACACATTGGAAACACCCCGGGACGACACCGAGGGGCTGATGAAGGCCGCCGACGCGGCCCTCTACGAGGCCAAGCGCGAGGGGCGCGACCGGGTGGTGGTGTTCGGCCGTCCGGCCATGGCGCCTTCCGTGCAACGACACTGAGCGCGGGCACGACGCAGCAGGCGACGGCGGGAAGCAAGAGGGCGCGGATGATTCTGGGCAACAGGCTGACGAGCGGTTCGAGGGTTGCGGTCGTCGGAGGCGGTATCGCGGGTGCGGGGCTGGCGGCCTCGCTGCTCTTCAATGGCAGGGCGCGGGGGCTGACGCTCGATGTGCGCGTCTACTCGGGTGGCCTGTCGGAGCGCACCGCGCCGCCCGCCGTGCTGACGCCGGAGTGTCGCTCGCGGCTGGCCGCGCTGGGCTGTCGCATCCCCACCGAGTGGCGCGCCCACGAGCTGCGCGGCGTGGAGATCATCTCCGAGGGGCGGCGCGAGCTGCTCCCCTCCGCTCCCGGTGGCCTCTGGGTGGTGGACGGCTGGCCGCAAGGACAAGGCGGCCTGGCGCAGGTGCGGGACGTGCTGGCCACGGCGGCCAGCGCCCAGGGCGCGCGCTTCCTCGAGCGGCACGTGGACCGGGTGGAGCGTCAGCCCGCGGCCCCCGATGCGCCGGCGTCCGTGCGAGGCGCGGGCCCCCTGGTGGTCCGAGCCCAGGGAGGCGGCGAGCGCTTCCACGCGGTGGCCCTGGCGGGGGGCGCGGGTCCCCTGATGGGCGACAACTTCTTCCCGGGCTTCCGGCCGGCGCCGATGATGCCCGCGGTGCAGGCGCGGCTGCGGCATGCGTCGTCGCGGCTGGAGATTGCTCCGGTGGCGCGCCTCTGGGTGGCGCCGCTTCCCACGGTGGATGGGTTGTTCCTCCTGCCGGGCGCGGACTCCGTCTATGCGCTGGCCTTCGGGCCCGCGGTGACGCCCGCCGACCTGTGCCAGGCGCTGATGATGGCCTCGCGGGATGGGCTGCTCGAGGAGGGCTTCGAGCTGGCGGCGCTGGAGACCACGCGGCTGCCCTTCGGGCCCGGGCGCACGCTGGTGGCCCCGGGACAGATTGCCGTGGGTCCGGCGGCCTTCGGGCATCCGCTGCAGGTGGGGCTGTCGGAGACGCTGGCCTCGTGCAGCCGGGCCGCGGTGGCGCTGCTGGACGGCGGGCTGGATGCGGGGGCCCTGGAGCGCCGGTATGTGCGCGAGGGCCTGTGCGAGTTGATGGAGGACGCGTCGGCCGGAGCCCGCGCGGTGGGCTGGCTGCGACGCGCCGGCAAGCGGGCGCCCTCCGCCTTCGTGGCGGCGAAGGGGCGGCGCACGTCGGTGGGTGTCTATGGCGGTGGCGTGCTGGGATTGAACGCGCCCACGCCGCTGGCCCTGTTGGGCGCCGTGCGCTGGGCGGGCCTGCGCGAGACGATGAGCAACTGGCTGCGGATGTCGCTGGAGCCGGTGCCGCTGGCCATCCCGGAGCTGGAGCCGGACCTGTACTACGTGGTGGATGACGACGCGGATGCGCGCGAGGCGCTCACCGCGCTCCTGGAGAGCACGGGGGCCAAGGTCGTCTCCTTCGCGGATGAGCTCGCGTTGTTCTGCGCGGTGGCGCGGAGGCCTCCGACGGCCATCGTCCTCGACGTGGTGCTGCACTGGGTGGATGGGCTGCGCCTGTGCGAGGGCTTGAAGCAGCATCCCCTCACGCGCAACACGCGGGTGGTGGTGATGAGCGGGTTGAACCGGCCGCACGTGCGTCAGCGCGCGCTCGACGCGGGGGCGGAGGCCTTCCTGCCCAAGCCCGTGGACCCGGAGCTGCTGCTGCGCATCCTCACGGGCCGCCTCACGTCGTCCACCAGCGCGAACGAGGTGCTCACGCCCCTGCCCCCGAGCGACACGGGCGCATCGGACCGCTACGCCGCTTATTAGTCACGCGAGGCGTCGGCGCGAAACAAGAGGGCACGGCGACCGGGAGGTCACCGTGCCCTTTCGATTGAGATTCGGCGTGTCGGGTCTCAGGACGAGACGGTGGCGCCGCGCATCGCGCGACGCAGTTCCAGGGAGCCCGCCATGAGCGCGATGCCGCGCATGAGGATGGAGATTCCCACCAGGGTGCCCACCAGCCACACCGCGGAGATGGGCCACTGGGCCATCACGATGACGCCCAGCGCGATGGAGATGGCGCCATAGGCGAAGTCCCAGCCCCACCTCGGATAGCGGTCCATCAGCGACGTCACCACGTGGAAGATGCCGCTCGCGAAGAAGTACCCCGCGAGCAGGAGCGTCAGCGCCCCCAGGCCCGCGGCGGGTTTCATCAGGACGAAGATGCCGACCACGGTGGAGAGCACACCGTTGAGCAGGTAGAGCCAGAACGGTCCGCCCGACTTCCGCACGCGGAAGGACGAGACGATCTCCGCGATGCCAGTCCCCGCGAGCAGCGCGCCGAAGAGGATGACGGAGACCAGGCTGGTGATGAACGAGGACCCCAGCGCCACCAGGCCCAGAATCGCCATCAGCACGCCGAGGACGAAGGGAGGACCCCAAGCCGCCGAGGCAGCTCTTCCCCCTTCGCCTGAGAGGGTGTCACGTCTGAACTGTGTCTCCATGTCGCTCCGCTCCCGCGTCGAGAAAGGATTCAGCGGCGAACATGGGTGCCTCACGTCATGGGGACAACATCGCGCCTTCCCGTCCCCTCCCCTCCTCGTCTCTCCCTTGGAGGCAGGCTCCACCTACAGGGTCCGAGACACCGAGGCCTCACCCGGGTGACCGCGGCGCGAAGTCGCGGAGCGCGGCATACGGAGGCTGGACGAAGACGGCGCCCACCTCCTTCCGGAACCAGGTGAGCTGACGCTTGGCGTACCGGCGGGTCTCCTGCGCCGTGTCGTGAATGGCCTCCGCGACGCTCATGCGTCCCTCCACCACCGCGCGCGCCTGCACGTAGCCCACGCTGCGCATGGGGGCCGCCTCCGCGTAACCCCGCTCCATCAACGCGCGCGCCTCGTCCACCAACCCCGCGGCGAACATGGCCTCGGTGCGTGCGTTGATGCGCGTGTACAGGTCCTCGCGAGGAGGCTCCAGGACGAACAGGCGGAAGGGATATCGGTCCGGGAGGAAGGCGTGGGCCTTGCGGAACTCCGAGGCGGGCACGCCCGTCTGCGCGTGGATCTCCAGCGCCCTGACGACTCGCACCAGGTCCTGGGCCGGTAGCTTCGCGGCCGTCTCCGGGTCCACCGCCGCCAGCCTTCGGTGAACGGCCTCCCGTCCCTGCTCGGCCGCGAGCGCCTCCATCTCGGCACGCAGCGCGGGGAGCGCCCCCGGAGCCTCCACCACGCCATGCAGCAGGATGCGCAGGTACAGCCCCGTCCCGCCCACGACGACGACAGGCCGCCCACGGTCCGTGATGTCCGCGATGGCCGCGTCCGCGCGGCGCTGGTACTCGGCGGCCGAGAACGACTCCTGAGGGTCCACCACGGACAGCAGGTGGTGCGGCACCGCCGCGAGCTCCTCCACGGAGGGCTTCGCGGTGCCGATGTCGAAGTGCCGGTACACCTGCTGCGAGTCGGCGCTGACAATCTCCGCACCCAGGCGGCGCGCCAGCTCGATGCCCAGCGCCGTCTTCCCAGATGCCGTCGGCCCCGCGACCACCGTCAACACCGGCCCCTCACCCATGTCGCGATGCTCCCAACGCAGCCCTCACCACGGTGACAGCGGAGTCGTCCCGCGAGAACACCAACCGCGCGGACTCTACCTCGGACAACAACCGTCCCGCGGACGCCAGCATCGCGGCCCTGCCCGCCGGGGAAGCCTCGGGCAGCAACACATTGTGCACCAGCATCCGCCCCGTCTCTCCCCCACCCTGACGCTCCCACCGTGAGCTCGAATCCCACGCCAGCGTCCCCACCGCCCCCAGCCTCGCCTCACCAGGGAAGCCCACGTTCCACGGCGTCCCGGCGGCCCGCCACGTCCCAGGGGACTCCGGCCATATCGCGACCAGCTCGTCCGAGAGCAGTGACTCCCCCGCCCCCATCCACAGCCCCCCCAGCGTGCTCTTGCCAGCGCCCGAGTGCCCCGTGAACAGCGCCGCGACCCCGTCATGGACGAGCCCCACGCCGTGCACCAACAGGCCTCCACGCCGGGCAAGCTCCGCCGCCAGCATCACGCGAAGGACCACCTCCACGGGGAACCGCCCCGCGCCCACCACCGTGCCTCGCGCGCCACTCGCATCGATGCGGGCCGAGTAGTCCTCACCCTCGAGCACCAGCACGCCATCCTCCGCGCGCCAGGGTCTGGGAATCTCGCGCGTCACCGGCTCCGCGGACGGCACTTCGGGCGGACGCACCTCCAACCGGGAGGCGCGAGCCCCCACCGGAGGCTCGTCGACGATGAAGCCCGCGAGCGAGCGCCGGAGCAGCTCCTGGACGCGGGCTTCTGGAACATGAAGTCCCACCGTCCAGCCCGCCAGCGTGAGCCAGGGGCCGGACGTCTCCTGCGAATCATTGAGGCGGCCCGAGCGCCGGGGACCGGACGGGCCGGCTCCCGACGAGCTCAGGGCGTGCACTCCGACTCGCCGGGGATGTTGCACTGGGACATCGCCGCGAGCGCGACGAAGGGCTGCTCCCACAGGATGGCGGGCGCCTCGTAGCGAGGCGTGGCAGCGGACGCCGAAGACGTCTCCACCGCCGGGGACTGCGTGGCCGAGGGGGTCGAGGGATTGTTCACGGGAACGGTACCGGGAAGGCGCAGATGCGGCCGTCCTGAGAGCCGACGTGCAGTCGGGAGACAGTGGTGTCGATGGTCGGCGTGCCGATGAGCTGCGTGCCACCGATAGCAACCTGGCCGGAGTCCACGCCAGCAATCATCTCGAGCTGGTGCACGCGGCCATCGGAGCTGCCCGCGTAGATGCGGACCACGCCGGCCTGGTTGAGGGTGAACGTCCCGGACGGGTTCGCGATGGGCGTGGTCCACACGCGCGTGGGCGACGGCGCGCCGGGCGCCGAGTAGTCCCAGAACTCCACCGCGCCACTGGCCAGACTCGCCACGAAGCCGCCGCCGAGCGGGCGCACGAAGCTGGTGAACGCGGGCGTGCTCGGCGAGGGCCGGGTCCCCACACTCACATTCCACACGGCTTGCAGGGTGTTGCCGTCGACGGCATGCACCACGCCGTCGCTGTTCGTCGCGAAGATCTGATTCGCCACGCCGTTGCGCACCAGGCTGTGCTCCAGATCCCCCAGCGACAGGCGCCCCACCTCGGCGCCGTTGAGCGTGTTGAGCACGCGGAACGTGGCCGCGGCGCCGTTCGCCTTCGCGCCGATGAACAGCCGGTTGGTGGTGTAGTCGACCACCATGCCGCCGCTCACCATGCCCAGGTCTCCCGGCTGGTACGTGAAGACAGGCACGCCCGTCCGCGCGTTGAGCGCGACCACGCGGTTCTGCGCGGCGTTCGCCAGCCGCGTCGCGAAGAACGCCAGGTCCGTGTTCGGACGCGCGGCCTTGTACGCCGCGTTCGCGTAGTCGTGGAGCTGCGTCACCGGGAACGACTGGATGGTGCCGATGGGCGAGCCGTTGTTGTTCCAGCGCCACAGCACCGTGCCCGTGGTGGCGTTGAGCGCATAGGCCACGCCGCTCTGGTCCGCCGTGAGGATGTACTGACCCGCCAGGCCGTTGAGCGGCACCACCGGGAAGCGGCTGCCGATGAGCCCCGACAGGGGCAGCGGACGCCAGCGCTCCGCGCCATCCTCGGAGGGGTTCGTGACGTTCGTCAGGTTGGCGACGACCGAGTCATTGAAGGAGCTGAAGATGCCCACGCCCAGCTCGGTGATCGGCTGGAGCCGCGCGTCCAGGCCCACCGAGTAGCACCACAGAGGCGCAGAGCCCACGGGAGCCCGGGGCGTGGCCAGCAGCGCCACCGAGGCCGTGGGGCGATTGCCCGCCGAGTACAGCCCCACGTCATCCGAGTTGTAGACGCGGTAGTAGTACGTCGTGCCGTTGACGACGCTCGTGTCCGTGAAGGACGTCGCCGCACTGAACGACTCCGACAAGACGACGGTGGCGTTGCCCAGCGTCGCACCCGCCGCATACGTCCGGCCCGCGACGGGCGCCGTGTTGGGCGCGGCCCCCACCGAGCGCAGGATGAGCACCCCGTTGTGCACCGAGGGGTTGTCCCATGTCACCGTCACGCTGGCATCACGAGCCACCGCGGTGAGGCGCTCGACCTCCGGCGCCAGGCCCGTGGCGAGCACCATCGGCGTCTCGATGCGAGCGGAGGCGTCCGACGCGTAGGCCCCCGGGAGGTGCACGCGGTGACGGAACGCGGTGGGCGCGGTGACGTTGCCCACCGCGGAGTACGTCACCGTGAAGGTGCGCTCCTGGTTGGGCATGATGCGAACGGAGTTCAGCAGCGCCAGCCACGTGTAGCTCGCCGAGGCCGTGTCGTAATAGACCATCCACCCAGAGGGCGCGGGCGGGTTGCCATTGATGGCGAAGAAGTTCACCGGCGGCCGGAGCAGCTTGACCTCGTCGAGCGGCATCGTGCCCCGGTTCTGCACGGTGTACGTCACCGTCTGGTTGCCCTGTCCGGGCACCAGCACCGACGGGCTGGCAATCACCCGGTGCCTGACGACACGGCCCTCGGCCGAGCGCACCACCGGCGTCGAGACCGTGGCGCCGTTCAGCGTCGCGTCCGCCTGGACATCGAACGCATAGGAGGAGAACTCCTCGCCGGTGACGGTGTAGCTCCAGATGAAGTGCGCGGAGGCCCCCGGCGCCAGCCGCGCCACGCTGGCCGGGCTGGGACCCGACGCGAGCACCGCCTGCGCCGAGCCGACCAGCACCGGCGCCCGAGGCGTCACGTTCAGATACGAGCTCGTGGGCGACGAGTTGGTGACGCTCAGGCGGACCTTGACCGTGTCCCCCGTGAAGGCCTGGGTGCTGTCCACGTCGCCCGCGGCGGCCAGCGGCCCCACGTTCACCATGGGCGTGTCCGCGACGTTCGACGTGACGGAGGCCGAGCCGTTGCGCCCGCGGACGCTCGCCACCATGGTTCCAGCCGTCAGCGTCGTGGCCCTCGCGACGAGGATTCCCGCCCCGCGCTGGGGGATGGTCACCGCGAAGTTCCCGGGCTGCACCTCGACGACCTGGTACGTCACGCCACCCGCGCCCGCGCTCGGGCCCTCGGCCGTGATGTTGGTCTGGTTCGCGGTGGAGGTGCGGTTCTCGATGACCAGGCGCGCGGTGAGGTCCTCCCCCACTCCCATCGCGCGCGGGGTGATGTCCACGCGGGTCGACAGGCCCACGCGCTGCCACTCCGCGGCGTCCGCGGTGCGATTGGTGCCGAACGACAGGTTGCCGCACGCCTCGTGCGCGGAGAGCGCCGTCGTGAACTGCTGCCCCGTGGCGTTCGTCGCGCTGATGTTCGGAATCATCCGCAGCGTGAAGGTCGCCGTCTCGTTGTACATCAACCCGGCATCCGCGCCCGCGCAGTTGACCGGGAGGTTGTAGCGGACGTTGCGCGTCGCCACGTTGTGGGTGGCGATCCATCCATCGGGCGCGGGGCTCTCCAACAGCGTGTACCCCGTGGGCAGCACGAAGTTGACCTGGTTGATGGGACGGAACTGCGGCGAGTTGGCGCGCGTGTTGTTGCGCACCTGGACGCGCAGCTCGGACACCTCGTCCATCACCACGGTGGCCACCGCATCCCCCGGTCCGGGGAGCGTGGTGAAGACGGCGGCGCGCGTGGTGCTCTGCGCCAGCGCGGCCGAGGGCAGCACCAGCGCGGCGAACAGCGCGGCGAGGCGGGCGTGGACGGACTTCATGGGGGCGGGGCTCACGTCACGGCTCCAGGGTGAAGGCGGCCGTGGTCAGCGGCGCCCCGTCGAAGAGGAAGCGCACCTGCCAGGTGCCATGCATGGCGGAGGTGGCCACCGTCGTCCCGGCCACGGGCAGCGAGAAGCGCAGTGTCCTCGTCACCTCCGGCTTCGCCACCACCACCGTCGTCCGTCGCTCGTACGGGTGGCCGGCGGGTGACACGAACTCCACCTCCACCGTGCCCTTGTTGCGCACGCCCGTGAGCGTCAGGTCCACGTCCACCTGGGACACGTCGGACAGGCCTCGCGAGCCCCCCTCCACCACCTCGGCATGCCCTGTCAGGGGCGCGGGCATCGGCTCACCGACGACGGGCACCTCCGCCGCGGGGGGCCGGGCCGCCACGTCCTCCTCGCCCAGCACATCCGTCGGAGCCACCGGCGGCACCTCCCGAGAAGGCGCGTCCGTCCAGTCCGACACCTTGGGCGCCACGCCGCCCTCCGTACAGGCCGCCAGCAGCAACGCCGCCGCCGAGAAGCCCGCAATGCGCGCTCGCATCACCGTACCTCCTGAAGCTCTTCGATGAGGCCCATGCGGGCCAGTTCCGTCAGAAACCGCAACGTGTCCGCGAGCACCGCGCCCACGTCCATGGAGAACTCACGGGCCACCACCTCGGCCACCGAGCGCGCCGAGCGCGTCCCGTCACTGAGCTCCCAGATTCGCACCGCCGTCGCGTTGAGGCCCCGCAGCGTGCGGCCCTCCGCGTCCAGCAGCAGGAAGTCCGCGCCGAAGCGCTGCCCCTCCGCGCCCGCGCGACGCCGGGGATGACTGTCCCCTCCGAAGTCGCCGCTCATGCGCGCCCTCCCCGCCCCAACCACCGCGCCACCCGCCCACGCACCACGGCGCGCAGCCGCCCCAGCCGCGACGGCCCGCCATCCCACGCCGAGCCCAGCTCCACGCCGCGCCTTCGCACGCGCGCCACGCACCCGAGGATTCGCGACGCGGCGATGGGAGGATCCTCCCCCGCGGCGTTGTCCCCACGCAGCGACAGCACGCCCTCGCGCACCGCGCACACCCGATGGAGCACCAGCGCTTCGTCGAACCGCGCCAGCACCACCTCACCGAGGCGCGGCTCGCGAGACAGCGGCTCGACCCCCGCCACGTCTCCATCCCGCAATGACGGCCACATGCTGTCTCCCCGAACGGGAATCCAGCGCAAGGCCCGAGGCGGAGCGGAGTTGGGGGACTCACTCGACATTGACGGCGGAAGTCTACCGCACCAGCCAAGGTCACGCGACTGAGTCGCCCGGACTTCTCCCTGAATTTCCCGGAGGTTACAGAGCACCTCCGGGACTCAGCGGGATGTCAGGGATTCAACAAAATCCCTGACTGATACATCATGTCTTGATGATGCGCTGCACCACCTCGACGGCCGAATGCTCACGCACTGCGGCGGCGATGGCGTCCAGCTTCACGGGGATGGACGAGCCATCCGCCATCCGCTTGAGCTTCGCCTCGCCCGAGGTGCGCTCCTGCTCACCCAGCACGAGCGTGAAGCGGGCCCCGCTCTTGTCGGAGCGCTTCATCTGGCTCTTGAGGCTGCCCCCTCGGGTGTCGAAGTCGACGCGCAGGCCCTCGCGCCGCAGCTTGCTGGCCAGGGTGAAGGCCGTGTCCTGCGAGCCCGGGTCCGCCACCGCGATGAACAGGTCCGGTGACGCGCCGAACTTCCGGGTGCCTTCCTTCAGCAGCAGCACCAGCCGATCCAGACCGCACGCGAAACCCACGGCGGGCACGTCCGGTCCGCCCAGGCTCTTCACCAGCTTGTCGTAGCGGCCACCGCCGCCCACCGTGCTCGCGGTGCCGAGCGCCGGGTGAGAGGCGATGAACTCGAAGACGGTGCGCGTGTAGTAGTCCAGGCCGCGGACCATGCGCGGGTTGACGACGTACTTGATGTCCAGCGCCGTCAGCTTGCGCTGCACGTCGTCGAAGTGCGCCTTGCACGGCTCGCACAGGAACTCGAGCACGTTGGGCCCCTTGCCGGCGACCTCCTGGCACTTGGGGTTCTTGCAGTCGAGCACGCGCAGCGGGTTGGTCTCCATGCGGCGGTGACAGTCGCCGCACAGCTCCTCGATGTGCGCCTTGAGGTACTCCACCAGCTTCGCGTGGTACGCGGGCCGACAGGCCTCGTCCCCCAGCGAGTTGAGGTTGAGCGCGATGTCCTGGAGCCCGAGCGCCTGGAGGAACTGGGCCACCATGTCCATCACCTCGACGTCCTGGGCCGGCTCCTTCGAGCCGTAGGCCTCCGCGCCGACTTGATAGAACTGCCGGTAGCGGCCCGTCTTCATCCGCTCGTACCGGAACATCGGCCCCGTGTAGAACCAGCGCGTCAGCGGCTCCTGGTTCAGCATGGAGTGCTCGATGTACGCGCGCGCCGCCGGGGCCGTGCCCTCGGGACGCAAGGACAGGCTGCGGCCCCCCTTGTCGTCGAAGGTGTACATCTCCTTGCCGACGATGTCCGTCTCCTCGCCCACGCTGCGCACGAAGAGCGCGGTGTCCTCCACCATGGGCGTGCGGATCTCCCCGTAGCCGAAGCGCCCGAACAGCTCCCGGGCCAGCCCCTCCACGTGCTGCCAGATTTCAATCTCCCCTGGCAGGAGATCATTCATGCCCTTCACGGCGGCGAGCGTCTGACTCACGGCACCACTCCGATGCGCTGGCCCAACCGCAGCACGGCGTCCTCCTGCAGCACCGGGTCCCACTTCACGCGGCCCGGTTCGAACAGCAGGATGACGGTGGAGCCCATCTCGAAGCGGCCCAGCTCGCCGCCCTTCTCCACCTTGTAGCCCTCTTGATAGCGGTGCACCTTGCCCGGCTGGCCCGTGTGCGTGGTGACGTCGTCGTACGCCGCCTTGATGCGCGACACGCACGTGGCGCCCACCTTCACCACGGCGCACTTGCCCGCGGGCGTCTCCAGGTACGTCACCAGCCGCTCGTTCACGCAGAACAGGGACTGCTTGTTGAGCACCGACGCCGGGTTCACCGGCCAGAACTCACCGGGGATGTACGCATAGCCGGTGATGGTGCCCGCGAGCGGCGAGTGGATGCGGTGATAGTCCCGCGGCGACAGGTAGATGGTCGTCCAGGCGCCACCGTGGAACGGCTTCGCCACCTCGGCGTCACCCAACAGCTCGTCCACCGTGTACTCGATGCCCTTGGCCTGCAGGCACCGGCCCAGGTCCGAGTAGCCCACCTGCGACACGCGGCCGTCCACCGGCGACACCACGGACTTCGCGTCCGCGTCGATGGGGCGCAGCCCCGTCTTCAGGCCGCGCGTGAAGAACTGGGCGAACGTCGGGTAGTGCTCGATGGGGTGCTCGGCCTCCGCCATGTCCACGTTGTAGGAGCGGGCGAACGCGCGCATGGCCGCCTGGTGCACGGGCGCGGGCAGCGGGGCTCGAGTGGCCATGCCCACCACCGTCGACAGGGCCGACTTGGGCAACAGGCGCATCAACTTCATGAAGGTCTGGTCGTTCATGGGCGTCTTTGACTAACGGCCGGCGTCCGTCCCCGCGGGGGGCACGGTCCCAGCGTCCAGCGTCCGCGTCACCGTCGTCACGGAGCTCTTGGGCAACAACATCAGGACCCGACCTTGTTCGGTCAGCAGCACCGTGCCCACGTGGCCCGGGTACTCCAGGCGGCAGGCCGTGCTGTCGGTCATCTCCCACGCGTCCCGGATGCCCCGCCCCTCCACGTCGATGGGCGTGCCGCGCTTGAAGCAGCCGCGGAAGCCAGCCACCAGCTCGCTCGCCGGAGAGCCGACCTGGGGACCGCTGATGGGACCCGCGTCCGGGGGACCCGCGTCGGCGGGCTCCGCAGGAGGAGGCGGCGGCGGGGGCGCCAGCGTGGTGGAGGGCGCGCCGGGCGGAATCTCGCGGGCGCTGGCCACGGCCTTCTGGCGCGCGGCGACCTCGGCCTGCATGCGGGTGCGCTCGCGCTGGATGCGCTGGAGCAGCTCCTGCGCGGAAGGGGCGTCCAGGCTGTCCTGCGGCACGCGCTGGAGCTGCGCCTCGATGGGACCCATCTGCGGGTCCAGGTAGGCCTCATCCAGCTTCTGCGCGTACAGCTCGCGGAACTGGCGCGTGGCCTGCTGATACTCCGGCGACGACGGCTGCGGCTCGCGGCGGCAGGCCGACAGCAGCAACAGGAGGGAGGACAGCAGGGCCGCGAAGGGCCGGAGGGACACTCGGAGGACCTGGGGGCGCACGGACCCGGTTTATTTCATGTCCCCCGGCCCGTGCACAGTTTTCCGAAGGCGGTGCGTCAAACGCCGAGGAACAGTCGCTTGCCGAAATTGAGCGCCAGGTCCGCGTCGAAGATCTTCTGCGCCGCCGTCTCGATGTCGTACTCCACCCGGAGGTACTCCACCGTGCGCGCGTCCGTGTCGCAGATGACGAAGCAGGCCCGGTTGTCGTAGTCGCGCGGCTGGCCCACGCTGCCCACGGAGATGATGTACTTGTAGCCCTTGCGGATGCCGAACTTCTGGGCCACCACGTCGTTCACCTCGCCATTGCCGATGGCGAACGCGCGGCACAGGTGGCTGTGCCCGATGAACGTCACCTCGGGCAGCTCCTCCACGTAGGGCGTCAGCTCCCGCGCCTGCTCGAGCGCGAAGATGTACTCGTACGCCTTCGGGTCGATGGGCGAGCCGTGGCAGAAGCCCACCTCGCCGATGCGGTACGTGTACGGCAGGCTGCGCAGCCAGGCCATGTTCTCGTCCGTGAGGACGTTGGCGGACCAGTCCAGCGCGTGCCGGGCGGCGTCGTAGTAGTACGAGTAGTCCATCCGCCCCGCGACGGCGGCGTCGTGGTTGCCCAGCAGCGTCACCTCCGCCACCGAGCGCACCAGCTCACAGCAGGGATTCGGCGACGCGCCGTATCCGACGATGTCACCCAGGGACACGATGCGGTCCACCTTCTGCTGCTCGCAGACCCGCAGCACCTCGGTGAGCGCCTCGATGTTGGAGTGGATGTCGGAGATGACGGCGATGCGCATGGATGCCTCGGCTGGTGGGAGCCCGGCACTCAGCCGGCCCAGACCGCCTTCACGGGGTTCTTCTGCTGCTGAGAGATAATCCGCCGGAGCCGTCCCAGGGTTTCCGCGTCCACCGACTCGAACCGCAGGCCCATCCCCGGCGGGTAGGCCCGGTCCTCCTCTTCCCGCAGCCATACCACCGTGGCCGCCGTCTGCACCTCGGGATCATCCCCCGGGGTCAGCCGGAGCACCGCCTTCGCCCCTCGCTTCAGCGGCGTGCTCGTCCGCAGGAACAGGCCACCCTCGCTCAGGTTGGTGATGCGCGCGTACAGGGTGACATTGTCGGTCTCGCACCAACAGCGAAGCAAGGTCGGCACCCGCGCGGACTTTCGGTTATCGCTCAACCCTCTTCCTTCCCCGAGCACCCAAAAAGGAGGAAAGCCTAGGGACGGCCTGAATCCACCGTCAAGTTCGTGGGTGAGGCCGGACCCCACCCTGCCCGCCCGCCGCTCAGCGCTTCAGCGGCCCCAGGTCCTCGAAGTGGGTCAGCTTCTTGAACTCCGTGAAACGGGCGTGGATCTCCGGCTTGGTGACGTCCCGCAGGCGCTCCAGGCTGAACTTCTCCACCGTGAAGGACGCCATGACGCTGCCCATGACCATGGCGCGGCGCAGGACGGCCGAGTCCACCCCGGACGCCGCGGTGGCCACGGTGCCCATGAAGCCACCCGCGAAGGTGTCTCCGGCGCCCGTGGGGTCGAAGACCTCGGCCAGCGGGAAGGCCGGGCAGGCGAAGACGTGGTCCTTCTCGAAGAGGAGCGCGCCGTACTCACCGCGCTTCACCACCACGCGCTGGGGGCCCATGCCGAGGATGGCGCGGGCGGCCTTCACCACGTTGTGCTCGCCGGCCAGCTGCCGCGCCTCCGCGTCGTTGACGAAGAGCAGGTTGACCCGCTGGAGCGTCTTGAGCAGCGCGTCGCGGCTGCCCTGGATCCAGAAGTTCATCGTGTCCGCGGCCACCAGCTTGGGGTCGCGGACCTGGTCCACCACGCGCGCCTGGAGCTCCGGGTGGATGTTGCCCAGGAAGACGTAGGGCGTGTCGCGGTAGGACGCCGGCAGGTCCGGCGAGAAGGTCTGGAAGACGTTGAGCTGGGTGTCGAGCGTCTTCGCCTCGTTCAGCTCGTAGCCGTAGCGGCCCTTCCAGCGGAAGGTGCGGCCGGACTCGCGGGTCAGGCCCTCCAGGTCGATGCCGCGGCCCTTGAGGAAGCTGACGTGGGCCTCGGGGAAGTCCTCACCCACCACGGCGACGACGCGCACGGGGGAGAAGAACGACGCCGACGTGGAGAAGAACGTGGCGGAACCGCCGAGGACATCCTCCTTCTGTCCGAAGGGGGTTTCCACCGAGTCCAATGCGACGGAGCCGACGACGAGCAGGGACATGCGAGCTTCCTGGAAATGGCCGAGAAAGCACGGCTTCCCACCAGGACCCCGTGCCCATGCCGGGTACGTGGTTTCACGGCCGGCGTCAAGCTCGCCGCGCGCTGACGACGCTCACGGCGTGGGCAGGCCGGTGGCCGTGATGATGGCCTTCAAGTCGTCGTCGGTGAAGAACAGGCCACCGCCCACGAAGAAGTCGCGGCCGGCGATGAGCCGCTGGGTGACGACGTCGCGCTGCTGCGCGTTGAGCATGTCGTCCATGCCCGCAACGACGAAGAGGTGGTCGAAGGCCTGGGCCCGCAGCGTGGCGCGCAGCCGGGGGTAGCGCAGCTCGTCCGCCGCGAAGTTGAAGGCGTCCATCTTCAAGGTCAGCGCGTCGTCGAACAGGTGCAGGTCCGCGCCCACGCCGCCGGTGGACTCGATGAGACCCACGCGCAGGGTGGTGAAGTACCAGCGCTTGGCGAACTGGGCGCTGATCTTCAGGCTCTCCTTGGTCACCTTCTGGGTCTGGATGACCGGGTCGCCCTCCGACGGCGGGTTGGTCTGCACCACCTGGGTGGTGACGGTGCCGCGCGGGTCGTCGACAATCTCCAGCAGGTAGTACTTGTCCGGCCGGGGGATGAGGCGCAGGGACAGCATGTTCTTCGAGCGGCCCTGCGCGGCCAGGTAGGTGCTCTGGATGCCCACCTCCGTCTGGAGCTCCGTGAGGCGGGAGACCAGGTTGGACACGTCGCGCACCGTCTCGCGCACCTCGCGGCCCACGCTCTCGTCGGTGAGCAGCATGCCGGCGGTGCTCTCGCCGTCCTTCACCTTCTGGGTGATCTCCTCGAGGTTGCCCAGGGAGTTGTCCAGCTTGGTGAGCGTCTGCTTGAGGCTGGCGACGCTCTCCTTGAAGTCCCCTTCCCCGCTGCCGACGATGTTCTTGACGCTGGCGAGCACCTCGCGGACGTCGCGGGTGATGAACTCGATGTTGTCGACGATGCGGCCCACGTCGGCCTGGTTGCTCTGGGTAATCGTCCGCACGTCGGACGACACGCCCTCGAAGTTGGCCAGGATGACGTCCAGGCGGTCCGCGTTGCGGCGCACGGTGGCGTCCACCGAGTCCGACAACCGCACCAGGTTCTCCACGATGCGCTGGAGCGAGCCCGCGCCGCGCTCACCACCGAGCACCTCGCGCAGCGCGCCCGTCACCTGCTGGATGTCGGAGGTGATCTGCGACAGCGACTCGAAGATGGCCTCCATGCCCTGGCTGTCGATGACGCGGCGGATCTGCCCCTGCGACTCCAGCTTGGGCGCGTTCTCCGTGCCGGGGTTCAAGTCCAGCAGGTAGTCGCCCAGGAGCGACTCCGAGCGCTTGGTGAGGACCGCGTCCTCCCGGAGGTCCACGTCGTTGCGGATCTTCAGGAACACCCGCGCCCGCGTGCCCTCCAGGACGATGTCGTCAATCTCTCCCACCCGGATGCCGGCGATCTGCACGCGCCCGCGCACCGCGAGGCCGGAGGCATCCCGGAAGTAGGCCCAGACGCGCGTGGAGTCACTGTCGCTCAGGCCGCCCTCGCGCGCGAACAGCACGAAGCCGACGAAAAAGGCCCCCGCGGCGATGACCAGCAGGCCAACACGGAAAGGCGTAACGAGCTTCTTCACCTGATGTGACTCCGAGGGCGACCGGCCGGGCGCGACTCTAACGTTTTGCATCCGGAGTGCCACATTTTCCTGAAACCGGACCCGGCGGGGGCGACCCTGTCAATTCTTCCCGAACCACGTCTCCAGGAACACCTTCACCGCGGGGTGCTGGGACATGCGCAGCTGCTCCGGGGTGCCGTTCTCCACGATGACGCCCTTGGACAGGAAGGCGATCTGGTCCGCCACGTTGAAGGCGGAGGAGATGTCGTGGCTGATGACCACGCTGGTGACGCCCAGCCCCTTTTGAGCCGCGAGGATCATCTCGTCCACGGAGTCCGTGGTGATGGGGTCCAGGCCCGTGGTCGGCTCGTCGTAGAGGACGATCTTCGGGTCCAGCACCACCGCCCGCGCCAGGCCCACGCGCTTGCGCATGCCGCCCGACAGGTCCGAGGGGAACTTCGACTCCACCTCCCGCTTCAGGTCCATCAGGTCCAGCTTGGCGCGGACCTTGGCGTACAGCGCGTCCTCGGACAGCTTCGTGTGCTGGCGCAGCGGGAAGGCCACGTTCTCGAACACCGTCATCGAGTCGAACAGGGCCGCGGCCTGGAACACCATGCCGAACTTGTTGCGCACCCGCTGCAGGTCCTCGACACCCATGGGGACGATGTCCTCCCCATCGATGACCACCTGGCCGCTGTCCGGGCGGAGCAGGCCGATCATGTGCTTCATCAGCACCGTCTTCCCGGAGCCGGAGCCCCCGAGGATGACGCACGTGCTGCCTTGCGGCACGGAGAGGTTGATGCCGGTGAGCACCTTGTTCTCACCGAACGTCTTCTGCAGGTCCACGATTTGAATCATCGGCTTCGTGGACGCGCCGGCGTCGGGACGCGGAGGAGGACCGGAGGCAGCCATCAGTGCATCACGATGCCCACGAGGAAATCGAGGATGAAGATGGACAGCGCGCTCGCCACCATCGCCTCCGTCGTCGCCTGACCGACGCCCTTGGCGCCGCCCGAGGCGTTGAAGCCCTTGTAGCAACAGATGAGCGCCACCGAGAGGCCGAAGACCGCGCCCTTGATGACACCCTCGTACACGTCCGCCGGCTCCAGCCACGCCTGGGTGCGGGTCAGGAACGTGCCCGGGGAGATGCCCAGCCCGCCCACCGCGACGAAGTACGCGCCCGACATGCCCGTCGTGTTGAACAACATGGTGAGCATGGGGACCATGAACAGGCCGGCCAGCACCCGGGGGACCAGCAGGTACTGGACCGGGTTGACGGCCATGGTCTCCAGGGCGTCCACCTGCTCGGTGACGCGCATGGTGCCCAGCTCGGTGCACATGGCGGAGCCCGCCCGCATGGTGACCATCAGCGCGGAGAACACCGCCGCCAGCTCCCGCGTCAGGGTCAGCGCCACCGTGGGGCCCACCAGGCTCTCCGCGTCGAACATGCGGAAGGCCTCGGAGGTCTGCAGGGCGAACACCATGCCCGTGAAGAGCCCCGTCAACCCGACGATGAAGATGGAGCCCACGCCCACGAAGTCCAGCTGGGCGAACAGGTTGTGGAGCCGGTAGGGGGGCCGGACGCTCCACCGGGCCACGTCGAAGGCCAGCGTCACCACGCCACCAATGGAGCTGACGACGTCGATGAGGCCCTTGCCGAAGCTGGTCACCGTCTGGGTGAGCATCCCGGGCTCGCGAGCCGGCTTGCTGGGGGTCTGCGTGGTCATGCGTTCAGGCGCCTACTCTTACGTGGTGCGAAGGGGGGCACAAGCGAAGTGTTCCCGTGCGCGCGGACGACGAAGGGACTACCTCACTTCGAAGCGTTGCGTTTATGTTCCGCGCCCCTTTCCTTCATGCCCGGCTCCCCGTCAGGCGCGCCGGGCCGAGAACTCAGACGAACATGGCAACTCAAAAGGTCGGCGGCGAGGTGGACGCGTACTGCACCCGCTGCAAGCTCACCCTCGCGCACACCATCCTGGCGATGGTGGGAACGAAGATCGCACGGGTGCGCTGCAACACGTGCAACGGGGACCACGCCTACCGCGGGGCTCCGGGCACCACGGACCGCCCCACGTCCTCCAGCAGCAGTGGCAGCACCCCGCGCGCGAGCCGGGCGTCGTCCAGCGGCATCTCCAAGGCGGAGAAGATCATCATCTCCTTCGAGGAGCAGCTGGCGGGCAAGGACGTCGCCAACGCGCCCCGCTACAGCCCCAAGGACACCTACGCGGTGGATCAGGTCCTCCAGCACCCGACGTTCGGCGTGGGCTTCGTGACGGCGGTGCGGGGCGACAAGTTCGACATCACCTTCCGCACGGACACCAAGACGCTGGTGCACGGCCGGGGCGGCGCTCCCACCGAGAAGCCCACCTTCAGCCCGCCCGTCCGGCAGGCCTCCGGCCCCGCGGACAAGCCCCAGGCCGCCGCGCTGGACACCCCCGCCGAGGACGCTCCCGTCAGCGAGGGTTGACCAGAAAGAGCCTGGAGGGCGAAGTTCGGCGGAATCGCTCGTGCGCACCCGCTCACCGCCCTTCCTGGCTTTTCTGGTCTTGGCCCTGGCCGCGTCGTCGGCCATGGCCGTCCCGGTTTCGGGGAGGCCCGGGTTGGAGGTGCTCGCCTCCCCCACCCAGGTCGTCCTTGGGAGGGACAAGACGGTCTCCCTGCAGGTCAGCGTGCCTCCGGAGACGGGGGTGCTGCGGGTGGCGGCCTCCTCCGGACACTTCGCCGAGGAGCGGCTGTCGCACGGCGCGGTGCGCACCTTCCTGTGGACGCCGCCGTCCGTCCGTCATCCGCTGGTCGCGGTGTTCCTGTTCTGGGTGGAGGCCGCCGAGGGCCCGCCCGATGTCACCGTGCTGCGGCTGGCCTTGCTCGGGCAGACGACGCTCGACGTGGCGACCTCGCCCGGGGCCTCCGTCACGGTGCTCGTGGGGGAGACGCACTTCGGTCCGGTCCAGGCGGATGGGCGGGGCAAGGCGCGCGTCCCGCTGGAGGTGCCTCCGGGAGTCGATTCGGCGCGGGTGCTCGCCACGCGGGGTGAGCTGCACACGGATGCGTCCGCTCCGTTGGATGTCCCGAGTGTGAGTCCCCATGTCGCGGCCCTCTCCCCCGCACCCATGCCCGCCCAGGGCGGGTGGTTGCTCGTCGCGGGTGAGGGACCGCTGGATGTGGCGCGGTTGAAATTGCGCATCGAGGGCGGTCGGGCCGAGCCCACCGAGGTGGGTGACATCGCTCGGTTCCAGGTGACTCCGGATGATGACGCCGCCTCGGTGACGGCCGTCGTCCAGGGCGACGGGGGCGACGTGCGTGCGCACGCGGAGATCTTCCGGGTCCTCGTGACGAAGCCCGCCGTCGCCGTGGCGCCCCCTGCTCCCGTGGTCGACGCGTCGTGGCGTCCCGCGCTCCAGGTGCTCGCGGGAGGCGTGTTCGCGCGAGGCGACAACTCAGGGCCGTTCGGCGCGCTGGGGGTGGCGTTCACCGCGCCCTGGTGGGAGCGACGACTGGCGGGGGAGTTCGAAGTGGGCGTGCGGGCCGCGTCATTCCAGGGGACGGTGGGCGCGCTGGGCGCGGTGCGTTCGCAGGTGCTCGCGGTGCCGCTGCTCGTGTCGGCGCGCGTCGAGTTGTTACGCGGCGCGGCGCTGTCCCTGTACGGCCGAGCAGGAGGAGGAGTGGCGCCTTTCCGTCACCGACTCCAGAGCGACTTCCCGGCCGAGGTGAAAGAGAGCAAGCTTTCCGGCATGGGGTTCCTGGCCATCCAGGGCGCGTACCGATTCGGGCGCTGGAGCGCGCTGGGAGAGCTGCGGGGTGCGTGGGCTCCGGCGAGCACGCCGTGGTTGGACGCGCAGCTCGGCGGTGTTTCGGCGCTGCTGGGGATGAGGTTCGAGCCATGACTCGCGGGCTCGTGCTCCTGGCGCTGACGCTGTTGTCCGCCTGTGGCTCGAGCACGTCGCTGCCCGCGCCACGCATCGTCTCCATCAGGCCCGCCTCGGACACCGTCGGACGCACCGACCCCATTCTCTTGCAGATCGATGCGGCGTACCCCATCCGCCTGGACTACGCAGAAGGAGAGGTGCAGATCCAAGGCCGCATGCGGGTGTGGATCGGCGAGCACGAGGCCAGGGTGATCGCGCTGGACGCGCAGAGCCTCTTCGCGGTGGACCTCCCCGCGAACCTCGGCGCCGCGGGCTATGACGTGCGCGTGGCCCTTGCCGATGGGCGTGAGACCACCAGCCCCCAGGGATTCACGCTCTTGAGTCAGGACGCGGGCACACCGGACGCGGGCCCGGACGGCGGCATCCCTGACGGAGGCATCTACGTCGCGGACGGAGGACCCGAGCCGGAACCCGAGCCCGACGCGGGGCCGGACCCGACTCGTCCGATGAGCGAGGGAGACATCACCGGCTACGAGTTCGAGCCCATCTCGGACCAGACCATCGGCCAGCCGTTCGCCATCACCGTCCGCGCCGTGGGCCCGCGCGCCGCGGACTTCACGGACAAGGTCGACCTGTCCATCAGCAAGAACAACGGCGACGTGAGCCCCACCTCGTTGGACAAGTTCGTCGGGGGCATCTGCGTGCAGAACATCGCCATCGACGCGCAGGGCGCCAACGTGGTGCTGACGGTGACGGACCGCTTCGGCGTGCAGTCGTCATCCAACGCCTTCAAGGTGAAGTAGTCGCCTCGACCTGGCAGGGCGCTGGCCGAGGCTGCCTGCGTGCGCCATGTCTCCGGCAGCGGCGCATGCGCCTCACGCGGCATCACCGGCGCGGACGGACGTGCGCCACATCCGGCCTCGGCGCCACCCGCTCAGCCCAGCGTGCGCCGGAGCAGGTCGCGCGCGCGCACCATGTCCTCCGGCAGCGGCGCGTCCACCCCACGAGCCACCACTCCAGGCAGCGCGGGCCACTCCACCCGCGCGGCATGCAGGGGCGTGCGCTCGAGGACCACGCCGTCCCCCTCCCCTCCCAAATCCTTCTCCGTCAACGCCGTGTCGCGGCCGTACTGGTGGTCCATCAACAGCGGATGTCCCAGCGACAGCAGGTGCACGCGAATCTGATGCGTGCGCCCCGTGAGCGGCTCGGCCTCCACGAGCGTGGCCTGGTCGAAGCTCTCCACCGGTCGCACCCGCGTGCGTGACGGCTTGGCCTCCGCCTCCCCGGGCCTGGCCACCCGCATGCGCCCCTTTCGCGCGGCGATGAGCGGCGCATCGACGAGCGACGGCGCGTCGATGCGGCCCTCCACCAGCGCGAGGTAGCGCTTGCGCACCTTGCCGGCTTCGAACGCGATGGACAGCGCGCGGTGCACGGCCGCGTCGAGCGCGAAGACGAGCGCCCCCGACGTGTCCCGGTCCAACCGGTGCACCACGAAGATCTTCCTCCCGCGCTGCGCCTCCAAGGCATCGCGCAGCGAGGGCCCGCCGTCCCGCCCGGGGATGACGGGCACCCCGGGCGGCTTGTCCACCACCAGCACCCCTCCCCCTTCGAAGAGGATGCGAGGCTCGGTCACTCGTACTCCGACGCCGGCACGACGGTGATGGGGCCCAGGCCCTTCAACTGCTTCTTCACCGCGGCCGCGTTGCCCAGCACGACAATCGTGGGCGGCTCCGCGAAGCAGTACTTCTTCGCCACCGCCGCCACCTGCCGAGGCGTCACGGCCTTGAGCCGATCTCTGAACCTCAGCACCCAGTCATCCCCCAACCCGTTCAACCGGATGTCGGAGATGGCGCTGGCGATGGACTCGTTCGTCTCCGTGCGCAGCGGATACAGCCCGCCCATGTACGCCTGCGCGTCGCGCAGCTCGGCCGGCTTGAGGCCGGCTTCGCGCACCTTGGCGATCTCCCCCAACGACACGTCGATGATCTCCCGCGTCGACTCCGTCTTGGTGAAGGTGGACAGCGCGAAGATGCCGGCCGCGTGCATCGCGTCGAACCAGCAGCCGATGCCGTACGTGAGGCCCCGGTTGACGCGGACCTCGTTCATCAGGCGCGACGTGAAGCCGCCCCCCAGCGCGGTGTTCATCACCGCCGCCGGGAAGTAGTCCTCGTGCCCCGTGCGGTAGCCCGGGCCGCCCATGCGCACCTGGGACTGCGTCTGGTCCGGCTTGTCCACCACGATGACCCGGCCCGCCTTGGCCACCTTCTCGAGCGGCGGGATGACGGGCGCCTTGTCGGGGCCCCCCGTCCAACCGGCGAAGGCCTCCTCCGCCGCCGCGGCCACGCGCGCCGGGTCCACCGAGCCCACCACGACCAGCATGGCGACCTTGGGCCCCAGCCGCTCCTCGTGGAAGCGCACCACGTCCTCACGGGTGAAGGTGCTCACCGTCTTCACCGAGCCGCTCACGTTGTGCCCGTAGGGGTGCTTGCCCCAGAGCGCACGCACGAGGGCGCGGTCGGCGATGACGGACGGCTCATCCAGGTCGTTCGCGAACTGGGCCAGCGTGCGCTCGCGCGCATCGGCGACCTCGGACTCCGGGAACGTGGGCTCCCTCACCAGCTGGCCCATGACGCCCAGCATCTGCGCGAAGTGCTCCGCCGGGGTGGTGATGGCGACCGACAGCGTGTCCTCGCCCACGCCCACGCCCAGGCTGGCGCCGACGAACTCCACGGCCTCGTCGATGGCCTGCGCGTTCAGCCTCCGCGTGCCCCGCCGCAGCAGCTGGCCCGCGAAGTCCGCGATGCCGTGCTTGCCCGCGGGGTCCGTGGAGCTGCCGGCGCGAATCACCAACCGCATCGACACCAGCGGCAGCGGGCCACGCTCCGCGGCGATCACCTTCAGGCCGCTGGACGTGGTGACCTCATGCAGCGTGGGGAACACCAGCTCCCGGCTCGTCGACGCGACGGCGGCTGCGGTCTTCCGGGAGGAGGACTTCTTCTTCGCTGCCCGGGCCGGGGCCTTCTTCACGGCGCGGCGGGGGGCGGCGGACTTCTTCGAGGTGCGGCTCTTGCGAGAGGCCATGGAGTCTTTCTGGAGTCGGTCCGGGCTCACGCCTCGGAGGGCGCGGGCAGCAGCGTCACGACGGAGCGGCGCTCGGGGAGGAGGTACTTCTTCACCGCGGCCTGCACCTGCTCGCGGGTGATGGACGCGTAGGCGGACGGCAGCGAGAGCACGTGGCGCCAGTCACCCAGGAGCGCCTCGTAGTTGCCCATGGCGTGGGCGCGGCCGTTGTTCGTGCCCAGCTCGCGCAGGTGGTCCGAGCGCAGGTTGTTGAGGGCCTTCTGCAGCTCGCGCTCCGTGATTCCGTCACGCGCCAGCTTCTCCAGCTCCGCGTACAGCGCGGCCTCCGCCTTCTGCGGATCGGAGTCCGGCATCAGCTCCAGGAAGAAGAGGATGGTGCCCGGGTCGATGCGCCAGGACCAGTCCAGGCCCACGCCCACCACCACCTTCTGCTCGTACAACAGCGAGCGCGTCAGCCGGCTCCCCTCGCCCTTGGTGAGCACGTACTGCGCGACATCCAGCGCCAGCGTGTCCTCGTCACGGGCCGAGGGGCCCTTGTAGCCGATGACGACGGCGGGCGACTGCGCGGGGTGGCGCACCGTGGAGCGGCGCTCGCCGCGCTGCTCCGGCTCCGCGTTGATGACGGGCTGGGGCGCGGGGCCCCGGGGGATGTCGCCGTAGTAGCGGCGCACCAGCGCCAGCGTCTTCTTCGGGTCGATGTCCCCGGCGATGTAGAGGATGGCGTTGTTGGGCGCGTAGTAGGTGCGGAAGAAGTTCTGGCAGTCCTCGCGGGTGATGGCCTCGATGTCCGCCATCCAGCCGATGACGGGCCAGCGGTACGCGTGGGCCTTGTAGACGAGCGAGCCGAGCTCCTCGTCCATCATCCCGCCGATGTCGTTGTCCATGCGGACGCGGCGCTCTTCCTTCACCACCTCGCGCTCGCTGGTGAGCATCTCCTGGGAGATGCGCAAGGAGCGCATCCGGTCCGACTCCAGGTCCAGCACCGTCTCCAGCGCGTCCGACGAGAAGTCGTCGTAGTACACCGTCATGTCGTGGGACGTGTACGCGTTGGAGCTGCCGCCGTTGGACTCGAGCGTCTTGTCGAACATCTTGGGGCCGTACTTCTTGGCCCCGTTGAACATCATGTGCTCGAACAGGTGGCTGATGCCGGTGATGCCGGGGCGCTCGTTGCGGCTGCCCACGTTGAAGAAGGTGTAGAGGCTGACGACGGGGGCCAGGTGGTTGGCCAGCAGGCGCACCTGGAGGCCATTGGGCAGCGTGGCCTCATGCACGTCGAACAGCGACTGGAGGGACGGGTCCGCGGCGCGGGCGGGAGCCGACGTCTTCGAGGGGGCCTTGCGCATAGACCCCCACCGTATACAGGGCGCGGCTACAGGTCCACGACGCCTTCACGCAGGGCCATCACCACCGCCTCCACGTGGGAGTTGACCCCCATCTTCCGGTAGATATGAGACAGGTGCGTGCGCACCGTGCGTCGCTCCAGCGTCATCACCTGCCCCACCTCCGCGTTGGACAGGCCCTTGGCGACGTAGCTGAGCACCTCGAACTCGGTGGGCGTCAGCTTCCAGGGGTTGTCCGCCTTCTTCTCCGGCGTGGCGGGCTTGCCCTGGATGGACTGGAAGTAGTTCCAGAAGCGCCGGGCGATGATGGGCTCCAGGACGGTGCCGCCCCCCATCACGTCGTGGATGCCGGAGCGGATCTTCTCCGGGCCCACGCGCTTGACCAGGTAGCCGGACGCGCCCGCCTGGATGGCCTCGTAGACCTTCTGCTCGTCGTCGAAGGACGTGAGGATGAGGATCTCCACCTCGGGCGCCTGGCGCTTCACCTTCTGCGTCACCTGGATGCCGTTGATGCCCGGCAGCTCCAGGTCCAGCAGGACGAGCTGGGGCCGGACACGGACGATGTCCTCGACGGCGGCCTCCCCTTCCTGGCTGCTGCCCACCACCTCCAGCTCGTCGAAGGTGCTCAGCACCTTGAGCAGGTTCTTGAGCAGCTGCGGCTGGTCCTCGACGACGAAGATGCGGGTGCGGTCCATGGAGTCAGTCACCGTCGGGGCGCGGGGCGGAAGTCGACCACGATGAGGGGGGTTACCTTCCCTCGTCGGATCTGAACGGACAGGGGCATGCGCTCGCCCGTGGCGCGCGCGACCAGCTCCAGCTCGTGCTCGCCCACGCGCAGGGGGTAGCGCTTGAGGGGCGTGGTCCTGCTGATGAGCTTCCCGTCCAGGTACACCCTGGCGGGCTCGTTGGTCGTGAGGGTCAGGTACCCACGCTGCGAGGTGGGAATCGCCTTCACGGGGGCGACGTCCTCCTCGGGCTCCTCCGCGCGCAGCTCCGGCTCCCGCTCCACCACCGCGGGCTTCGGCGGAGGCGCGGGCCGGGGGATGGGGGTGGCGGGCGACGGCCCCGTGCCGAGGGGCTCGGCGGTCTCCTCCTCGGAGGGGGTCTCGGAATCGCCCAGGCGCCACGCGGCGACCAGGAACGTCGCGAACCCCACCAACGCCAGCACCCCGGCGATGGCGAGCCAGCGTCCCCGGCGCGCCTCCGTCGCGAGGATGAGCCGCGCGCGCGTGCTCGGCCGAGCCGGCCCGGAGCTCACGGGAATGTCCTGGGAGGTCGACGCCGGGACCGCCATGTCGGCGCGATGGCCCGGCTTCACCACCGCGGGCATCGGGTCCGGCAGCGTCTGCGGGCCCTTCTCCACGGGCGGCGGCGGACGCTTCGCACGGGCCGCCGCGCGACGACCGGCGACGGAGAACTCCTCGTCGTCATCCGACAGCGGCGAAGGCGCGGAGAAGTCCTCCACCACGCGCATGCGGGCGTTGCGCGCCGGCGGACGCCCACCGGCGGCTGCTCCTGTGCCCTGCTGCCCCTGCTGACGCCGAGGCTTGGGCGGCGCGGCGCCCGGAGGCGCATCCCAGTCCTGCTCGACCGCCGCGGTGTGCGTCCCCTCCGTCCAGTCCTCACCCTGCGCCGGGGCCTGTGCCTCGGGGGCGTCCTTCACGCGGGTCTGCGTGGAGGCGATGTCCTGCTCGTACTCCTCGGGTCGGTACTCGTCGAAGCCGGGGACGGACTCCTGGGTCTCCGCGCCGGCCTCGGACTCGGTGAGCGCGCGGGTGTACGGAGCGCGCTGGACGATGGAGGCCTCGGGCTCCTCGGCGCCCAGGTCGTCCATCTCCGCGCCGGAGATGGGCTCCAGCTGGAACGGCTCCTTGAACGGCGGGGCCGCGCTGGCGACGCTGACCTCGTTGGGGAACAGCTCGTTGACGAAGCGGCGCACGTCCTCGATGCCCGGCATGCCGCCGCTGGCCGAGAGGAAGTTGCGGAGCGCGTTGGAGAACTCGCCGCACGAGCGGAAGCGCCGCCCGGCGTTGGGCTCCAGCGCGCGGAGGATGAGCGGATCCAACCGGCTGTTGATGCGCCGGTCCAACCGGCTGGGCGGGGGCAGCGACTCGCTGCGCCGCGTGGAGACGCCGCCGCTGCCCGGCACCACCGGCTCGCGCTGGGTGAGCAGCTCGTAGGCGATGGCGCCCAGCGAATACACATCCGCCACCTCGGTGGCGGCCTCCCCTCGCGTCACCTCGGGCGCGCGGTACGTGCCTCGGCCGCGGCCCGCGAAGGACTTGCGCAGCTGGGGCACCGCGAGCAGCGCGCGCATGGCGCCGAAGTCACAGACGGCGGGTGTGCCGTTGCGCCCCAGCACCACGTTGCCGGGCGTGAGCGCGCCGTGGAGCACGCCGGCTTCGTGCGCCTTCTGCACGGCATCCAGCAGCTGGATGACGACGTAGAGCGCCACCGTGTACGGGAGGACGACCTCCTTGGTGTGCAGCCGCTGGAGCGCGGTGCCCAGGAGGTAGCCGTCGACGTCCTCGCGCACCACGGCGAGCCGCTGGCGCACGACGCCCATGTCCACCACGTGGAGGATGCCCGGGTGGCGCACGGGCTGGAGCAGGCGCGTCGTCTCGGCCAGGTCCAGCGCGTAGGCGGGGTCCGACGTCTTGGGGTGGAAGAGCTTCACCACCACTTCGCCCGAGGGAGCCTGGACGGCCTCGTAGAGCTCCGCGAGCTCTCCGGACTCGATGCGTCCCGTCAGACGGTAGGTGGCGCTCATCGCTTCTTTCGTGCCGGGCGGCGCCGACTCACGGCGGAAAAGACGAAGCCGCACCAGACGCACGACTCGCCGCGTCGGCCCGGGGGCAGCTCGAGAGTACAACCCGGACAGCGGGGACGCGCGCGTCGGGACGCGGGCGGCGAGGGCTCGGTCGCTCGTCGGGGCGACGCGCGGGGCGCGGGGCGGGCGGACGCGGCGCGCAGGCGGGCCTCGAGCCGACGCACCCGGTCCTCGAGCGCGGCGACCCGGTGGGCCAGGCGCGCATGGAGGTCCTCGGGCGCTTTCGAGGGCTGACGTCGGGCGGGCGAACGCATCGCGGTCCGCCAGCGTGCCATGGCCCAGCGGTGCCCTCAAGGACCGAGCCGTGGGCCCGTACGCGTGTTATGTGTCGACGTCCCGTGGCTCCAACCCTGTCACCCTTCCGTCCGATCCCGGGCGGGCCCTCGCCGGACCCGCTTCACGGGAGTTTTCGTTCTCCACTCAACCGCGCGCGCGCCGAGGCCGCCGAGCGCAATGCCCAGCAGTTGCTCGAAGATGAGACGCTGGCGCGGCTGCTCACCACCCGGCGCGAGCCGAGGGACTCGGTTCCGAGGGCGCGGGAGGTGTTCGTCAACCGCAACCTGCGCATGTCCGGCGTCGAGCTCATCGGCTTCGACATGGACTACACGCTGGCCATCTACCACATGCGCCGGCTCGAGCAGTTGTCGTTCGACATGACGCTGGCGAAGCTCATCGCCGAGTACCACTACCCGTCCGTCGTGGGGCACCTGCTCTACGACCATCACTTCGTGATGCGTGGGCTGGCGGTGGACCGGGTGAACGGCAACATCCTGAAGATGGACCGCTTCGGCCATGTGGGCCGCGCGTACCACGGGCTGCGTCCGCTCAAGCCGGAGGTGTGGCGGGAGCTGTACCGCAACAAGCGCGTGCGGCTGCGCAACCCGCAGTTCGCGTGGAACGACACGCTCTTCGCGCTGCCGGAGACGTGCCTGTTCGCGGGCATCATCGAGCTGCTGGAGTCGCTGGGCCAGAAGGTGGACTACGGCAAGCTCTACGACGACATCCGCGAGGCCATCGACGCGGTGCACCGGGACAACTCGCTCAAGCGCGAGGTGCGCAAGGACCTGGGGCGCTACGTGTTCCTGGACCCGGAGCTCGGGCCCGCGCTGCACAAGCTGCGCTCGGGTGGCAAGCGGCTGTTCCTGCTGACGAACTCCGCGTGGGACTACACGGACGCGCTGATGAAGTACCTGCTGGACGGGCAGCTGCCGGAGTACCCGAGCTGGCGCAACTACTTCGACGTGGTGGTGACGGCGGCGGGCAAGCCGGGCTTCTTCACGGATGGCCGGCCGTTCCTGGAGCTGGACCCGTCGACGGAGGAAGGACGTGTCCTCGGCGAGGCCACGACGTTGGACCGCGGCAAGGTGTACTCGGGCGGCAACCTGGCGCGCTTCGAGGAGCTGACCGGGTACCGTGGAGAGAACATCCTCTACGTGGGCGACCACATCTACGGCGACATCCTCAAGTCGAAGAAGTCGTCGCTGTGGCGCACGTGCATGGTGGTCCAGGAGATCGAGGACGAGATCACCTACACGGCCACGCGCCTGGAGGAGATCGGCACGCTCACGCAGATGGAGATCCTCCGCGAGCGCCTGGACGACGAGGTCAACCACCACAAGACGCTGCTCAATCTCCTGGAGCGTCGGTTGGACCGCGAGCCGCTGACGCCGGAGGAGCGCGAGTCGACGGAGGAGCAGCGCCGTCAGCTCAAGTCGGAGCTGGACAGGATGCGCCGCGCGCTGAAGGAGGCGACGGACATCGCGGACACGCTGGAGGAGGACGTCGAGGAGGGCTTCAACCCGTACTGGGGCCTGCTGTTCAAGGAGGGCAACGAGAACAGCCGCTTCGGCTACCAGGTGGAGCAGTACGCGTGTCTGTACACCAGCCGCGTGTCGAACTTCCTGCACCACTCGCCCATGCAGTACTACCGCTCGCCCAGAGACCAGATGCCCCACGAGCAGGCTGGAGCGCTCTCCGCGCGCCTGTCGCCCATGGGCGGCGAAGGACCTCCGAAGGGCGCGGGGAAGGACTGAGGCTCACTCCGCCTGGGGCAGCGCGGCCACCCTGCCCCAGGTGACCTCCGAGAAGCGCGAGGTCGGCTCCGGAGTGATGCCCAGCTTGCGCAGGTCATCCGAGTAGCGCGAGCCCTTCACCACCACCCAGCGGCGCGCCACGCGCCGGGCCTCCTCCAGCGCCTCCGCCGTCAGCGGCGCGTGCTCCGCGAAGCGCCGCAGCACCTCGAACGCGGGCTGCGCCTTCTTCGGCTTGCCGAACATCGGGTCGAAGAACACCACGTCGAACGACGCCGAGGGCAACCCCTTCAAGTACGCGTGCGCGTCCGCGTGGTGCACCTCGATGGCGCACGAGTCCGGCCCGCGCTCGAAGTGCCGCAGGCCCTCCGCCGCCACCGCGCACAGCGCGACGCTCTTCTCCACCCCCACCACGCGCCCGGACGGCCCCACCGCCAGCGAGGCCACCAGCGCGTCCTGCGCCAGGCCCAGCGTGCAGTCCAGCACCGCGTCCCCGGCGCGCAGTTCCGCCACCCGCACGAAGGTGTCCGGCTCCCCCGCGGCCAGCCGCATGCGTCGCAGGTGCGCCATGCCCGCATGGAACCCGAAGGAGCCTCCCGGCTCCCAGAGCGTCACGCCGTCGCCCCCCACCACCAGCAGGGCCTGCGCCTTGACGCCCAGCCACGGGGTGATGCCCTCCTTCGGCTTGCGCGGCATCCACGGCAGCCCCCAACGAGCCGCCACCGCCCGCGCCTCCTCGCGCAGGGCCTCGTCCACCTTGCTGCTCGTCGTCACCGCCAAAGGCACCGGTTGCATGAACGCCGCGCATCCTGCCCCAGGCCCACCTCAACGCAACGCATCAGGACGCAAGTCCGTCCTCTCGCGAATGTCGGGATTTAGACCCTAGTAGCTAAAATTTCCGAACATCATAGGAATTCTTGTCTGACCGGCCTAAACCTCTACTTCCTTCGGATGGTGGAGAAAGCCGAAGCCACCATGCGGAGGTTCCCCCTGGAGAACGCGCATGCGTAACAGAGCAACAGGAATGGCCGTGGCATTGCTGTTGGCGGGCCTCGCGGCGAGCACCGCGAGCGCCGCCACCTATGGCGCTCAGCCGTCTGGCTCGTCCGCCATCTTCTTCATCGACACCACGTCGTGGGCCGACATCCACTACAAGGTGAACAACGGTGGGCAGCTCAACTTCCGGATGGCCGTGACGAACGGTCGCAACCAGTACACGGTGGGCGGGCTGAACACCGGCGACGTCGTCGACTATTCGTTCACGTACTGGGACGTGGCGTGCAACTGCGCCTACGACACCGCCTGGGCGCGCTACACGCACTCCGGCACGCAGACACCGGACGCGGGCTCCGGGCCACAGGACGCAGGCCCTGGGCCACAGGACGCAGGCCCCGGGCCTCAAGACGCCGGCCCTCCCCCCGACGTGGGGAACATCGTCCCGCTCTTCAACAGCGGCACCGCGCAGGAGCCCGCCACCACACAGAACACGACCGCCGCGCTCATCACCCGCGTGGGCGACCGGGTCCGCGACAGGCACGCGCGCGAGTCGCAGTACCAGGCGTATGACCACTACCTCGGGCGCTACTTCGAGAACCGCACCTTCTGGCTCGAAATCATCGACGAGGTCGCCAAGGGCGGCAGTCAGATCAAGGTGAACCTGCACACCGTCTACCCCCACGACGGCACCAACTTCCGCGCCTTCTTCCGCGGCCTCAACACCGTGGCGGAGTACTTCCACAACGGCACCTTCGAGCGGGTGAACGACTTCCAATACACCGCCAGCGTCAACTTCAACGCCAAGGAGGGCCGCGCCATCCGCGTCGGCGACCGGATGGAGATCGAGGCCGGCGTCTTCCTTCGGCAACCGGTGGAAGGCCGCTTCAACTACTACGGCCGCGCCCTGCTCTACATCGTCGGCACCGCCGGCATCGTCCCGTTCGAGGGTCAGGGCGCCATCCTCGACTCGTTCCCCCTGCCGGAGACGGCCTGGCTCGGCGGCCGCACCACGCTGAACTACCCGTACTCCAACGAGCCCAGGAACCGGTTCCTCCAGATGGCGCTCAACATCGCGCCGGTGAACGCGCAGCCCTTCGTCGAGGGACGTCGCCTGCACCACACCGACTTCGGCGACGGCAGCCACTCGGAGCCGGGCAACCCGCTCTTCACCGCGCACGCGAACAAGCTCGGCCCGAACTACATCTCCCGCTCCTGCATCGCCTGCCACACGCAGAACGGCCGGGGCCTGCCGCCCGCGGTCAACACCACGCTGGGCAACTACGTGGTGAAGGTGGGTCGCGTCAGCGGCACGACGGTGACGGCGGACCCGTTCCTCGGCTTCCGCCTCCAGCCGCGCAGCACCAGCGGCACGCCCGAGGCGGACGTGCGCATCGCCAGCTGGACGACGAGCACCGGCACCTTCGCGGACGGCACGCCGTACGAGCTGCGCAAGCCGAACTTCAACTTCCTCAACGTCATCCCGACGAACCACTCGGCCCGCATCACCCCGCAGCTGGTGGGCCTGGGACTCCTGGAGGCCATCCCGGAGACGGCCGTGGCCGCGCTCGCGGACCCGAACGACACCAACGGCGATGGCATCTCCGGCCGCATGCAGGCCGTCGTCGACCCGGAGACGGGCCAGACGCGGCTGGGGCGCTTCGGCTGGAAGGCGGGCATCGCGCGGCTCAAGCACCAGGTGGCCGAGGCCCTCAACCGGGACATCGGCGTCACCAGCGCCGTGTTCCCCACCCTGGACTGCGGCCCCTCGCAGCAGGGGTGCTCGGGCTCCAGCCAGGAGCTGAACGCCACGGACCTGGACAAGATGGTCCGCTACGTGGCGCTGCTCGGCGTGCCCGCGCGGCGCGACCTGCGCGACACCCAGGCCCAGCGCGGTGAGACGCTCTTCCAGAACGCCGGCTGCGCGAAGTGCCACGCCACCGGCTTCACCACCAGCGCCTTCCACCCGAACGCGGAGCTGCGCGGCCAGACGATTCGTCCGTACACGGACCTGCTCCTGCACGACATGGGCGCGGGGCTCGCGGACAACCTGCCCGAGGGCATCGCCAGCGGCGCCGAGTGGCGCACGCCTCCGCTCTGGGGCATCGGCCTCACGGCGGGCGTCAGCGGCGGCGAGGCGTACCTGCACGACGGCAGGGCCCGCTCGCTCACCGAGGCCATCCTCTGGCACGGCGGTGAGGGACAGGCCGCGCGCAACGCGTTCGCGGGCATGAACTCCGCGGACCGCGCCGCGCTGCTGCGCTTCCTCCAGACGCTGTAGCCAAAGCACCACCCCGGGCTCGGGGAGTCCGCCACACGCGGGCTCCCCGGGCTCGAGGGACTCAGCCCTCGACGGCCTGCAGCTTCCGTCCCCCCTGCATGATGGCCACGGTGACGGACTGGTTCCGGCCGTTGCGCTTGGAGTGGTAGAGGCACTGGTCGGCCAGGTCGATGAGCTGCTGCTTCTCCATCCCGTTGTCCGGGAAGGTGGCGATGCCCAGCGACATGGTGATGCGCAGCGGGCCCATCTCCGTCTGGAAGACCTCCGCCTTCACCGCCTCGCGGATGCGCTCGGAGATGGTGTACGCGCCCTTGGCGTCCGTCTCCGGCATGACGATGACGAACTCCTCGCCGCCGTAGCGGGCGACGATGTCCGTGTCGCGCGCCATGGACTTGATGATGCGCGCCACGCCCTTGAGCACCTGGTCGCCCGTCGGGTGGCCGTAGGTGTCGTTGACGCTCTTGAAGTGGTCCACGTCCGTGAGGATGACGGAGCACTTGCGCTGGTAGCGCCGCGCCTGCGCCAGGATTTCGTCCGCCTTCGTCTGGAAGGTGCGGTGGTTGAACAGGCCCGTGAGGCCGTCCGTCGTCGCCATCCGCTCCATCTGCTCGTAGAGCTGCGCGCGCAGCACCGCCTGCGCCGCCTGGATGGCGATGACCTCAATCATCCGCAGGACGTCCTGCTCGAAGTTCGCCTTCTTGCGCGAGCCCGCCACCAGCGTGCCCAGGATGCGGTCACCCGCCACCAGCGGGAAGATCTTCAGCGCGCCCAGGCCGCGAATCTGCGTCTCGTCGTCGAAGATGACCTGGCGGTCCATCGCCTTCAGGTCGCGGCCCGGCAGCGGCGCGCCGTAGCGCACCACGTTGGCGACCAGGCCGTTGTTGTCCTGGAACGAGCGCCCCTCGAGCGCCTTGCCCTGCGCCGTGACGCCCGTCATCCGCGCCACGCGGTGCATGCGCTTGCCCTCCACTTCAGACACCAGCGTCACCGCGCAGAAGTCCAGGCCCGCCAGCTGCCGGGTGCTCTCCAGCACCGCGACGAAGACCTGCTCGGGGCTGCCCGCGCGGTTGAGCTCCTCGATGGCGCGGAAGAACCGGTCCTTCTCGTCGCGCGTCTTGCGGATGTAGCTCATCACCCGCTCGACCTCGATGGAGCGCAGCACCTCGCCAGCGATGGTGCAGAGCAGCTTCTCGTCCTGGTCGCTGAACGGCTCGTTGCCCAGGCGGTCCGCCACGAGCACGCCGCGCACCAGCCCGCTGCCCTCGATGATGGGCACCGCCAGCAGCGCCTGCACGCCCGGGCCACCGCCGTCGTAGTACGAGACGCCCTTCAGACCCTGGGGCGAGTTCATCCGCACCGGCGCGCGGCGCTTGAGCACGCCGCCGATGATGCCCTCCCCTGCCCCGAAGCGATCCCGCTGCACTCGGTCCGAGCCGGAGCGGCAGTCGTAGAGCTTCAGGCTCCGGTCATCCGACGTGAGCAGGAACGCCGCGCAGGTGTGCGTGCGCAGCCCCGTCTCGGCGATCTCCAGCGCGGCGTGCACCGCGCCTTCAATCTCCTTCACCGAGGCGACGAGCCACTTCTCGTCGGAGCTCATGCCGCTGAAGCTGTCCTGCGTGCCGGAGCTCACCAGGCGGAAGGTGCGCGCGCGCTCCTCCACCTCGCGGATGCGCTTCTGCACCGCGTCGCTCTCCGCCCGGCGCGCCACGGCGATGCGCGAGGCGAGCACCAGGTGGTACAGACCCGCGAAGAGCACGAGGAACGCCGAGTGCGTCGCGAAGCTGGCCGGGTTCGGCCACGGGCCGCCCATCGTCACCAGCCCATCGAACACCAGCGCCACGCCCAGCAGCGTCAGCCCCGCGTTGCGCGGCAGGAAGGCGACGAGGAACGCCATCAACAGGTAGACGATGGGGAACAGCTCGCCGCCGCCGATGGCCACGACGATGAAGGCCGCGGCGATCAACCCGCCGCCCAGCTCCAGGTCGTCGCGCAGGTCGATGACCGCGCCCACCGAGCCGCGCATGGCCCGGCGCCACGCCGCCACGCCGATGCCCACCAACAGGAACAGCACCAGCCCGGCCTCGGTCCACTCCAGGGTGTGCAACCCCCGGAAGCCTCCACGCGACAGGTGCACGAAGGTGGACAGGCCCGCCACGGCGGGGATGAGCCGCACGACGTGACGCAGCAACTTCCCGGGCGACGGAAACGTGCTCAGCGACGTCATGGGGACTCCAGATGAAAGACGAGTTCGCCCGGCTTCACGTAGCCAAGCTCTTCACGGACGGCCCGCTCCAGCGCGGCGGGGTCCTTGCGCAGGGCGGCGATCTCCTGGCGCAGCGCCTCGTTCTGCGCGTCCAGGGCGGCGTTGCGCTGCTGCAGCGCGCTCACGTCCTGACGCAGGGAGAGGTAGCGACGGAAGCCCTTGGCGTCCGCCACCGACAGCAGGCTCAAGGCCCCCGCCACACCCACCGCCACACCCAGGAGCTTTCCGCGAGCCGTCATGAACGCCACGGACGGTACCAGCGAGCCTTGCCCCCGCAAGTAATCCGCTCCAGCCCTGTAGCAGCCGACGCGGCGTCACTCGCGCGCACCGCAAGCCGCGCGACTCGGAGCCGTCAGTCCTGCTTCAAGAGCTTCTCGATCGCCTTCGCCACGTCCGCGTGCCCCTCCACGCCCTGCCACCCGGCCACCGCGCGGCCCCGCCTGTCGAGCAGCACGGTGGTGGGCAGGCCCTTGATGGGGCCGAACGGACTGCGACCATCGATGATGCGCTCGGACGCGAGCAGCACCGGGTACGGCGACGCGTAGTGGTCCGCGAAGGGCTGCAGCACCCGCGCGCCCTCCAGGTCCATGCCCACGGCCACCACCTGGAAGCCCTGGGCGCCGTACTCGCGCTGGAGCGACTCCAACGTCGGCATCTCCGCCAGGCACGGGAAGCACCACGTGGCGAAGAAGGAGACCAGGACGACCTTGCCGGACAGCTTGCGCACGTCGTGACGCGTGGGCCCTACCGACGGCAGGGCCAGCGCGTGCAGGAAGGCCGGCCCCGCGTCCACCGGCCGCGACCCAGCACAGCCCGCCGACACGAAGGTCAGCAGGACGGCACAGGCCGCGACTCGGAGGACGGCCCGCATGTCACGCTTCCGAATCAGGTGGGCCGGCACCGCGCTGACACTCACGACACAAGCCGTACAGCTCCATCTTGTGCGACGTCACCGTGAAGCCGTGCTTGCGGGCCACCGCGTCCTGGAGCGTCTCGATGCGGTCGTTCTCGAACTCGACGATGGTGCCGCAGCGGGTGCAGATGAGGTGATCATGATGGTCCCTGCCCGCCGCCGCCTCGTAGCGCGTCTGGCCGTCACCGAAGTTGCGCGCATGGGCCAGGCCACACTCGTTGAGCAGCTTCATGGTCCGGTAGACGGTGGCCACGGAGACCTTCGCGTCCTGGGAGCGGACCTTGTTCCACAGCTCCTCCACCGAGAGGTGGCCGCCGACGGCGAAGAAGGTGTCGATGATGAGGCTGCGCTGACGCGTGCTCTTGAGGCCGTGTTGGGCCATGTAGCGGGCGAGCACCTCGTCCTTGTCCTTGATTTCTTCGTGGCCCTGCATGGAAATCCCTCGGTAGGAGGCCGACCTTGCGGTGCCCCTCCTCATCCTTGTTGTAACCGCGCCGAGCGAATCGCGCGCTTCCCGCCCCGCCCCAGGCTTCGGTCATCCTCGAAGTAAACTGTCAGCGACGACTGTTGGTCTCCGGACGTGGGGCATCTGATACCTCCAGCCCATACTGCCGGCAACGTCCGGCAGCCGGCGCCAGCAAGCCCTCCCCCCTCCGCTCGCCCCCCATCGCGACTTGCAACCGCCACAGGCTGTTTAGAATGGAGTCGGACTGGCTCATTGACACCTGTCTGGCCGCGAAGATAGAGGCATCCGCCCTCGTAAACGAGCATTTTTCCGCACCTTTCCAATGACCAGCCCCTGGCAGAGAAGACGACAGCCCGACGACGTTCCCACCCCCGTGGCGGTTGCCGTCTCGGATTTCTGCCGGCGCGCGAAGTCGCCGGCCCCCGCTCCGGAGGTCCGGGAAGCGCTCGCCTTGTTGGCCGAGGACGACGACTTCCGGGTCCGAGCCCTCACCGACGGTGAGCCCGAGACGTCCCCCCTCGGCCCCTTCGCCGTGGTGGACATCCTCCAGGGCACCGCCCCCGCCGTCGCCGCGCAGCGCCAGTCCTGCGGCTTCTACGACGTGGCGCGGGAGCTGGCCTACGTGCGCGAGCAGAAGACGCCCAAGCCCGCGCCCGCCGCCGACCCCGCCATCCCCACCTTCGCCACCCCCGCCCCCCAGCCCTCGGGCGACGGCGCGGCCAAGGCGGCGAAGAAGGGCGCCAAGGCCGAGGAGCCCTCCATCCTGGAGCGCATCGCGCCCAAGAAGCGCGTCGCCGTGGACGAGGAGACGACCTCGCCCATGGATCAGGACGAGGGGCACAGCTTCCTGCGCCGCGACCTCCCCCGCCCCCGCGGCCGGTTCACCCGCGTGGAGGCGCCTCGCACGCCGTTCATCGAGCTGACGCGCCAGAGCGGCAAGGACGTGCTGGAGGCCTCGCTGGAGGGCTCCGAGCACCGCTTCGCCCTGCTGCGAAATCTCTCGCACCGCTTCAACGGCTCGCGGGGAGACCTGTCCCTGGTGGATCTGGAGACGGTGCTGCGCGATCACGGCCTGATGGAGGCGCTGCAGGAGAAGGAGCGACTCCAGCTCCTGGATGCCTACACGCAGCAGCGCGGCGCCACGGGCCGGGTGGGCTGGGCGCTGGGCGTGAGCCCGCCGGAGCTGAACCGGCTGGTGTCCGCGGTGGGGCTGACCGAGGAGGTCGAGGCCCTGCGCGAGCGCTTCCGCCGGGAGGCGCTGGCCACGACCCACCTGACGCACCGGTTGGATCTGCTGGGGCGCGAGAAGTACCTCGCGGACCTGGGCATCCAGCGCAAGTTCAACGACTCGCTCCGCAAGGAGCTGGAGCGGCTGCTGCGGGACGAGGTCCCCACCGCCACGGACCTGCACGGCCTGGCCGAGGCCGTGGGCCGCAAGTATGGCTCGCCCGGCGAGCTGGTCTTCCGCGCCATCGAGCGCCTGGGGCTGGCGGAGGGCCTGCGCAAGCAGCTGCACTCCGGTGGCCCTTCCTCAACACCCTGAAGAGGCAAAGCACCCATGCCCATCTACGAGTACGCCTGTCAGAGCTGTGGAAAGATCATCGACGTGCTGCAGAAGATCTCCGACCCGACGCCCGCGGCCTGCACCGCCTGCGGCGCGGAGGGCTCGCTGACCAAGGTGGTCAGCCGCTCCAGCTTCGTCCTCAAGGGCGGAGGCTGGTACTCGGACCTGTACAGCTCCACGAAGAAGGACGGCGACTCGTCGTCCTCGTCCAGCTCGTCCTCGTCCAGCAGCAGCGCGTCGTCGAGCAGCACGCCGTCCAGCAGCGCCCCCGCCGCGTCGAGCCCCGCCTCCACGCCGGCGGCGGCCTCCAGCGACAAGAAGTAGTGCGCCAGGACGGGAGGGGCTGAAAATTCGCGCGGGGTCCGGGAGCGACGCACACTCGCGTCCCGTGCCCTTCCCTCCCTCCAAGCGTCCTCCCCGTCGCTGCGCCCTGTGTGGCCACCCGGAGCTCACGGATACGCGCGGGCTCGGCCGCTTCCTGCTCGTGCCGGACCCGCATGGCCGAGGCCCCGTGTGCCCGTCGCAGCGCGGCTGCCGTGGCGGCAAGCGGGACAGCTCGGCCGAGTCCACGCTGACGCAGGCCTCGCGCTGAGCTAAACCGGGACCTCCCGCGCCCTGTCGCGGAAGGTGCCCCGATGCTCGCTCGACGCCCCCCCTCCCTCCTGGCTGTCCTCGTGCTGACCGCGCTCGCGGCCGGCTGCGGCAACTACACCCGCATGGCGCCGGACGCCCGCACGTCCCTCCAGCGGACCCTCACCGGCCCCGACGCGGAGCAGTACCTGCGCCTGTCCGGCAACGTCCTGCCCTTCTTCGGCGACGGCACCAAGCGGCTGCTCACGCCCTACGCCCCCGAGGACGTGTTCCTGCTGGATGACAGCAGCGGCAAGCCCATCTCCCCCGGCGCGGTGGAGCGCACCCTGCCGGTGGGCACGAAGCTGCGCATCACCAAGGTGGAGTTCCCCACCGCGTGGGTGGTGGCCGAGCGCGTGCTCTACACCCCGCGCACCTGGCCATGGGTGTACCTGGCCGAGGACGGCGCGAAGCCGGACGCCCCGCCCCTCATCCTCGTGCTGCCGCCCAACCTGGAGCAGCCCAACGACTTCCGCGCGGAGCTGGAGAAGTACCTCTCCTCGCAGAACCCCAAGACGGTGTTCGAGGCGCTCGCCGTCCCCGTGCGCGACGCCATCCGGGAGAAGCGCCTGGTCGCCAACATGTCGGCGGACGCGGTGCGCATGGCCTGGGGTCCGCCGGAGCGCGTGCACCGCTCGCTGGAGGGCACCGCCAAGAACGAGGAGTGGACGTACCCGGGTGGGCGCCGCAAGGCCTTCCTGTCGGACGGCCGGCTCGCTCGCGCCGAGGAGGCCCGGGCCTCCGTGCTGCCCTGAGACGAGGCCGGGGCCTCCGTGCTGCCCTGAGACGAGGCCGGGGCCTCCGTGCGGCCCTGCCGCCGAGGCCGGGGCCTCCCGAGCCGCCCTGAGCCGCTGAGAGCCCCTACCGGCGACCGCCGCCGCCACCACCGCGGCGGCGCTTGCCACCACCGCCACCGCCGCCCTGCTTGCGGGCCGCCTGGGCCTCACCCGGGCGCGTCAGCCGGGGCAGCTCGCCGGCCATCACCGGCCAGAACTCGCCCTTGAGCAGCTCGGTGATCAGCTGAGCCTGCGACGTCACCGGGTTCTTGAAGAACGTGGCGCCGCGCCCCACCTCGTCCAGCGAGCCACGCGCGTCGCTGCCACCGGTGCACGGCAGCTTCAGCGCCTCGGCGGCCTCCACGGCCAGGTCATTGGACGTCTGCTTCACCCGGGCGTTGTAGCCCTCCACCGCGCACAGCACGTTGAGCGAGCGGACGTAGTCCATGGCCGGGTTGGGCGAATCCCTGTCGAAGGGCCGGGCGGCGACGATCGCGGCACCCAGGGCCTTCACCTTGGACAGACACTCCGCGGCGCTCCAGGGCTTCTCGCGGTTGCTGCCCCACATCTGCACGGGCTCCGGGGCCAGCTCCGGCTTCGGGAAGAAGCACAGGTATTGGCCTCGGTCCGTGACCAGCTCCAGCCCGACGAAGACCTTCACCTTCGCCTTCGCACCAATCTCGAACAGCTCGTCGCAGCCGTCCTGGGTGTTCGTCTCCGTGAAGGCCACCCCGTCCAGGCCGAACATCGCGGCCCGTTCCAGCACGGCGCGAGGGTCCAGCTCGCACCCCTTGGACAGGTGGGAATGGGCGTGCAGGTCGATGAGCATGGGCGCCGCTCCCTAACAGGCTCCCCTGGGACTGTCGAGCCCGTGCTGCCCGCCCTGTCCCTCTCAGGCGAACGCGTAGGACTGGAAGGTCCCCTGCTTGGCCTGCGTGTTCTTCTCCTCGTAGGTGCGGATGAGGTAGCCCATCAGCATCAGCGAGGACGTGTTCTCCAGCACCCGGGACGGGTCCTTGGAGATGAGATTGGCGCTGTAGTTGAGGAAGAACTGCGCCAGCTCCTCCCCCGCCTCCTTGACGATGAGCGCGTTCAGCGCGGTGGGCTCCATCGTCCGGATGGTGTTGATGAAATCAACCGCCAGATCCTTCTTGGTCTTCACGTCCACGGGCCTGCCCCCTTCCCCAACACGCCGCCACTCGTGGCCCCTGCCGCGAGCGCCCCCAAACGGGTGCGACCAGAACAATCTAGGCATGTCCCCCGCGCTGCAAACCCCCGCCACGAGGCCGCCCGCGCCCCACCCGCCAGGAAGCCGGGTTTTTGACACCTCTGAACACCCCGTGCGATAAAGCCCCCTTGTCCTGTGTCGGGACCGCACAAGGAGTGGCAGGCGATGTTCACGGGCGTGAAGGTCTTCTCCGCCACCAAGGCGAAGGAGCGCGAGGAGCTGGGTGAGAACGTCACCCGTTGGATGAAGAGCAACTCCGATCTGGAGATCGTGGATCGCGTGGTGGCCCAGTCATCCGATAACGAATTCCACTGCTACACCCTCGTGCTCTTCTACCGGCACGGGAAGCAGCAGCCGCCGTCGCAGCCGTAGTGACGGGCAGTCCCCGCGGCCCTCTCGGGTCCGCGGTCCGGAAGGGGGCGGCCCCCCTCCTCCTTCATCCCCGAGCGGCCTATTCGGCGCGAGGCACGTAGACAGCGACGCTGCGCGCAGGGACCACCAACTGGGTCTCCGTGCCGGCGAGCTGCAGCGTCCTCCCGCTGAAGACGTCCACGTACGTCGCGGCGCTGGCCGCCAGGCTCCCCAGGGGCTCCACCACCAGCGGGCGGTCCACGTCGCTCCGGTTGATGGCCACCACCGCGCCCTGCCCGTCCGGCAGCGAGCGCTGGTACACGTACAGGTCCTTCTCCACGCGCAGGGTGTGCCGCGAGCCCGTCTGCAGCGCCGGTGACGTCCGCCGCGCCTGACCCAGCTTGCGCACGTGCTCGAGCAGGTCCGCCTCCAGCGCGGTGAGCGTGGAGTCGAAGCGCATCAGCCGCCGGTTGTCGGGGTCTCCCGCGCCGGGCAGGCCCACCTCGTCGCCGTAGTAGATGAGCGGCACGCCGGGCTGGGTGAGCACGAAGGTGAAGCCGTACTTCGCCTTCTCGAACGCGGCCGCGTCCGTCACCGTGGCCGCCGGGCGCGCGCTGCTCCAGGGGTCTCCCCCCTCCCCGTCCAGCTGCTTCGCGGCCTGGGACATGAAGCGGGCCACGTCATGGTTGCCCAGGAAGGGCGAGTTGAGCGTGCCGGGCGCGTAGAAGACCTCGTTCTCGCGCACCGCCTGGTCCACGCGCTCCAGGCTCTGTCCGTCCGCGAAGGCCTCGCGCACCGGCCAGTACAGCGGGAAGTCGAACTGGCCATCCAGCTCACGGGGGCTGATGTAGCGGGCGATCTGCGAGCGGCCATCCGCGCCCACGAAGGTCTCACCCACCAGGTAGAACTCGGTGCCCGTCATCGCGGTGAGGTCGCGCAGGCGCCCGCGCAGGGTGCGGCCAGCCACCTGGTCCATGTGCTTCACCGCGTCCATGCGGAAGCCGTCGAAGTCCGCCGCCTCCAGCCACCACAGCGTGTCCGCGATGAACTGGTCCACCATGTTCGACGAGCGCCAGTTGAAGTCGGGCAGGTAGTCGGTGAACTTGCACGTCAGCCGCTTCTCCTCCCAATCGCAGTCCTGGCTGCCGCACACGCAGCTGGCGGAGGTGTTGAACCAGTCGTCGTCGCGGTGGGTGACCCAGTACGGGTGCTCCTGGTGCACGTGGTTGAGCACCAGGTCGGCGATGACGCGGATGCCCTTCGCGTGGGCCGCGGCGGTGAGGGCGCGCAACTCCTCGAGCGAGCCGAAGCGGTGCTGCGTGGTGCGCGGCTTCGTGGGCCAGTAGCCGTGGTAGCCCGAGTAGTACTTGCCGCCGGTGCCGATGAAGCGGCCCTCGGGGTTCTGGTCCACGGGCGAAATCCACAGCACCTTGACGCCCAGCGAGTCGAAGTAGCCGTCCTCCAGCTTGCGGGTGATGCCGGCGAAGTCTCCGCCCTGGTAGTTGGCGATGGGGTCCACGTCCGCCACCGGCCCGTCATTCTCCGCGCGGGCGTTGAGAAAGCGGTCCGTGAAGGCGAAGTACATCAGCCCCGACTCCCACCGGAACTTCTGGGGCTCCACCCAGAACGGCAGGTAGAGCGGCTCGGCCGCGCGGCCCGCGGCGTCCGTGGCCACCACCTTCACGTGGTGCTTGCCCTGCCCCAGCGCCTCCTCGTGCAGGGTGATGCGGCCCGTCTTCGCGTCGAACGCGTCGGGGCGGGGCTGGCCATCCAGCGTCACCACCACCTTGCCCTCGTCGGGGCCCGCCTCGTCGGTGCCGTCGACGTACGCCACGTCCACGTCCAGTACGCCCTGGGGCGAAGCGGCGAAGCGGCGAAGCTCCAGCACCGGCTGCCGACAGTCGGGCACCGTCAGGCGCGAGAACTCCTCCGCGCGCACCCAGCGGGAGTACGGATTCTGCGGGTCCATCACCTGCTGCTGGCCGATGACGAAGCGGTAGCCGTAGTCGCGCGGCTCCAGCCCCTCCAGGCGCGCGGTGAAGACGCCGTCCCCCCGGTCCGCCATGCGCAGCGCGGTGGAGGAGAAGCCATTCCACTCGCCCGCGACGGTCACCGCGCCCACGAGCGACTGCTGCGGCGCGTACGTCAGCATCACCTCGCAGGTCCGGACGGGAATGGAGTCTTCGGAGTCACCACAAGCCGCGGAGAGGAGCAACACCGGAAGCGCGAGCGAACGGACCATGCGGGAGTGCGTCATGCGAGCGCCTTTCTACGGGAGGCCCGCTCGGTTTTCCAAGCCCCCACCCGGCACCTTTTTGACTCACCGCATCACACCCCGGCATTGACGGGCACCGGACAGAGCGCTCCCACCTGCCCCTGGGGACAGGTGCCAGGGCCCCACCCACTGGGTATGGAAGCGTCCCCGGCGAATGGCGCCCCATCAAGATTCGCGGCCGCTCGGGCACACCTCACAGGAAAACCCATGAGCGCTTCCGGACTGGCCTCGCGTCTCGTCGTGGTCTCACTGCTGTGCTCGGCTTCGCCGACCTGGGCCTCGAGCCATCGGGAGGCACCCCTCATCAGCAACGATCCGGCGGCCGACGGCACGGACATGTACGCCTGGAAGCAGGGCACCAACCTGGTGCTGGTGGCGAACTACTACCCCATCGGGATTCCCTACGGCGGCCCCAGCTACTACCTGTTCGACGACAACGTCCTCTACGAAATCCTGGTCGACCAGACCGGGGACGGCGCCCCCGACGTGCGCTACCAGTTCCGCTTCCGCACGCAGATCCGTCCCAGCCCCCTCCCCTCGGTGGGGACGGTGGCCGGCTACAACCCCTACCGGGACTCGTTCCTCTACGCGTTCGCGGGCGTGAAGAGCGCCACCTCGCCGGAGATCCTCCGCTATCAGACGTACACGTTGACGAGGCTGGCCGGAGGCTCGCAGCAGGTCATCCTGAAGGACGTGCCGGTGGCGCCCAACAACGTGGGCCGACTGACGACGCCCGGGTATCCCCAGGCCACCGCCACCACCGCGGTGGACCCCATCACCCAGAGCGCCATCCAGGGCGGAGGGACCGGGGTCGCCGCCAAATACAAGGTGTTCGCCGGCCCTCGCGATGACCCGTTCTTCGTCAACCTCTCCAAGACGTTCGACTTCCTCGACTACAGCGGCCAGCCCAACCGCGACGACCTCGCCGGGCTGAACGTGCTGTCGATGATCATCGAGGTGCCCCTGACCGAGTTCAGCTCGCCCCACCTGGGCATCTGGACCACGGCCAGCCGGCCCAAGATCACCACCCGCCGTCCTGACGGCGGTGTCGACACCCAGGGCGGCTGGGTCCAGGTGTCCCGGCTGGGCAATCCGCTGGTGAACGAGGTGATCGTCCCGGTGAAGTTCAAGGACTTCTTCAACGCCTCCAAGCCCCAGAACGACCTGTCCACGCCCACCATCGTCGCCATCGTCACCAACCCCGAGCTGCCCCAGCTGCTCCAGGCCAAGGGCTTCATTCCCCTCGCGCCGCCGGCGCCGCGCACGGACCTGGCCACCATCTTCACCCGCGACACCCAGGGGCGACCCTCGGGGGAGATGCTCCACATCAACACCGGCGTGGACACCGCGTTCCCCAACGGCCGTCGGCTCACCGACGACGTGACGGACATCGCGCTCAAGGCAGTGGGCGGAGCGTTCTACACCACGTTCGCCGACGGAGGCCCCGCCATCCTTCCCGACGGAGGTGGAACGTTCGCGGCCGCGGCGAGCGGCCTCAGCGACGGGGTGAACGCCAATGACAAGGCGTTCCTCTCCACGTTCCCGTACCTGGCGGCGCCCCACTCCGGCAACCCCTGAGCCCCGCGCCATGGCCTCTCGACCTCTGCTGTCCCTGGGCGTGGCGGTGCTCGCCATCAGCGCGGGGGGGCTCGCCGCGTGGTGGCAGCGCCCCCCTCGCGACGAGGCCGGCGCACTCGCGCCGGAGTCCCCCGTGGCCCGCCTGACGCGAATGCAGCAGAGGGCATCGCCCGAGGACTCGATGGCCCAGGGGCGGCTCGCCACGCTGTGGATGACCGAGGCCCTGCGCTCCGGGAGCGAGGAGCAGGTGACACACGCGCGCCTCGCCGCCCGTCGTGCCCTGCTCGTGGACCCGGAGCGCGTGGACGCCCTCAAGGTGGAGCTGTTGCTGCTCCACCATGACCACCAGTTCCGGGAGCTGCGCGACGCGGCACGCTCCCTGACGACGCAGCACCCTCACGACGCCTTCTTCCAGGGGATGCTCGGAGACGCCGAGCTGGAGCTGGGGCGCTTCGACGAAGCCGAGGCCGCGTACACGCGAATGATGGACCTCAAGCCCTCTCACGCCACGTACACGCGCGTGGGCTATCTCCAGTTGATGCGCGGCGAGGTGAACGCGGCCCTCGACAGCCTCAAGCTCGCCGCGAGCTCGGTGGACCGGATGGACGGGAACAGCGTGGCCCGGGCCCTGTGCGAAATCGGTGATGTGTACCTGGCCCGAGCGGACCCGGACACGGCGATGGAGTACTTCGACGTCGCGCTGACCCATGCGCCTGGGTTGGGCCGGGCGCACGCTGGACGCGGTCATGTCCTTCGTGCGCGGGGGCAGGACACGGCGGCCATCGAGGCCTACCGCGCGGCCCTGGCGGCCTCCCCTCACGGAGGACATCGCGCCTCGCTCGCCGATGCACTCGAGGCGGCTGGACGGACGCCGGAGGCTCAAGCCGAGTACCAGCGAGCCCTCGCGGACAGCGCCGAGGATGCCCGCGAGCAGGCGCGGCTGATGCTGGACCTGGGCCTGGACATCGGCCGCGCGGAGACGCTCGCACGTGCCGAGCTGACGCGCCGACAGGATGTCCTCACGCAGGCGGTGTTGGCTCAGGCACTCGTCAGTGCGGGCAAGGTGGACGAGGCCCGTCCCCTGGTCGCCGCGTTCCTGCGCGCGGGGACCCGACATGCGCGGCTCGACCTCGTCGCGGGGCTCGTGGCCTCCGCGAGCGGAGAGCCGGTCGCCGCTCGCCAACACCTGGAAGCGGCCTTGAGGGGCTTCCCGCCCCTTCCGCCGCGGCAACAAGCGCGAGCCCGCGCGCTGCTCACGCCCCTCGCCGCCCCCGTCCAGGCCAGCGCTCGTCCCCCGAGCACCGCGGGCCCATGAGCCCACGCGGGCGGTGACGACCGCCGCGACGAGCATGGCCACTGCCGCCCAGGTCCGCGCCCGACCTCCGGGTACCGCGCGCCCATGAGCCCACGCGGGAGGTGCCGACAGTCGCGACAGGCCTGGCGACTGCCTCTCAGGTCCGCGCTCGACCTCCGGGAGCCACGCTCCCGAGCCCACTACCGCGGACTACTGCTGCGACGAGCCCGTCACCCCCTCGTACTCCTGGAGCGCGCGCAGCACCTTGCTCGCCTGGGGGTGGCTATTGGGCGCCAGGTCCAGGAAGAGGCGGTAGTGCTTCGCCCCCTCCTCCTTGCGCCCGAGCCGGGCCTCCACCGAGCCCAACAGCAGGTGGCACTCGTAGTTCCCGGACTCCACTGCGATGCACTCGCGGGCCTTCGTCCTGGCCGGCTCGTACTGCTTCGACTTGAGCAGCTCGCGCACCTCGGTCAGCAGCTTCTCGCCCGGGCTCTCGGGCTCGGGCGTCTCGTCGATGACCAGCGAAGACCCCGACCGGGGCGATGAGGGGCCCTTCGCGGAGCCCTGGCGCTGGGGCGGCGGAGGGGGCTCCGTCGGACGAGCCGCATCGGCGTCGGCCTGCTCCACCGCGCCCTTCGCGGACGTGATGCGGACCTCCACCTGGCCCTGGTTGTCCGTCGGATCATCGTCGACGAAGCCGCAGTGGAGCCCATGGACGCCCGTGATCGGGACGTCCGAGCCTTGCGAGAGGAGGAAGCGCCTCGCGCGGGCCGGAGGCGTCGCGGGACCATCGCGCTCCAGGGACACCTGCTGGACACAGGCCACCGTCACCACCGGCCCCTGCTCCGGGCCGCGGGTGAAGGCGCCCGAGCCCACCGACGACAGCGACAGCGTGTAGCTGTCCGTGGGGTCCATCCCGTCCAGCAGGAAGCTACGGCCCACGTCGGTGACCATCCACTCCGGGTGGATGAGCAGCTTACGCTCCTGATGGGTGCTCGTGTTCACCACGGAGACGATGCGCTCGGGCAAGTCATCCTGGGGCGTGGGCCCGCCCACCGTGAAGACCATCACCGACGCGGCGCCCGCGGGCGGCGTGTCACGACCGACGATTCCCACCGCCGCATCCGCCGCGATGTTCTTCCCCGTCAGCAGGTAGAAGAGGCTCGGCAGGGGCTTGCTCCGGTCCGCCGCGGTCAGCGCGGTCGACTCCATGACGCGGTAGGTGTGCGCCGGGTCCATCGCCCCCAGCGCCGCGCGCCCCGAGGACACCGCGAAGAGGTGCCGGGCCGCGTCCAACCGGAAGGAGGGAACGGGCATCCGGGCGAAGTCCACGCCCTCCTTCCTGGGCGTCGCCACCACCTGCTGCGCCGGCTTCGCGACGGGCGTCCCCGGCGCCACGCGAGGCGCGTCCGCGTCCTTCAGCTGCGGGCCAGGGAGGGGCGGCCTCGCCGGCCCCGCGTTCGCGGGCTTGTCCGGCGGCATCCAGTCCGCCTTCAGCCGGTCGAACGACGACCACAGCAGCACCAGCAGGATGAGCACCCCCGTGCCCACCACGACGTGGTGCGTGGAGACGCGGAAGCCGTTCTCGAAGAAGCCGCCCCGGTCCGGCGAGTTGCCGTCCGTGTCGTCCTCGTCCTCCGACAGGCCCTCACCGCCGTCGGGCAGCTCGCTCGGGTGGCTCTCCTGGGTCCTGGGCTCCGTGCGCAGCTCCGGGGCCGACAGCTCCGTGGGCCGGGGCAGCAGGTTGGTGGTGGCACGCCAGACGGACAGCTCCTCCACGAACGAGGCGGGGACCTTGGTGTCCTTGCCCAGCTCCGTCATGTCGGGCCGGAACAGCTCGCGCAGCAGATAGGCGGCGGACATCGCGGAGAAGCGCGGCGCGGCCTTGAAGAGGAACCCCGCGAGCGCGTCACCGAAGGCATGCGCCGACTCGAAGCGGTCCTCCTTCCGCACCGCGAGCGCCTTGTGGAGGATGGCGTCCAGGCGCACCGGCACGTCCGGCCGCACGTCCCGCGCACGCGGCATCGGCTGGCGCGTGTGCAGCTTGTGCAGCACCGCGTACTCGGGCCCCTCCAGGGGAAGACGGCCGCACACCATCTCGAACAACACCACCGCCGTGGCCCAGACGTCCGTGCGCGCGTCCACCTCTTCGCCCCGGGCCTGCTCGGGGGAGAAGAACAGGTACTTGCCCTTCACCACGCCGGGCGCGGTGTCGAAGCTGCGCAGCGAGCGCGCCTTGGCGATGCCGAAGTCGACAATCTTGACCTGGCCCTCGTAGCTGATGAGGACATTGTCCGGGGAGATGTCCCGGTGGACGATGTGCAGCGGCTCGCCCTTGTCGTCCGTGCGCGTGTGCGCGTAGTGCAGCCCCCGGCACATCTCCAGGGCGATGTACGTGGCGATGGGCACCGGCAGGCTGGCGAACTGCGAGCGCAGCGCGCGCTTCATCACCTTGTTGAGCGGCTGCCCGTCCACGAACTCCATGGCCAGGAAGTACTCGCCATCCACCTGCCCGAAGTCGAAGACCTGGGCGATGGCGCCGTGCGACAGCGAGGCGGAGATGCGCGCCTCGCTGATGAACATGGAGACGAACGCCTCGTCGTTGGCGTACTCCGGCAACACCTTCTTGATGAGGACTGGCTTGGTGACCCCCGCGGCCCCCAACAGCTGGGCCCTCCAGGTCTCCGCCATCCCCCCACGGCCGATTCGGGACTGGAGTTCGTACCGGCCAAACTGTTCGTGCTGCGGATTCGCCATTGCGGCTTAGGGTATCCCGGGGCATCCCGTTCAAAAAGGGTCGTCAGGGAATACCCGCGACCTCTCATCGCCCGAGGGGCGGGGGCGTTTTCCCTGAATTTGTCTGGCCATACGTCTGGAGGATTTCATTCACCGAGCGCGCCTCGGGGTGGTTGGGGTGGCGCTTGACGAAGGTCTGGTAGCGCTCGAGGGCGCCCTCGGTCCTCCCGAGCAGGAGTTGCATGCCCCCGGACAGGACGAGGCAATCGGGATGCTCGGGGGCAATGCGCAGACAGTCCTCGGCCAGCAGGAAGGCGTCGTGGTGTTGCCCGGCGCGGGCCAGCCGTTGTCCCTGGAGCGCCAGGCGCGCGGCCTCCTCTTGATTCGCGGGTGAGGGCCGGCGCGTCTTCTCCCATGGGGTGACGTGGACCTCGGCCTCGCCCTCGTTGTCGAAGCTGGCGTCGTCGATGAAGCCGCATCGCAGGCCCCGGATGCCTCGGACGCGGGCCTCCCGCCATTCGGAGATGAGGAACTGCAGGGGTTGCTCGGCGTGGGCGACGGGCTCCGCGGTGCTCGGGGCGTCCTCGTGGGGAGACCCTTCGAGGCAGGCCACCTGGGCGGCGGGCCCATGCGCGCGGCCTCGGAGGAACACGCCCTCCCCTCTCGGCGTGAGTGAGAGGGCATACGTCTGCCGGGCGTCGAGTCCCTTGATGAGGAAGCCCTTGCGGGCGGAGATGCGCATGGGCTCGGGGTGGAAGGTGAAGCGCTGCTGGTCCTCGGTGTTGACCTTGCGGAGGTAGACGGACTGGGGCGAGAGGTCCTCGCGCGTGGGCTCGCCGAGGGTGAACAGCGAGATGGCCCGGACGCCCTGGAGGGTGATGGGGTTGCGGGACACGATGCCCTCGCGGACCTCGGGGCGGACCGCGTCGCCGGAGAGCAGGAAGAAGACGAGGGGCTCCCTGCGCGGTGTGGGCTCGTGGATGAGCGGGTCGGCCGCCCCCTTGGCCTGCGTCATGCCCCAGAAGCTGTAGCTGGCCAAAGCGTCGAGGCGGGAGAAGGCCACCAGGTCGAGCGGCACGCGCAGGACGTGTCGCTTCGAGTCGAGCACGAAGGTCGTCTCCTTCGGGTACTCACCCACGGACTCGGGCGCGTCGGTGGGCGCGGTGCTGTCGGCGACGGGCGAGCCGTGGAGTGGCTCGGAGTCCACGGGTGGCGGTGTGATGGGGGACGCGGTGGTCGACCCACCAGCGCCTGGCTGGGGGCGGGTGGGGTTCGCGTCACCGGGCGCTGTGGGCGTGGGGATGGGTTGGGTCGGGGAGACATCCTCGGGCTCTGACTGCCTCGAGGCGATGAACGGGATGGCCACCGCGAGGACGAGCAGCACGGCGGCGCCCGCGGCGATGAGGGTTCGACGATGCCGCTTCGGGGCGGAGATGGAGGCGAGCCGGACCGTGGGCGCGTTCGCGGCGGGAACCGGGTTCTGCGCGACCGGGGACGCGTTCGCGGCGCGAGCCGAGGCCTCCTGATTCGACATGGGGGCGGTCCCGGCGGGCAGCGTGCGACGCGGCGGTGGCGCCGCGGGGACAGGCGCTGGAGGAACAGCGTCCGAGCGAAGCAACTCCGTGGGCGCGCTCGCGGCGCGTGTCGCGGCGATGGGGATTCCCATGGGCGTCGGGCCCAAGGTGTGGGTGCGACGTGGAGGCAATGAGGGAAGGCCCGGCGTCACGGGAACGGAGCCGGCGTGAAGCAGCTCCGTGGGTGCGCTCGCCGCACGCGACGCTGACTCCGGGAGGGCCATGGGCGCCTGGCCCAGGGGATGCGTGCGACGTGGCGGAGCGGAGGTCGCCAGGGGACCTGAGTGCCCCTCCGTGGACACGCTCGCGCCGCGAGTCGAAGTGTCCTCGACGAGCTGGGGCACCGGGCCCAGGGTGTGCGTGCGACGTGGCGGCGGAGCTGAAGCAGCCGGGGTCCCTGAGGGACCCTCCGTGGCGGTGTTCGCCGCGCGCGCCGACACATCCTGGATGACCATGGGCATCGAGCCCGAGGTCTGGGTGCGACGGGGCGACGACGAGGCAGGCCCTGGGACCGAGGGGAACCGCACCGTGGGCGTGATCACGGACGACGGGGGGTCGTGAACCGCCGAGGAGAGCGCGGCCGCGGTCTGGGTGCGGCGCGGTGGCGAGGCCGAGCCCTCCGACGAGGTCGAAGCGGAGACCGAGAACGCGGGCATCGTGTCATCGGCCGAACCAGGTAACGCGTTCGAGCTCTGAGTCCGACGCGGTGGCGTCGTCGATGAAAGTCCCGCCGCGGCGGTCATCGCGGCGAGCGAGAACTCCGGCAGCGTGGACTCGGGAGCATCGGGGACCACCGCGGGCAGTGAGCCCTCCGTGCGAGTGCGACGGGGCGGCGGCGACGATGAAGTCCCGGCGGGGCTCGATGCGGAGAGCGAGAACGCAGGCACCGTGAGCTCGGGGGCCTCGGGCTCCACCGCGGGCAGGGAGCCCGCCGTCTGCGTGCGACGTGCTGGCGACCGCGCCCCGGAAGTGTTGGCCGTGGACGCGGGTACCTCGCCCGACGTCTGAGTTCGACGCGGTGGCGAGGACGAGGGCCCTGGCGTCGTCGGGCTGGAGACCGAGGATGATTTCCCACCAGGAGGGCTCGGCGTCTCCCCCGAGGATGCCGCACCGCCAGGCATGGCACGGGGACCGGAAGTCACCGCGGACCGGGGCGGCGTGGACCGAGCCGCCAGCCCTGGCGTCGAGACGCGCGGCGTCGGTGCCGACGAGGCGCCACCGCTCACCGAGCGCTCCCCTGCCCCCAACTCCCCTCGCGTCGTCTTCGCATCCTTCGACGAAGGTCCAGGCGTCGTGGGCCGAGTGGACGACGCCGGCGGCGGACCTGACACCGCGGGACGCATCCCGGCCCCCACGCCGGGCGTCGTGGGACGAGCATCCTCGGGCGTCACATCCGGCAGCGGGGCTCGGAGTCCCGAGCCGGGCGACTCCTGCTCGCGCCACGTCGTCAGCTCCTCCACGAAGGCGGGAGGGACCCGGAGCTCGCGGCCGTCCTTCTGCAAATCCTCCCGGAAGAGCTCACGGACCAGGTACGCCAGGTTCATCGTCGAGAACCGGGGCGCGAACGAATAGAGGAACGCGGCCAGCGTATCGCCGAAGGCATTGGCGGACTCGAAGCGCCGCGCCACGTCCACCGACAGCGCCTTCATGATCAGCTCATTCAGCTCGGGGGGCAGCTCCTTGCGCAACTGGATGGGTGGCGGGAAGTCGCCGTGGGCCATCCGGGTGAGGACCACCGGCTCGGGGCCCACCACGGGAGGCTGGCCACAGAGCATCTCGTACAACACCAACCCCGTGGCCCAGATGTCCGTGCGCGCATCCACGTCGTGCCCCCGGGCCTGCTCGGGGGAGAAGTACAGGTACTTGCCACGCACCACACCGGGCTCCGTGTGGAAGCCGCGCAGCATGCGGGCCTTGGCGATGCCGAAGTCGACGATCTTGACCTGGCCCTCGTAGCTGATGAGGACATTGTCCGGAGAGATGTCCCGGTGGACGATGCCCAGCGGCACGCCCTTCTCGTTCGTGCGCGTGTGCGCGTAGTTCAGTCCCCGACACATCTCCAGGGCGACATAGACGGCCAGGGGAATGGGCAGACGGGGCAGGCCCATCCGCGCGCCACGCTTCAGGACGCGATTGAGCGGCTGTCCATCCACCAGCTCCATGGCCAGGAAGTACTGGCCATCCATCATGCCGAAGTCGAAGACCTGCGCGACGTTCCCGTGGGAGAGCGAAGCGGAGATGCGCGCCTCGCTGATGAACATGGAGATGAAGGCGTCGTCGTCGGCGAACTCGGGCAGGACCTTCTTGATGAGGACGGGCTTGGTGACTCCGGCGGCGCCGAGCAGGAGGGCGCGCCACGTCTCCGCCATGCCTCCACGGCCGATCAGGAACTGCAGTTCGTAGCGTCCGAACTGCTCATGTGGATCATGCGCCATGAGTGCCCCCCCGGGCCTTGCGCGGAAGATACGACAGGTCGCGAACGAACGCTCACCGCGATGGGTCCACCCCTTCCAGACCTGACAACAAGCCCTTCACGACCTCCGTCTGTGCATGCCGGGGATGCAGCTCGAGGAACCGGCGATAGAGGCGCTCCGCCTCGTCCGGGCGCCCCTCCAGCGTCGACGCCGTCGCGGACATGAGCAGACATTCCGCGTGCTGGGGGGCCATGGACAGACACTTCTCTCCCAGGGAGAGCACGGCCCCGGAGTCCCCGGACCGCAGCCGCTGCCGCATCTCCTGGACGAGCGCTCCCACGTCCACGTTCCGTGGCTTCTTCGAAGGTGGAGGTTTGGACGGCTCCTGCGCCTGCTTCTCGATTCGCATCCGCAGCGCGCCCGAGTTGTCGTCCACGCTGTCATCGATGAAGCCGCACCGCAGCCCGAGCACGCCGCGGACGCGCTGCTCGGTGCCGATGGAGAGGAGGAACTGGAGCAGGGCCCCTTCCCTCTCGGACCTGGGGGCATTGCGTGGCGCGGCCCCCGCGTCGGGCACCCACTGCGCGCAGATGACGGTGCGCGCGGGCCCGGCCTTGGGCCCATGGAGGAGCGCGTCTTGCTCGGTCGCCTCCAGCGTCAGCGCATACGTCACCATCGGGTCCAACCCGGTGAGCGTGAGCGCCCGCTTCAGGAGGAGTCCTTCGGCGTCCGGGTCGAAGGTCATCGCCTGGAACGCCTCGCGGGTCCGGCCGGCGAGGCGGATGTTGCGCCAGGGCGTGGAGCGGGGACTGGGCGGTCCCAGCCGGAACAGCGCGACCGAGCGAGCCCCCGAGAAGCGCATCGGGGCGATCGGCACCTGGCCGAGGCGGTTGGCCTCGGGGAGCTGGTCCGCGTCACCGGACAGCAGATGGAAGACCCGCGTCGGTCCATCGGCGCCGGGCGCGAGGACCTCGGGCGCCTCCTGCGTGGGTCCGCTCGCGTCGCCGAGCGCGTAGGTCTTCGAGGGGTCGAGGTCCACGAAGGCGTGGAACTTCGGAGGCACGATGATGACATCACGGTCCGCCTCGAGCGTCAGCTCGCGCACGGGATACGCGATGACGGCGGGAGGACGCAGCTCGCCCGCCACGGGTCGCGTGTCACGGCCCTCCGTCGGTGTGCTCGTGGAGTCCGAAGGGAGGGCTCGGGCGATCAGGACTCCGGTGAGCACCGTGCCGAGCACCCCGAGTGACGCGAGTCCCGCCACCCTCCATTTCCTGGAGAGCCACAGGCGCGACAAGAGCCCGAGCGCGCCGAGCACCTGGGTGGGCGGCTCACCGGAGAACCGCGAGGCATCGAGCACGGTCCGGTCCAGGTCGGGGTTCCGGGCCAGGGGCGTGGCGCCGGGGTACGGAGCGGCGGGGAGCTCCAGCGTCTCCCGAGGGTGCGGCTTCGAGGGAGGTGGACGGGCGCGGGCCTCGGAGGTGCGCCAGGACGCGAACTCCTCCTCGAAGGAGCGAGGGACGGTCAGGGTGCGTCCGTCCTTCTGGAGGTCGTCGCGGAAGAGCAGCCTGACGCCGTACGCCAGGTCCTGGGAGGAGAACGAGCGGGTCTGGGAGTAGAGGAACTCGGCCAGTCCCTCGGCGAAGGCGTGCGCGGAGCGGTAGCGGGCGTCGAGGTCCACCGACAGGGCGGACATGATGAGCGCGTCCAGTTCGGGGGGGAGACTGGGGCGAAGCTGCCGGGGTGGAGGGAACTCGCCGTAGGCCAGACGCAGCATCACCGCGGCCTGGGTGCCGGTGACGGGCGGTTGCCCGCAGAGCAGCTCGTAGAGCACGAGGCCGGTGGACCAGACGTCACTGCGGGCATCGACCTCGAGTCCCTTGGCCTGTTCGGGGGAGAAGTAGAGGTACTTGCCGCGCACGACGCCGGGCTGGGTCTCGAAGTCGCGGGCCATGCGGGCCTTGGCGATGCCGAAGTCGACGATCTTGACCTGTCCCTCGTAGCTGATGAGGACGTTGTCCGGGGAGATGTCCCGATGGACGATGCCCAGGGGGGCGCCCTTCTCGTCGGTGCGCGTGTGCGCGTAGTGCAGGCCCCGGCACATCTCCAGGGCGATGTACGCGGCGAGCGAAGGGGGAAGCCGAGGCAGCCCGAGTCTGGCGGCGCGCTTCAGGACGCGGTGGAGGGGCTGGCCATCGACCAGCTCCATGGCGAGGAAGTACTGGCCCTCGACGCGGCCGAACTCGAAGACCTGGGCGATGTTGCCGTGGGACAGCGTGGAGGAGATGCGCGCTTCACTGATGAACCGGGAGATGAAGTCCGAGTGGTTCGCGAACTCGGGCAACACCATCTTGATGAGGACCGGCTTGGTGACGCCCGCGGCACCGACGAGCTTCGCGCGCCAGGTCTCCGCCATCCCGCCCCGCCCCATGAGGGACTGGAGCTCATACCGGCCGAAGCGTTGGTTTCGTTCGGTGGACATGGGCGTGGGGCGCGGGTGCTCGGGGTCAGCTCATCGCTTGTGCTTGCTGTCGTACTTCTTGAGCAACTTCGTCACGCTCGGGCGGCTCGAGTGGTTGCTCGGCGCATGCTCGAGAAAGCGCCTGTAATACTGCGCTCCGATATCGGGCAGATTGAGTCGTGAGTAGGTGGTCCCCAGCACCAGATAACAATCAGCGTTGTATGGATCGAGTTTCACACACCACTCCGCGACGCCAATCGCCTCCCTATACTTCCTTGCACCCATCAGGTTCCGAGCATCGCGAACCACCTCGCGAATCGGGCTATTGGCGGGAATCGCTCGCTCCGACGAAACAGCTCGAGAGGCCGGGGCCTCCTGGTCGTAGATGACCTTGTATCCAGCAGGCGCCACTCTGGGGGGAGGCACACTGCCCGGTGCCGTAGCCTCGGCGCCTCCTGACGGTTGCACGGGCTGCTCCTCCGCGCTCTTCCGCGTGTACTCCTCGACCAGGGTCCGAGCGGTCGGCATGAGCGAATGACGAGGGTGACGGAGAACGAACCGCTGATACTGATTCGCGGCCTCCGTGAACCGCCCCGCGCGCGCAAGGCTCGCCCCGGAAGTCAGCAGACACTGGGGATGGTCCGGTACGCTGTCGAGGCATTGATTCGCGAAGTCCACGGCGTCCCGATAGGCGCCGCTATCGAGTGCACGTTGCGCCATCTTCCGAGCCTCCTCCGCAAGAACGGCAGCGGACCCAGGGCGTATGTCATCCAACTGCCCGGGAATCGGGTACGCGGGATTCATCAGGACCTCCGAGGACTGAGACAGCGGCTGCCCGAATGACCCGTAGATGCCTCCCCAGATGACACCCACGGCCACCGCGGCCCCCACCAGCATCCCCCGCCCCGTCGTGCGTGCGCGGAGCTCCGTCGGCGCCACGGGCGTCTTGTCCACGGCCGGAGGCGGCACCTCGATCGCCACGGGCGCCAACCCACGGGCCGGCGGCACCTGCGTCGGACGCTCCGCCTGCTGTCGCCACAGCGTCAGCTCATCGATGAACGACGGAGGCACGGACAGCTCACGCCCCTCCTGCGCCATGTCCCCCCGGAACAGCACCCGCGCCAGATACGCCAGGCTCATCGTCGAGAAGCGAGGTGAATGCGAATAGAGGAACCCCGCCAGCGCGTCCCCGAACGCATTCGCCGACTCGTACCGCGCCGACAAATCCACCGACAGCGCCTTCATGACGATGTCGTCCAGCTCCTCCGGCAGGCCTGGGTGCACCTCCCGAGGCGACGGGAACTCTCCGTTCGCCATCCGCATCATCACCGACGCCTGCGAGCCCGACACCGGTGGCTGCCCGCACAGCATCTCGTACAACACCAACCCTGTCGCCCAGACATCCGTGCGGGCATCCACCTCGCGCCCTCGTGCTTGCTCTGGTGAGAAGAACAGGTACTTCCCCTTCACCACCCCCGGCTCCGTCTGGAAGTTGCGCGCCATCCGCGCCTTCGCGATGCCGAAGTCGACGATCTTCACCTGCCCCTCGTAGCTGACGAGCACGTTGTCCGGAGAGATGTCCCGATGGACGATGCCCAGCGGCACGCCCTTGTCGTCCGTCCGCGTGTGCGCGTAGTGCAGCCCCCGGCAGATCTCCAAGGCGATGTACGTCGCGATGGGAATGGGCAACCGCGGCAGGCCCGTCGTCGCCGCCCGCTTCATGATGCGGTGAAGCGGGGCCCCGTCCACCAACTCCATCGCCAGGAAGTACTGCTCGTCCACCCGTCCGAAGTCGAAGACCTGCGCGATGTTCCCGTGGGACAGCGTCGCCGAGATGCGCGCCTCATTGACGAACATCGACACGAACGCTTCGTCCGCCACGAAGCCCGGAAGCACCTTCTTGATGAGGACGGACTTCGTCACGCCAGCGTCGCCCATCCACCGGGCGCGCCACGTCTCCGCCATTCCCCCTCGGCCGACCCACGACACCAACTCGTATCGGCCGAACTTGTCTCCGGGCTGCAAGGCCATATCAAGCGCCGACCCTACCACAGCCCTCTTGGATCGCTAACCTGTCCGGTTTTGCCCACTTACTGAAGTGCCCCTCGCGATCATGCGCGCATGGGTGGCAACCCAGCTGAAAGCAGGACGGGCCACGAGGTTCACGAGTTCGGGCAGCCCTGGGTCAACGATGCGAGTCGTAGGCCTTGAGCAAATCCGTGACACCTTTGCGACTCGGATGGTTGTTTGGGGCAAGCTCTAGAAAACGTCTGTAATGCCGTGCGCCCTCGTCGGCCTTGTTCAGTCGTGCGGAAACGATTCCCATGAGCAAGTGACAGTCTGGGTTTTCGGGCTCGATCCTCGCACACGCCTCCGCGGCAAGGTCCGCCTCTTTGTATTTCTGCGCCTTGATCAACTCCCGAGCCTTCAGAATCAAGTCACGGACCGGGCTATCAGGGGGATTCCAGAGTGAAGAGGCGGAAGCAGCGCCAGACTTCGTGACGGGCTTGGCAGGGGCGGCCTCGTCGTAGATGACCTTGTATCCAGGCGGAGCCTCTCGCGGTGGAGACGAACCTCCCGCAGGCGTCGTGCCACGGGCCGTAGCCTCGGTTTCTCCAGGAGGTTGCGCGGGCTTCTCCTCCGTCCTCTTCCTCGAGTACTCCTCCACCAAGGTCCGAGCCGTCTTCGAGAAATCATGCTCAGGGTGACGGTCGACGAACCGCTGATATCGACTCGCGGCCTCCTCGAACTTCCCATCTCGCGCATGGCTGGCCCCAGCAATCAGCAGACACTGGGGATGATCCGGTGCATTCTTGAGGCATTGATCCGCGAAGTCCGCGGCGCTCCGATAGGACCCATTATCGCGAGCACGTTGAGCCTTCTTCCGCGCCTCCTCGGCCAGCTCCGTGGCCGACATCGAGCGGGCGCTCTGTTCATCGTCGAGCCGCCCCGGAATCGGGTACGCGGGATTTACCGGCGCCCCCGAGGACTGCGGCGCCGGCACAGCTTGGGTCCATCCGAAGTACCAGAGGCCCCCTGCCCCGATGATCCCAACGGCCAACGCTGCCGCGAACAGGACCCCGCGATTGACTCCCAGCCCGACGACCTTGGTCGCGTGAGTCGGAACCTCGGGCCCATCATCCACGACCGGAGGCGGCACCTCGATCGCCGCGGGTAACAACTTCCGGGTCGCCCGCGGAGGCCGGGACTTCAAGTCCGTCTCGACCTGGGACATCACCTGCGAGACCACCGGCTTCGACCCACGGGCCGGCGGCACCTGCGTCGGAGTCTCCGCCTGCTGTCGCCACAGCGTCAGCTCATCGATGAACGACGGAGGCACGGACAGCTCACGCCCCTCCTGCGCCATGTCCCCCCGGAACAGCACCCGCGCCAGGTACGCCAGGTTCATCGCCGAGAAGCGCGGCGAATACGAATACAGGAACCCCGCCAGCGCATCCGCGAACGCGTTCGCCGACTCGTACCGCGCCGACAAGTCCACCGCCAACGCCTTCATGACGATGTCGTCCAGTTCCTCCGGCAGGCCCGGGTACACCTTCCGAGGCGACGGGAACTCCCCGTTCGCCATCCGCATCATCACCGACGCCTGCGACCCCGACACCGGCGGCTGCCCGCACAACATCTCGTACAACACCAACCCTGTCGCCCACACATCCGACCGCGCATCCACCTCCCGCCCTCTCGCCTGCTCCGGTGAGAAGAACAGATACTTCCCCTTCACCACCCCCGGCTCCGTCTGGAAGTTGCGCGCCATCCGCGCCTTCGCGATGCCGAAGTCGACGATCTTCACCTGCCCCTCGTAGCTGACGAGCACGTTGTCCGGGGAGATGTCCCGATGGACAATGCCCAACGGCACGCCCTTGTCGTCCGTCCGCGTGTGCGCGTAGTGCAGCCCCCGGCAGATCTCCAACGTGATGTACGTCGCGATGGGAATGGGCAACCGCGGCAGGCCCGTCTTCACCGCCCGCTTCATGATGCGGTGCAGCGGCGGCCCATCCACCAACTCCATCGCCAGGTAGTACTGCCCATCCACCCGTCCGAAGTCGAAGACCTGCGCGATGTTCCCGTGGGACAGCGTCGCCGAGATGCGCGCCTCATTGACGAACATCGACACGAACGCGTCGTCCGCCACGAACTCCGGCAGCACCTTCTTGATCAGGACGGACTTCGTCACGCCGGCGTCGCCCAGCCACCGGGCGCGCCACGTCTCCGCCATTCCCCCCCGACCGAGCCACGACACCAACTCGTATCGGCCGAACCTGTCTCCGGGCTGCAAGGCCATATCAAGAACCGACCCTACCCCACTTTCCCAGGTCCCCGAACTTCCCAGGTCTTCCCCGTGCTATGATCCCAACCGTGGCGAGTATGGGAGACGAGGATGGGGATGACGCGCTGGTCCGAACCGATAGCCTACCGGCACTCCGGAGCGCGCGCGTCCGGGTGAAGCTGGCGGTGCTGTCCGGGCCGGATGCCGGACGGATGTACCCACTGACGCCGGGACGCTACCGGGTCGGCTCCGAGGCGACCGCGGACATCGTCCTGCCGGATCGCGCCGTCTCCCGGCAGCACCTCGTCCTGGAGGTCCGGGACAACACCGTGCGCGCCACGGACCCGGGCTCGCGCAATGGATCCTTCTGCGAGGGCATGCGCTTCTCGGAATTGGAGGTTCGTCCAGGGGCCACGCTGACCCTGGGGACCACGGAGCTGCGCCTCATCGCCGAGGGCGAGAAGTCCAAGGCCCCGCCCCTCTCCACCCGCGGCAGCTTCGGCGGCCTGGTGGGCACGAGCCGCCGCATGCGGGAGGTCTTCACCCTCCTGGAGCGGATGACCCAGCAGGGCGAATCCGACGTCCTCATCCAGGGCGAGACCGGCACGGGCAAGGAGCTGTGCGCGGAGGCCATCCACACGCACGGCTCGCGCGGCAAGGGCCCCTTCGTCATCGCGGACCTCGCGGGAATCCCTCCCCAGCTCCTGGAGAGCGAGCTGTTCGGCCACGTGAAGGGCGCCTTCACCGGGGCCCAGGCAGATCGCGCTGGCGCCTTCGAGCGGGCCCACGGCGGCACCCTCTTCCTCGACGAGGTCGGTGAGCTGCCCCTCGAGGTCCAGCCGCGTCTCTTGCGCGTGCTGGAGCGCCGGCAGGTCAAGCGCGTGGGCGCCAACGACTACCGCACCTTCGACGTGCGCGTCGTCGCCGCCACGCACCAGGACCTGGAGGGCGCGGTGAAGCAGGGCCGCTTCCGGGGCGACTTGTTTCACCGGCTCGCGGTGCTGCGCGTCGTGCTGCCGCCCCTGCGCGAGCGCCCCGAGGACATCCCGCTGCTCATCGACACCGTCCTCTCGCGCCTGGGCAAGCCCCCCAGCGCCCTGTCCGATGTCACGCGCGCCTTGCTGACGCAGTACCCCTGGCCGGGCAACGTGCGCGAGCTGCGCAACGTGGTCGACCGCGTGGTCAGCATGGGCGAGGAGGCGCTGCCGGAGATGCCCGACCTGCCCGAGGCCCCGCCTCGCGCGAGGGCCTCCCAGGACGAGGAGGACGACGAGTCGACGCTGTCGCTGGCGCTCGACCTGCCCTTCAAGGAAGCCAAGGAGCGGCTCATCGAGGGCTTCGAGCGCGACTACCTGCGCAACCTCGTCGAGCGCTGCGAGGGCAACGTGTCCCGCGCGGCGCGTGAAGCGGGCATCGATCGCGTGTACCTGCGCAAGCTCTTGCGCAAGCATGGACTCGACTCAGGCGGCCCCTGAGCCAGGGAGGTGTCGCAAGCCCACTTCCCCACCCCGCCTCACAGCACGCGATGTGCGTGCGCCACGGTGAGAGGAAAAATCCACGCAGCCCGTGGCCGACCCGGAGCGCGCGGGGTCTCCTCGGTGAGAGGCCGTTATTTCCTCCGGACCTTTCGGAATCAGGTGGGGTTGGCGCGGGGCCAGCTCCCCAGACGAGGCGTCGGGACGGTACCCGGCGCCTCGTTTTTTCTTGGCGGGCACACGCCCCGCGCCGGCCACTGCTCAGTAGACGACGAGCGCCTGGGGGGCGTGGTAGCTGACGATGGTCAGCACCGGGATGCGCGGCGCCTCGGCGTCATCGTCGTTGCCTCCCGACGTCAGGCGCACCCCATCGAAGCGCGCGAGGAAGACGTACTCGCGACGCGCCTCGAGGAAGGGGTCCGCGACGGAGAGCCGGCCCAGCGCCTCGCGGCCCGTCTCGTCCGAGACGTTGTCGAAGTGCTTGCGCGTGGAGGAGACGGTGCCGCGCTCGCGCGTGCTGAGATTCCCACCCAGCCGCCCCGGCCCGGTGAGCTGCGTCTGCCCACCCAGATCACCGCTCGTCGTCGTCGTGGTGTCGAACGTCTCCCCGTAGCCCACCGGGGCATCCGACTCCACCGAGGCCAGCGTGTGCTCCACCAGCCACACCGTGGGCTTCTCCCCTTCCGAGCGCTGGTCCGCGACGCGCGCGCGCAGCATCACGTAGCGGCCCTTGTACGTGTCCGGACGCTCCACCGCCGAGGCGAGGGAGAAGATGGGAATCTTGCGCTCCTGCAGGTACTGGAGCTCGCCGGGCACGCTGCCTCCGCGCTGCGCCACCACGCGCGCGATGAGGTTCGCGGCCTCGGGCCGGACCTTCAGGTCCTCCGCCCACGCGCCGCCGAGCAGCGCTCGGATCTGCGTGAAGGGCGTCAGCTCGACGCAGGCCTTGAGGGCCGCCCAGCCTTCATCGCGAGACTCGGCCTGGACCCGACGCGCGGCGGCCTCGCACAGGGCCGGATTCGGATAGCGCGCGACGAAGCCCTTGGGGTCCGCGGAGGCGCTGGGCGGCGGGGCCTCGCGGGCCTTCTCGACGACGGGCGCGTCCTCGCGGGGCGGCGACTCCGCCCAGGTGACATGGGAGTGCGACGCGCCGCAGCCGGCGGCGAGCGAGCCCAACAGGGCCCAGGTGGGGAGAGTCCAGGGATGGTGGCGCATGGCGCTGACTCCTAGAGCGAGGCGGAACCAGAACGAGAGGCCCCAGCACGCTCCCGCGCGGTGGGCGACGTGGACGTCGAGGGCAACACGACCGAGCACACGTCCTCGCAGCGCTCGCTCAGGCACGCGAGCGTCGCGGGGGAGGTCTGCTGCTGGGACACGTCCGCGTAGCAGCGATCTCCCGTGCCAGGGCAGCCTCGGCGCGCGGCGCACTCACAACAGGGCGCGGCCACGGTGGCCATCAACTGCGCCTCCTGGAGGACCGTGGACAGGCTGCGGTAGCACGTGCGCGCCGTCGCCGCGAAGCGGCCCTTCGTGTCCACGATGGACACGCTGCCACCGAGCCCGCATCGGTCCGCGGCGGCGAGATAGCGCTTCTCACACATGGAGATGAGCGTCGCGTCGGTGACGCCCTCGCGCGCATTGCTCACCGTCTCCGTGCACAGCGCGCGGGAGATGTCCTTGAGCAGCTTGCGGTTGGCCGCGTCCTGCTCGGAGCTCGGCGTGCCCGGCGTGGCGTCGGACTCGAAGACACACTCCTTGCCTTCGCGGAGCGTGTCGACGGTACAGGCCCACGCCGTGGGGGAATCATCGGACACGGGCGGCGCCGAGAGCGCTTCCGGTGCCAGCGCCGGAGTCGCGGCGGGAGGAGCCGAACCCAACAAGAACAGGGAGACGATGAGCGCCTTCATGGACACGGCAGGTTAGGCGCTCGCGGCGCGCCACACAAACCAGACCCGGTGTCACTGTTCACCCCACACCTGGGCCTCCAGGACGACCCGCCGTGCACTTCCCCACGGCGGACCTCTTCGGTCATGGACGGGGAAGCTCCTCGCGATCCGAGATGAAGAGGTAGCCGAACACCACGACGCTGATGATGACGCAGGTCAGGGCGACCACGAGCATCAAGGACAGCCGGCGCCCCACCAGGACGCTCACATAGATTTCTCCGGCCACGACGAGGAGCACCATGGCGAGGATGGACAGGGCGCGTCGCCAGGCCTGTCGCGAGGTCGGGGGCCACCCACGACGCACCGCGCCCGAGGGACGCTCGGACAGGCGAGGACCGCGAAGGCTGGACGGTTCGGCTGGCATGACGCGGGCCCCTCGTCTCGATTCGACCAGGTGTCTCGCGCCCACGAGACGTGAGCACGAGACCCGCCCCCTCCGGCGGCGCGGCGTCAGCCAGGGGAACCTGTGTTGAACGTGGAGCGCCGCGCGACGACGCGCAACGGGACCGGAGGCGGCCTCGCGCGAGCCCCGGGCCCACCGCGCGGAGGGCCTCACGCCATCGAGGCGCTCCCCTGCTCCCATGTCGGCGCCCACGCGACGAACGCGCGCACCCACCCTTGCACCCTCACCGGGCCCGCTGGAATGGTGGGTCGATGCACGCCCCTCCTTCTGTTGAATGGACACCGTACGAAGCGGGAGCCTCGCTCGGCTGGGAGGGCTCGCAGGGTGGCACCATCGCGCGGGACGAAGAGGTCGCGGGGCAACTGCGACTCACGTACGAGCGCGATGACAGTCGCTCGTTCCATGCCGTCACCTGCTCCGTGACAGGCTGGTTGCTCCACCATCGCTTCTTCGACAACGCGGAGGCCGCGAGCGAGGCCTATGACGCGATGAAGCCAGCGCTCGAGGCGCTGCGCACCCACCTGCGCGAGGGCGGACCGGGTTCCCCCGAGGAAGCTCGACGCGGGGGGCCCCTGCTCGCGGACTTCCTCGCGCGCTTTGCCTGAAACAGGAGGGGTCGCGACATTTCGGTCGAGGCGACGTTGAGGAGAACGACCGTCCCCGCCGGAGCCCCCCTCATGTCGCCCAAGAAGAAGTTGTCCCCCCTGGACGCCAGGCTGCTCGCAGCCATCGAAGCCTCGAACGCCAAGGACGTCGCGAAGCAGCTCGCGGCGGGCGCCAACCCGAACACCGTCGATGGCAAGGGGTATCCCGCCCTGCACTCCGCGGCCAGCGAAGGCCGCCTCGAGGTGGTCCGCCTGCTGCTCGACGCCGGCGCGGACCTCCACGCACAGGACGCGGAGGGAGCCATCGCGCTCTCGTTCGCCACGGCGCAATCAGGTGACGAAGGGGTGGCGTTGGTGAAGCTGCTCATCGACAAGGGCTCGCACATCAACCATCGATGGAACGACGAGGCGGGCTCCACGGTGCTCACGGACCTGCTCGGCGAGGAGAACGAGGAGCCCTCGGAGGACATCCTCGCGGCGCTGCTGAAGGCGGGGGTGGAGCTCAATGCCCCCAATGGGCAGAACGAGACGCCCCTGATGCTGGCCGCGGAGTTCAAGGACCAGCCGAAGCTGACGGAGCTGCTGCTCGAGCACGGCGCCACCGTGGACACCGTCAACGAGCGCGGGTGGACGGCCCTGATGTGGGCCATCCGCGCTGGGAACGTGGGGGCGGTGGAGCGGCTCATCGCGAAGGGCGCCAACGTCAACCACCTCGCGACGGATGACGAGGGCGACACCGCCCTCACCCTCACCCTCAACGAAGACGAGCTCTTCAGCACCCCGTCGCCGCGAATCGTGAGCGCGCTGCTGCGCGCGGGCGCCAACCCGAACCAGCCCAATGCGCGGGGATGGACGCCGCTGCACCTGGCGGCCTGCATCGAGGACGTGGAGCCGCTCGAGGCGCTGCTCGCGGCGCGCGCGGATCCGAACCTGGCCAACACGGTGGGCTACTACCCCATCGACCTCGCGACGCGCCGTGGCTACACGAAGGTCATCGAGCGCCTGCTCGCGGCCGGAGGTCCCACGCGGGAGCAGGCCGCTCGCAAGCGCATGGACGGCATCTGGAAGCAGATTGGCGACTGGGCCGACAAGCACCACCCGGGCTACGCATCGCGGCTGACGGTCAACCGTCCCGCCACGTCCCAGCAGATCGCCGCATTGGAGAAGCGGGTCGGCAGGGAGCTGCCCTCGGACTTCCGCGCGTTCCTCCAGAAGTTCGGCGGGGGGGCCGGGACGTCCAGGGGGCTGTCCATCTCCGAGTACTACGTGCTGCCCACGGAGCACATCCAAGACGTGTGGAAGGGCTTGCGCGAGCACGTCGACAACGGCGTCTTCAAGAAGGCCACGCCCCACGAGCTGTCCGAGGAGCAGCAGTTCGTGAAGTGGACGTGGTGGCACCCGGGCTGGGTGCCCTTCGCTTCGGACAGTGGCGGCAACCTCTACTGCGTGGACCTGGAGCCCGAGGAGCATGGCAGCGTCGGGCAGGTGATTCGTTGGGAGATCCACGGCGGTCCCCTGGGCCCGTACGCCGACTCGATGGAGGACTTCTTCGAGGCGTATCTCCAGAAGCTGGAGAACGGTCGCTACGACGCCAGCGTGCTCGATTGAGCCCGGGACCCGGCATCACGCGCGCGACACCGGGACGGCGTCGCTGAGCACCTCGCCCGAGAAGCACACCTCGAGCCCGCCATACTCCGACGGGCTCAGGGTCAGGGCCCAGCCATGTGCCTGGGCCACGTCGTGGGCGATGTGCAGCCCGAGCCCCTGCCCCTCCGGCGCGCGTGTGCGGGCCGCGTTGCCCCGCATGCCCCGGGCGAGCAGCCGCGTGCGCTCGTCCTCGGGGATGCCCGGCCCGTCGTCGATGACGCGCAGGTGGAAGCGCCCCTCGCGGGTGCTCTCCAGCACCACCGCCACGTGACCCTCCTCGCGGCCGTAGCGCACGCCATTGCCCACGACGTTGCTCACGGCCTGCTCGATGAGCGTCACGTCTCCGAGCACCCGCACCGGCACCGCGGGAACGCCGCTCTCCAACGAGATGCGCTGCTGCCGGGCGATGGGCTGATGACGTCCGAGGACACGGCCCACGACGTCATTGAGGTCCACGGGTGAGCGTTGGACATGGGGAGCGCCGGCCTCCAGTCGCGTCGCCGCCGCGAGGTTGTGGACCAGGGAGGCCATGTAGTGGGCCTCGCTCATCGCGGAGGCCACCTCCGACGCGGCCACGCGCTCACCGCGTCCCACGCGCTGCTGCATCGCGGACAGGTGGCCCTGCAGCACCGTGAGCGGTGTCATCACGTCATGGGTCGTGTTGGCCAGGAAGTCACGCAGGCCCTGCTCGCGCGCCTCCTGGTGCGCCATCCGCGCTTGGATCTCCGCGCGGGCCTCCTGGAAGGCGCGCGCCAGGTCGGCGATCTCATCCCGGCCGCGCACGGCCACCGGCTGCTCGTAGCCGCTGCGAGCCGAGGCGCGCACGTCCTCGGTGAGCATGCGAATCCTCCGCACCACCGGCCCCAGCGCGAGCACGACGGACGCCACGACGGTGGAGACCAGCAGGCTCCAGTCCTTCAGCGGAGGCAGGGAGAGCAGCGAAGGAGAAGGCGGTTCCTCGCGGCGCGCGAGGATGAAGGCACACGGCCCCCCTTCCCACGGCATGCGCAGCAGCACCTCGAGCATGCGGCGTCCGTCCTGCTCGAAGCGGCGAACCACCGTCCCGTCGAGCGCCGCGGCCTTCATCTCCTCCGACAACGCAGGGGCCCTCGGATTGAGGGAGACGAACCGGGCGTCATAGGGGAAGTGCTCGACCCGCGCGGGCACACGTCCGCCATTGCCGGGGCCATCCCCCTCCCCCGGAGAAGGACGCCCGTCCTCGAAGAAGGAGGGACCGAGGCCACTCGGCGTGGACGAACCTGCGCGCCCACGAGCGTCGGGCCCATCCATGAATGCGCGCGGCCTGGCGCCATCGTCGCCACGAGGTCCACCCTGACGCGGTGGGCGCCCCTCCGCGCCTTCATCGGACGAACGGGGCGCAGGAGGTCGCCCATCATCATCACCACGCGGCGAACGGGGCGGAGGCGGTCGCCCATCATCATCACCCCCCGGTGCACGGGGCGGAGGCGGACGCCCATCCTCGCCACGACGAGGAGGCGGCGCGCCTCGCTCCGAGGGACGCGGGCGCCACGTCTCCGGCGAGGCCTCGCACCGCGAGCGCTCCACCTGCACGCGCGCCAGCGTGGCGGCCTCCAGCACCTCCTCCTGCGAGCGCTCCCGCAGCGATTGCTGGAAGTACGCCATCGCCACCACGACGGGCAGCACCGCCGCCATCGCCGTGAGCGCCAGGCGCAAGCGCAGCTTCACGAACCATCCCCCGCGACCAGCCGGTAGCCCACGCCCCACACCGTCTCCACGCACTGCGCCGGCGACAGCTTCCTGCGCAGCCGCGACACATGCACGTCCAGCGTCCGCTCCGTCCCCTCGCGCTCCGGGTCCAACACGTGCTCCACCAGCCACTGCCGCGTCACCGCCTCACGAGGCCTGCGCGCCAGCGCCGCGAGCACCTCGAACTCCACCCGCGTCAACTCCACGACGCGCCCCTCCACGCGCACCTCACGCCCCTGGAAGTCCACGCGCAGCGGCCCCAACTCCAGCACCGCCTCCGGCCTCTGCAACACCGGCCGGCGCAGCCGCGCGCGCACCCGCTCGATGAGCTCCTCCGGCCAGAACGGCTTCGTCAGGTAGTCGTCCGCGCCCAGCTTCAGCGCCCGCACCTTGTCCAAGGTGTCGTTGCGCGCGCTCAGGATGAGCACCGGCACCTCCGAAAAAAACCGGAGCGCCTTGAGCATGTCCAGCCCGTACGTCCCCGGCAGCATCAGGTCCAGCACCACCAGCCCCACGTCGGGGAGCTCGCCGGGCAGGAGCATCCGCCCCTCCGTCCACCACTCCGCCTCGAAGCCCGCCCCCTTCAGGTGCTCGACGATCTGCGCGCCCAGCCGGGCGTCGTCCTCCACCAGCAGGATTCGCTCCCCCATGTCCCGCTCGCCTCCTCTCCCTCCCGGTCACCACGGTGCCGTCACGAATGGATGAATGAAGGCCGACAGTAACCGGAGGTTCTTAAGACTCCCTTAACGTGGGGCCGGAATCCTCAGCCGCTCCGCCCGAGCACGTCCGCGAGCTTCTCCAGCGCCAGCCGCGCCCGCGTCTTCACCGTGCCCAGCGGATGCCGGGTGCGCTCGGCGATCTCCCGCTGCGACAGCCCCTCGAAGTAGGCCAGCTCCACCACCTCGCGCTGCTCGGGAGGCAGGGTCCACATCGCCGCGCGCACACGCACCCGGTCCTGCCCCGCGCCCAACGCGTCGTCGGGGGCCAGCGGCGTGGCGCTCGTCGGAGGCGGATGGTGCACCACGCTCTCGGCCACACGCGCGGCCGTCCCCTGTGAGCGCAGCCGGTCGATGGCGCGCGTCCGGGCGATGGTCGTCACCCACGTCTCCAGCCCCCCGCGCTCCGGGTCGAAGTCGCGCGAGCGCCGCCACACCTCGATGAACGCCTCCTGGAGCACCTCCTCCGCGTCCGCGCGCGAGGGCAACAGGCGCAGACACGCCGCGAACGCCCGGGAAGCGCAGCGCGCGTAGACGTCCCGCATGGCGGAGGCACTGCCCAGGGCCACCTGCTGGAGCAGGGCCCTGTCGGCCGCCGGGTCGCTCGCCCGCTGAGCAGTGGGTGAAGGAAGCGCCATGCCTTTCCCGGATACCGCAACCCGAGGGGCGGATCCCAGCTTCAAGTATGGGCAGCCGGGCACTCAGCCCCTTCGAGTCCACCGGGTGGGCGTCCTCGACCCCCATCCCTAACGTTCACGAGCCAACGCGGCCGCCGCGCCAGTCGTCCTTCATCAACGCACCCCGCGACACGCCGCCCGGCTTCACTCAACCTCAGACCTATAAGGGCCGCGAGCCGATATGAAAGAGCGAATCGGGAGCGTGTTCATCGAGGGCGTCCAGCCCCAGCTCGACGGGGGCCGTCACGCCGTCAAGCGCATCGCCGGGGACAGCCTCACCGTCCGCGCCGACGTCTTCAAGGAGGGCCATGACGTCCTCGTCGCCGTCGTCCGCTGGCGCCAGGTCTCACCCCAACAGGAGCAGAGCGACTGGGGCGAGGTCCCCATGCGCGCCCTCGGCAACGACGCCTGGGAGGCCGAGTTCCCCCTGGCTCGCAATGGCCGCTACGAGTACACGATTGAAGCCTGGTCAGATTTGTTCCGGACGTGGACCTCCGAGCTGAAGCGCAAGGTGGACGCGGGCCGGGACGTGAAGAGCGAGCTGTTGGAGGGCGCCGCGCTCCTGGAGGGCGCCGCCGCGCGCGCGAAGCCGGTGGACCCGGACGACGCGCGGGTGCTCACCGAGGCCGCGGTGCGCCTGCGTCAGCCGGCGAGCCCGGACCTCATCGCGGTGGCGCTCGCGCCGGAGCTGGCCACGGTGGCTTCCACGTATCCGGACCGGACGCTGGCCCGGCGCCATGAGCCGATGCTCCAGGTCTTCGCGGACCGGGAGAAGGCGCGCTTCGGGGCGTGGTACGAGTTCTTCCCGCGCTCGGCGAAGCGCGACGGCCGCACCCACGCGACCTTCCAGGACGCGGAAGTCTGGCTGCCGTACATCCAGAAGCTGGGCTTCGACGTGGTGTACCTGCCGCCCATCCACCCCATCGGCCGCACCGCGCGCAAGGGGAAGAACAACAGCCTCAAGGCGGGCCCCGACGACGTCGGCAGCCCGTGGGCCATCGGCGCCGCGGAGGGAGGCCACAAGGCGGTGCACCCCAGCCTGGGCACGCTCGCGGACTTCCGTCACTTCCTGCAGGCCGCGCAGTCGCACGGCATCGAGGTGGCGCTGGACCTGGCCTACCAGTGCTCGCCGGACCACCCGTACGTGAAGGAGCATCCGGAGTGGTTCCAGCGCCGCCCGGACGGCACCATCAAGACGGCGGAGAACCCGCCCAAGCGCTACGAGGACATCGTCAACTTCGACTGGATGGGCCCCGCGCGCGAGTCGCTCTGGGTGGAGCTGGAGTCCGTCGTCCTGCACTGGGTGCAGCAGGGCGTGCGGACCTTCCGCGTGGACAACCCCCACACCAAGCCCATCCAGTTCTGGGAGTGGCTCATCCGCCGCGTGCAGGACCGCCACCCGGACGTGCTCTTCCTGTCGGAGGCCTTCACCCGTCCCAAGGTGATGAAGGCCCTGGGCAAGGTGGGCTTCACCCAGTCGTACACGTACTTCACGTGGCGCAACTTCAAGGGCGAGCTGCGGGACTACCTGGAGGAGATCACCCGCCCCCCCGTGTCCGACTTCTTCCGCGGCAACCTGTGGCCCAACACGCCGGACATCCTGCCGGAGCTGTTGCAGAACGCGGGGCCCGGTGCATTCCGCCTGCGCGCGGCGCTTGCCGCCACGCTCTCCTCGGTCTACGGGATGTATTGCGGCTTCGAGCTGTGCGAAGGCCGCCCGCTGCCCGGCAAGGAGGAGTATCTGGACTCGGAGAAGTACCAGCTCGTCGCGTGGGACCTGGACCGGCCCGGCAACATCCGGGACTGGATTGCCAGGCTCAACTCGGCGCGGCGCACCCAGCCCGCGCTGCACACGTACGACACGCTGCGCTTCTTCGACTCCGACAACGAGCGGGTCCTCTTCTACGGCAAGCGCACGAAGGACGGCACCAGCACGGTGCTGTGCGCGGTGAGCCTGGACCCGTACGCCGCCCAGGAGGCGCTGTTGCGGCTGCCCCTGGACTGGCTGGGCGCGAAGCCCGACGAGACGTACCAGGTGCACGAACTGATGACGGACGAGCGCTCGTTGTGGCAGGGCTCCGATGTCCAGGTGCGCCTGACACCCGAGCAGCCCGCGGCCGTCTGGGCGGTGTACCGCTTCCGTCGCACCGAGCACGCGTTCGACTACTACGAGTGACACCCTGAGAGGCGTATGGAACTGGATCCCCTCTGGTACAAGAAGGCCCTCATCTACGAGCTGCACCTAAGAGCGTTCCACGACTCCAACGGCGACGGCCACGGGGACATCCCGGGCCTCATCGAGAAGCTGCCCTACCTCCAGGACCTGGGGGTCGACTGTCTGTGGATCCTCCCGCACTACCCTTCTCCCCTGCGCGATGACGGCTACGACATCGCGGACTTCTACGGCGTGCATCCGGACTACGGCACGCTCGCGGACTTCCAGCGCATGGTGGACGAGGCGCACAAGCGCGGCATCCGCATCATCACCGAGCTGGTGGTCAACCACACCAGCGACCAGCACCCCTGGTTCCAGGAGTCCCGGAGCGATCCGAAGAGCCCCAAGCGCGACTGGTACGTCTGGAGCGACACGGAAGACAAGTACAAGGGCACGCGCATCATCTTCACCGACACGGAGCGCTCCAACTGGACGTGGGATCCGGTGGCCAAGCAGTACTTCTGGCACCGCTTCTTCAGCCACCAGCCGGACCTGAACTACGACAACCCCCAGGTGCAGGAAGCCATGCTGGACATCATGCGCTTCTGGCTGAACATGGGCGTGGACGGCTTCCGGTGCGACGCGGTGCCCTACCTCTTCGAGCGCGAGGGCACCAACTGCGAGAACCTCCCGGAGACGCACGCCTTCCTCAAGCGCCTGCGCAAGACGATCGACTCGGAGTACCCGGGGAAGATGCTGCTCGCGGAGGCCAACCAGTGGCCCGCCGACGTGCGCGTCTATTTCGGCGAGGGCGACGAGTTCAACATGGGCTTCCACTTCCCGGTGATGCCGCGCCTGTACATGGGCGTGCGCCGGGAGGACCGCACGCCCATCGTCGAGATCATGCAGCAGACGCCGGAGATTCCGGACTCGTGTCAGTGGGCCATCTTCCTGCGCAACCACGACGAGCTGACGCTGGAGATGGTGACGGACGAGGACCGGGACTACATGTACCGGGAGTACGCCACCGACCCACGCATGCGCATCAACCTGGGCATCCGCCGCAGGCTCGCGCCGCTGATGGACAACGGGCGGCGGCGCATCGAGCTGATGCACAGCCTGCTGTTCACCCTGCCCGGCACGCCCGTCATGTACTACGGCGACGAAATCGGCATGGGGGACAACATCTACCTGGGCGACCGCAACGGCGTGCGCACGCCCATGCAGTGGACCGGAGACAGGAACGCGGGCTTCAGCCGGGCGGACTACGCCAGGCTCTACGCACCCGTCATCGCGGACCCGGTCTACGGCTATCAGTCCATCAACGTCGAAGCGCAGGAGCGCGTGAAGTCCAGCCTCCTGCATTGGGTGAAGCGGATGATCCGCATCCGCCAGCGCTACCCGGTGTTCTCGTTGGGGAAGCTGCGGTTCGTCTCCCTGGAGAACCGCAAGGTGCTGTCGTTCGTGCGGGAATGGGAGGGCCAGACGGTGCTCGTGGTGTGCAACCTGTCGCGCTTCTCGCAGCCAGCGGTGCTGGACCTGCGGGAGTGGGAGGGCATGGTGCCCGTGGAGTTGATTGGCGACACACCGTTCCCGCGTATCAGTGACCTGCCCTATCAGCTGTCGATGGGGCCCTTCATGTTCCTGTGGTTTCGGCTGGACCAGCCGGTGCCCGGAGGGAGCCGAGCATGACGACCTTGGACCTGACGAAACTGCCCGACCACCTCAAGAGCCAGCGTTGGTTCTCCGGCAAGGCCTGGCCCATCAAGCAGGTCAGCGTGGTGGACCACGCCAACCTGGACGCCATCCCCTGCAACCTGTCGCTCGCCGTGGTGGAGGTCGTCTACGAGCTGGGGCAGCCGGAGCGCTACCTCCTGCCGGTGAAGCCGTCGTCGGACGGCATCAAGGACGCGCTCGAGGACGACGGGTGCCTGCGCGCGCTGTTCGACCTCATCCGCGACGGCGCGCAGATTCCCTCCGCCTCCGGCCGCGTGGTGGGCGAGTGGATGGGTGGCCCCGAGGGACTGTTGGGCCTGACCTCCCCCGTCCCCGTGCGGCGGCTCCTGGTGGAGCAGAGCAACACGTCGGTGGTGCTCGGTGAGAAGGTCATCGTGAAGATCATCCGCAAGCTCGAGGCGGGCGTGAATCCCGAGTACGAGGTGGGGCGCTTCCTCGCCACGCGCACCTCGTTCCGCGCCACGCCCGTGCTCCTGGGGGCGCTGCGGCTGGAGGGCGCCGCCGGGGCCACGCTGGCGCTGGCGCACCGGTTCGTGCCCGACTCGGTGGACGGCTGGAAGTACACGCTGGACCGGATGCGCCAGGCGCGGCCGGTGGGCGACCGCTTCCTGAGCGAGATGGAGGAGCTGGGGGCGAGGCTGGGGGATTTGCACCAGGCCTTCGGCTCGGCGCCCGCGGACGACGCGGCCTTCGCGCCGGAACCGCTGCTGCAGGAGGACCTGCAGCGCTGGAGCGCGTCCATCGTGGGTGAGCTGGGCGTGACGCTGGCGGAGGCGGGCCGCCTGCATGCGGACCTGGAGGGGCGGCGCGAGAAGCTGGTGGAGTACGCGAGGCGGCTCGCGCAGGTGACACCGTCCGGGCAGAAGATTCGCATCCATGGAGACCTGCACCTGGGGCAGGTGCTGCGGGCCAACGACGAGTGGCTCATCTTCGACTTCGAGGGGGAGCCGGCCCGCAGCTTCACGTCACGACGGGAGAAGTACAGCCCGCTGCGCGACGTGGCGGGGATGATCCGCTCGTTCGACTACGCGGAGGCCACGGTGGCGCTCGAGGGAGGGACGCCTCGGGGACGGGTGGGCCCCAGCCGCGATGCATTCCTGACGGGCTATCGCAAGGTGACCCAGGGAGCGGCCTTCCTGCCCTCGGACGACGCGGCATTCGACACGATGTTGCGCGCGTTCGAGCTGGAGAAGCTCCTGTACGAAGTGAGGTATGAGATGGCGAACCGGCCCGATTGGGTGCGCATCCCCGTCGAGGCCCTCATGCGGATGGAGGAAGGCCAGTGAGGAAGCCCGCGGAAAAGGCGCAGGTCGACGCGGAGTTGCAGCGCGTGGTGGAGCTGCGGCACCCGGAGCCCCACTCCGTGCTGGGCATCCATCCGGACGGTGACGGCGTGGTGGTTCGCGCCTTCCGTCCGGAAGCCGTCGCCATCCACGTGCTCCCGGAGTTCGGCGGGCGCGTGCCGATGAACCACCGGCTGGGCGGCGTCTTCGAGGCGCGGGTGAACGGCCGCGACAAGACCTTCAGCTACCTGCTGGAGGTGGAGTACCCCGGCAAGCGCGTCTTCACGCTGAGAGACCCCTACAGCTTCCTGCCCACGCTCGGGGAGATGGACCTGTACTACGCGGGCGAGGGGCGCCACGAGCGGCTCTGGGAGCGGATGGGCGCGCACCTGAGTCACCACAACGGCACGCGGGGCGTGGCCTTCGCGGTGTGGGCGCCCACGGCCGCGGGCGTGTCCGTGGTGGGGGACTTCAACAGCTGGGATGGGCGGCTGCACGCCATGCGGCGCATGGGCGCCTCCGGCATCTGGGAGCTGTTCGTCCCCGAGGTGGGTGAAGGGGCGCGCTACAAGTTCGAGATTCGTCCGGGCCAGGGTGGACCCCGGGTGTTGAAGTCGGACCCGTTCGCGTTCCGCACGGAGGTGCCTCCGGCGACGGCGTCGGTGGTGCACGACCTGGGGCGGTACGACTGGGGGGATGCGCCGTGGTTGGAGACGCGCGCGAAGCACGAGGACGTCGCGCACCAGCCCTGGAGCGTCTACGAGGTGCACCTGGGGAGCTGGCGCCGCGTGGTCGAGGATGGCGACCGGCCGATGACGTACCGGGAGATGGCGCCCGCGCTGTCGGAGTACGTGAAGTCCATGGGCTTCACCCACGTGGAGCTGTTGCCCGTGTCGGAGCATCCGTACGGCGGCTCGTGGGGGTACCAGGTCAGCGGGTACTACGCGCCCACGGCGCGCTTCGGACATCCGGATGACTTCCGCTTCCTGGTGGACCACCTGCACCAGGAGGGCATCGGCGTCATCGTGGACTGGGTGCCCGGACACTTCCCCCGGGACGCGCACGCGCTGGGCGAGTTCGACGGCACCGCGCTGTACGAGCACGCGGACCCTCGCAAGGGGGCGCAGCCGGATTGGGGGACGCTGGTCTTCAACTTCGGCCGCAACGAGGTGCGCAACTTCCTCATCGCGAACGCGCTGTTCTGGATCGAGGAGTACCACATCGACGGACTGCGCGTGGACGCGGTGGCGTCGATGCTCTACCTCGACTACAGCCGCAAGCAGGGTGAGTGGATCCCCAATCGCTGGGGTGGCCGCGAGAACGAGGAGGCCATCCAGTTCCTGCGCGAGCTCAACGACACCGTGCGCCGCAAGCACCCGGGCGTGGTGGTGATCGCCGAGGAGTCCACGGCGTGGCCGAAAGTCTCCGCGCCGACGAGCGAGGGCGGCCTGGGCTTCCACTTCAAGTGGAACATGGGGTGGATGCACGACACGCTGTCGTACTTCTCGAAGGACCCCATCTACCGGCAGTACCACCACAACCAGCTGACGTTCGGGCTGCTGTATGCGTTCAGCGAGCACTTCATGTTGCCGCTGAGCCATGACGAGGTGGTGCACGGCAAGGGCAGCCTGTACGGGCGGATGCCGGGAGACCCGTGGCAGAAGCGGGCGAACCTGCGCGCGCTGTTCGCGTGGATGTGGGCGCATCCGGGCAAGAAGCTGCTCTTCATGGGTGGCGAGTTCGGCCAGCCGGCGGAGTGGAACCACGACAAGAGCCTGGACTGGCACCTGACGCAGGACCCGGGGCACGGAGGCATCCAGCGGCTGGTGGCGACGCTGAACCGTGTGTACCGGGAGCTGCCGGCACTGCACGACGCGGACAGCGAGCCGGTGGGGTTCCAGTGGTTGCAGCCGGACTCGGCGTCGTCGAACGTGTTGGCGTTCGTGCGGCGCTCGCGGCAGCCCGGGCGTCACGTGGTGTGCGTGGCGAACCTGTCGCCGTCCGTGCGTGAGAACTACCGCGTGGGCTTCCCGTTGCACGCGAGCTACGCGGAGGTGGTCAACTCCGACGCGGGAGAGTTCGGGGGTTCCAACGTGGGGAACATGGGACAGCTCCATACGGAGCCCACGCCGTGGGATGGACAGCCCGCGTCCGCGCTGATCACCCTGCCCCCGTTGTCCGTGCTGTGGTTCACGCCGGGCTGAGACTTCCGTGGGCGGCGCATGTTTCACGCCGCCCACGCGATGTCTGCCTATTCAACAAGACAATCGCAGACAATTTATGTTTGTCTATGATTGATTTGCCATGCTCCGAAAACCACTAAACATCGGAGCATGTAGGCATCGCCCTCGTTACGGACGCCCTCGCGCCCGCGAAAACCACTAAACATCAGAGCATGTAGGCATTGCCCTTGGAATGGAGGGATTTTCAGGTCGCGCCGAGGCACTGATAAAGCGTGCATGTAGGCATCGCGATCAGGATCGCAGGTGATCGCGAGCACGACCGATTGCGTGCGCGGACAGGGGTGAAGAACCCACCTACACTCAAGAGCAGCGAGTCGAAATCTCGAGTGATTCCAGGCGGATACCACCCAACACCTGAGAATGACTGAACAAATCGAGCGGACTCTGTCGCGCAAGCAACCTGCATGTTCGTTCATGTAGGCATGGCGATCCTGATCCGACAGTGATCCTCACGCGCCGCACCGAACTTCGGGTTGAAAAGAAACCTACCAAAAGTAAGTTACTGGAAGTACCCAACGGCCCGTCGGTGGCCTCGGCCCGGAGCTTCCGCCATGCATGCCCTCATCGTTGTCGCGCATCCCGAATCGACGTCGCTCACCCACGGCATCGCGGCGCGGATTGGGGCTGGGGTGGTGAGCGCGGGGCATTCATTCGAGGTCGCGGACCTGGCGGCGGAGGGGTTCGATCCAAGGTTCAGTGAGGGGGACCTGGCGGTGCATCGAAGGCAGGAGACGCCGCCTCGGGATGTCCTGGTGGAGCAGGCGCGGATCGACCGCTCGGACACGTTGGTGTTGGTCTACCCCGTGTATTGGTGGTCGATGCCGGCGTTGATGAAGGGCTGGATCGATCGGGTGTTCTCGAACGGCTGGGCGTTCGACTTCGGGTTGGACACGGGGTTGGAGAAGAAGCTGCGGCACCTGAAGGTGCACCTGATCGCCATCGCCGGCGCGGACCTGCGAACCTATGCGCGGCACGGGTACTTCGGTGCGATGAAGACGCAGATCGACCACGGCATCTTCGACTACTGCGGAGCCAAGGTCGTCACCTCGGAGCTGCTGGTCGACTCGGAGACCCAGGCGCCCGAAATCCACCTCGCGGCGGCACAGGCACTCGGGAAGAAGCTCTTCGGCGCCACGGGGCAGGCACAGAGCACCACTGCGGCCTGAACCGGCGCGCACAGTCCCTGGATGCACAGCGTAGATTCGGGCTGCAGTCCATTGAGGATGTGACGATGGGACGCTGGTGATGGATTTCGAGAAGCTCATCGAACAGTTCGCACTGAACGTGGCAGCGCAGACCGAGGCCATCTTTCGGGGGGATGCCAGGACCGGGAACAAGCACGCCAGGAAGTACGGCGCCGCCGTCGACACGCTCCTCGCCCACGGCAACGAAGGGCGCGATGCTCTCCTCGTCCTGCTCAAGCACGAGAGAATGGATGTGCGCGTGATGGCGGCCGCGCATCTCCTCCGCTATCGGACAGCCGAGGCCAAGGCGGTCTTGGAAGAGGCCGCCAAGGGCAAGGGGCTTGTCCCCTTCGGAGCGCAGCAGGCCTTGAAGCGCTGGGAAGAAGGAACCTGGGCGCTCGACCCGGGGTAGTCCGCTCAGGACGCGGGGCGATAGCGCACGATTCGCAGGGAGCCGAGCACGCCGCGGAACGAGGTGATGGACGCGATGCGCTCCTTCCCACCCACCTGTGTCCATTCGAGCACGTGGACGCTCATGCGCCCTCCACGGTCCTCGGTCACGAGCACGGCACTCGCCTTCTTGCCCGAGTAGTGGACCATCGACTGCCGGAAGGTCCGATGGACTTCGCGATTGCCGGACTCCTGTGCCAGTCCTCGCAGGAAGACCCTCGGCGTCGTCGCGTCCCACAGGACGAACTCTCCGCCCCGGAGCCTCTGCTCCAGGCTGGCGACGACTTCGCGTGCCGTGGTGACTCCGGGGTCGCTCCCGCACTCACCCTCACAGCCGTACGCCTCGCCGTCACTGCGCTTCGCACACGCCTCGACGCAGGACTTGCTGACCTGCGCTTGCTTCTCGCGAGCCTCCTCGAGCGACTCGCGCACACCTTGGGAACGGTCGTCCGCGATGAAGCTGGCGTCGTCCAGGTGGAACAACCCGGCGGCCTCGACGAGCCCCTCATCGTTCACGACCGCGAGCGCGGTCCTCGCCGCCGCAAGCTGGGCCGCATCATCCAGGGCTGACACCTCCATCCAGGACTTCCGCGCCTCGGAATCGTCCGACTCGAGGTCCACCTTGTCGAACAGAGCCGCGGCCTCCCGAGCCACGACCAGCGCCGTGCCATGGCTCCCTTCCTCCGGGAACTTCGCGAGCATCTGCGCCGGCGTGTCCTGGGACCACGCAAGCGTCCGCGCCCACAAGGTCTCCACCTCGAAGCGCGGCGCCCAGACCACCTTCGCCTGGGTGTCGTTGCGCGCGGCCGCCTGCTTGCGCTCGAACGCGAACGTACGGACCTTCTCGTACGCGGCGGCCTCCGCCTCCGGCCGGTACGGGTCATCCCCCTCCACGTAGACCCGCAGGTCGCTCAGGCAAGTGTCCTCGTACTTGGAGCCGGGATACGTCGTCACGAGCGTGAGCCGGACACCCTCGACCGTCGCGGGCACGGGCAGCCGCACCTCCTGCCAGCCCTGCACGTCGATCAACTCCACCTCCAGCGGCAACCCGGTGGTCCGGGCACCTGTCTCCCCCTGCACCAGCGGCTCGAACCGCACCTTGCGCGGACGCGCGTTCGCTTTGAAGAGCTTCGCGGACTTCTGGTAGCCGTTGCGCACGAAGATGCGGTAGCGCTTCGCCTTCGTCAGCGCGGGGCCCCACCACTCCAGCGACGCCCCCTCCCCTCGCCCTTTCACGCCCTCCACCCACGCCGTGGCTGGATCATCGTCCGCGACATAGAGCGGCAGATAGTTCTGCTCATGCTTGTTCCAGCCGCTCTCCAGGAACGAGGACGCCGTCACGCGGCGGGGATGCAGCCGTTGCGCGGTCCCCGCATCAGGCTCGAGCATTAGGGACGGCGCGGCGGCGAGCAGCAGCGACAGCAGCATCATCGGGGCGTCCCTTCGTCCAAGGCTGGCTGACAGGCTACTCCGCATCGCGAAGGGACATCAGCAGCACCCGGTCCCAACTCGGCTCCACCGCCGAAGCCGCGGCGAGCAACGTCAGCGCGATGCCCGCCGTTCCCTCCAACAGCCCCGGACGCTCCACCCACGCGGGCGCCCCCCGCGCATCCTGCCCCCAGAAGGCATACCCCCCGATTCCTCGCCCCGGCTGCCACGAGCGCAGCACATGCTCCAGCCACCGCCGCGCCGCGCTCTCGAAGAGTTCCTCCCCCGTGGCCTGATGGAACCGGTTGTAGATGTGGAGCAGCCCCGCCGAGCCATGACACAGCGGAGCGTCCTTCACGCCCGAGTCCTCCAATGGGCGCATCGCCGCATCACGAGCCAGCTCCAGCGCGTCGGACTCCCAGCGGGACTCACCGACATCACGGGCCGCAGTGAACAGCACCAGCGATACCCCAGGGTCTCCGTAACACCACGCGGCGCGCGCAGGCCGCGGCGTCCTGCCACGAACCACCTGGTGCGGAAATCGCCGGCCCACCTGTGGCAGCCGCTGCGCCATCACCCAGGACCACACATCGTCCAACAAGCCTCGGGCCGCGGACTCCGCCACCCCCGCCCTCACGGCCCCCGCCAGCACCGCGATGACTCCCGGCACGCCATGCGCCACGCCCAGGTCATGGCCACCCTCGGGAGACTCACGCCGCCAGGTCTCCCCCAGCCGAGCCACCACACCCTCCAGGCAACGCCGTGCCTCCACCCGAGGCAGCCGCTCCAGCGCATACACCCCCAACCCCACCAACCCCGAGAGCAGCTCCACCGGCCCCGTCCAAGGAGCCACGACCAACCGCTCCGCCAGCGCCGCGTCCACCTCCTCCAACGCGTCGTCGCCCTCCCCCAGGTGCTCCAACGCCCACGCCACGCCACTCACACCCGAGTGCAGCGACATCCCCATCGGACGTGACGCCACCGCCTCCATCGCGTCATCCAACAACCCGCGCGCCACACCCGCGAAGTCCTCGGAGGCGTCCACCTTGTCCAACCAGGCGAACAGCAGCGCCAACCCCGAGTCCCCCGACGCCAGTGATGCATCGGGAGCACGACCCGGGAGCATCTCCGCGAGCGCCCGCGCCAACCCATGAACGACCCGGAGCACCTCTTCCCGAAGCGCGCCCTCCACCAGGGGCCGCCACTTCGCGGAGCAGTCCACGTCGCCGCTCATGTTTCATGTCTCAAGACGTCTCGCACCACACAAACCCATCACAGACAAGTGCACCGGGTCTGAAACAACACCGGACCTGATACATCCTCGACCCAGCTCGCGCGACAGGGTGCCCAGCCAACAACGGGCTGACCGGGCACCCCAGGCCTTCGACTCCCGCATCACGGTGAGCACCGCGACACGGAAAGACGACTACGGATCGATCTGACCGGCGACCTCGGGCGAGGTCTCGATCACACCGCACTTGCCCGAGGGGAAGTTGGTGTAGGGGTTGGTGGTGCCGGTGCCACCGACAACGCCATCCAGCATCTGCAGCGCACCCTCGTCCATGGAGCGCAGCGTCTCGCGGTGAAGGGTGAGCTTGCGCTTCGCGGCGACCGTCTTCTTCGGCTCGTTCACAAGAACTCCTGATCAGTGAGGGGGACGACGACACGGGTTTCACGTCACGAAACATGACGCGGTGCAAAATCCGCCACGGTGAACGACCGCAGCGGACCACTTGACTCCTAACTCAAACAATCAAGTCAAGAAAAGGTGGGTCATAAAGAAATGGGCGGATTGACGGATGACGCGCACATCCATTATCCGGAGACTCACGACACAGTCCGTCACCCAGAGACATCCTTGACCGCCGACGCCCGCTCCCCCTCCGTGCGGAAGGCCCCCTTCCGACATGACGGATTCCTCGCCATCCGCACGCCCCTGCTTCCGCTGGACGTGCTGGTGGCGTGGGCGCGCGGACTCGAGGCGCCGGGAGCCCGCCCAGAGGAGCTCGAAGCGGCGATGACGCGAGACCGCGTGCTGCTGCGCCAACGGCTGCGCGCGCACGTGGACGACCCGCTGGTGCGCGAGGCGCTGTTCATCGCCTCGCCCTCGCTGATGGACAGCCTGCCGACCTGGCTGGAGTCACCCGAGTCCGAGGCGGGCCAGAAGGTGGAGCACACCCTGGTGCGCTACCTGGCGCGCATGGCCGGTCGCGCCACCCCGTTCGGCCTGTTCGCCGGGCACGCGGTGGGCGGCCTGGGTGAGACCGCCTCGCTGCGCATCCAGGGGCGCGCCGATGTGCGCCGCCACACGCGGCTGGACATGGACTACGTGAGCGCCCTGGTGTCTCACGTGTCGCAGGAGCCCGAGGTGCGACGCGCGCTCCGCTACGTCCCCAACTCCAGTCTGTATCGTGCCGGTGGCCAGCTCCGGTACATGGAGTCCCGGCTGAACGGCCGCGAGCGCTCGTATCACCTGGTCGCGGTGGAGCCCGAACCCCACCTGGTCACCACACTGGAGAAGGCCCGCGGTGGCGCGCCACTCGCGACGCTGGCCGCCGCGCTGGTGTCGACCGAGGGGGTCTCCGAGGAGGAGGCCCTCGAGTATCTGGAGAGCCTGGTGCAGGCGCAGCTGCTGGTGAGCACCTGGGCGCCCGTCGTCACCGGCCCCGAGCCCCTCCCCTCGCTGCTGGAGTCCGCTCGGGACATCCCCGCGCTGTCGACCGTGAGCGAGCGACTCACGCAGGTCGCCACCACACTGGCCGAGATGGACTCGAGGCCTCCGGGGCTGTCGACGGCGACCTACCGCGAGGTCGCCAGGACGCTCGAGGCGCTGCCGGTCCCCGTGGAGCTGTCACGCCTGTTCCAGGTGGACATGTTCCGCCCCGCGAACGAGGTGCGGCTGCCGCGTCGGGTGTTGGACGAGGTGGTGCGAGGAGTGACGCTGCTCCAGCGCATCTCGCCCTCGGCGGGAGATGGAACCGCCCTGGGCCGTTTCCGCCAGCGTTTGCTGGAGCGCTACGAGGGACGTCCGGTGCCGCTGCTGGAGGCCCTGGATGAGGAGAGCGGCGTCGGCTTCATGACGTCACGAGGCCCGGGCGCGGGCACCGGGCCGCTGCTCGCGGGCTTCTTCTTCCCCGGGAAGGGTGGACAGGAGGGCCCCCGGTGGGAGCCTCGCTGGACGCACCTGCTCCACCGGTTGGAGTCCGTACGCCGCTCGGGCGCGTTGGAGCTGGTGCTGGACGAGGCGGACCTCCAGGCCCTGGAAGCGCGCCGACCCGCGCGACTGCCGGAGTCCTTCGGCGTGGTGGGCACGGTGCTGGCGGATTCACCGGAGGCCGTGGAGGCGGGGCGCTTCCGCTTCCTGCTGGAGAACGTGCATGGCCCGTCGGGAGCGCTCTACCTGGGGCGCTTCTGCCATGGCGACGCGGAGCTGGAAGCAGCGGTGCGGCGCTACCTGAAGGCCGAGGAGGCGCTGCGACCCGAGGCCCTCTTCGCGGAGGTGGTGCACATGCCCGAGGGCCGCGTGGGCAACATCCTCTGCCGCCCCGCGCTGCGCGAGCACGACCTGGTCTTCCTGGGCCGCTCCGGCCTGCCCGAGTGCTCACAGCTCCCGATGACGGACCTGTGGGTGTCCGTGGAGGGCCACCGCATCGTGCTGCGCTCGGGCCGCAACGGGCGCGAGGTGGTGCCTCGGTTGACGAACGCGCACAACTTCGGCGCTCGCGGCCTGGGGGCATACCGCTTCCTGGGCGCGCTGCAATCGCAGGACGTCGACGCGCTCCGGTTCGAGTGGGGCCCCTTGTCGGATGCGCCCTTCCTTCCGCGAGTGGTACACGGACGACTGGTGCTGTCGCCCGCCACGTGGCGGGTGCGCGGCGACACGTTGAAGGCCTGGGGTGCGGCGCGAGGCGTGGCGCGCTTCGAGGCCGTGCAGCGCCATCGCGACGAGGCACGCCTGCCGCGGTGGGTCTGCCTGAGTGACGCCGACAACCAGCTCCCGGTGGACCTGGACAACGTGCTGAGCGTCGAGTCCCTGGTGCAGGTGGTGAAGGCCCGCCCGTACGCGACACTGGAAGAGCTGCTGCCCGGCCCCGGAGACGTGTGCATCGAAGGCGAGACCGGGCGCTACGCACACGAGGTGGTCATCCCCTTCCTCCGTCACGCGCCGGAGTCACCTCGGCCCGCCACGACCCACACCGTCGAGGCGTCCGGGGTGCGCACCTTCCCGCCCGGCTCGGAGTGGCTGTACGTGAAGCTGTATGGCGGCACCGGGACGTTGGACCGGCTGCTGCGCACCACGTTGGGCGAGGCGATACGCGCGGCGGTGGCCAGCGGCGCGGTGGACCGCTGGTTCTTCATCCGCTACCACGACCCCGAGCCCCATCTGCGTCTGCGCTTCCACGGCGCACCGAGGCGACTGGACACGGAGGTGTGGCCCCTGCTGCGCGACGCGTGTGCACAGGCGCTCGCATCGGGTGAAGCGTGGCGGCTGCAGCTCGACACGTACGAGCGCGAGGTGGAGCGCTACGGAGGCCCGGCCGGGATGGAGGGCTGCGAGGCCGTGTTCCAGGCGGACAGCGAGGCGGTCCTCGCCTTGCTGGAGGCGTACGCCGGCGACGCGGGCGCGGAGGCCCGGTGGCGGCTGGGCGTGAAGGGCTTGGATGCGTTGCTCGAGGACCTGGGTCTGGACCTCGATGCGAAGCTGGAAGTGATGCAGCGACTTCGCCGGAGCTTCGGCGCGGAGTTCAAGGTGGAGCGACACTTCGAGGCACAGCTGAGCACCCGGTTCCGCAAGGAGGCGCGCGCGTTGGAGGCGCTGCTCCAGGCGTCCCCCGACACGGAGGGCCCCTGGCAGCCAGGGCTGCGCGCCCTCCAGCGCCGGAGCGAGGCGATGCGTCCCGGGGTCGAGCGCCTGCGGCACGCCGCAGCGGAAGGCCGGCTCACCGGAAGGGTGGAGACGTTGGCGGAGAGCCTCCTGCACATGCACGTCAACCGGCTCTTGCCCGCGGACCAGCGTGCGCAGGAGCTCATCCTCTATGACTTCCTGACCCGCCTGTATCGTTCTCGCCGGGCACGGACGACGAAGACATGAGCGACGCGCAGCCGCCCCCGCAGAAGCTCTTCCGCCAGGAAGCGCTGGAGCACCACGCCCGGCCCGAGGCCCGAGGCTCGCTCCTGCGCGTCATGCCCGGGTGGACCCACGCCGTCTGGTGGCTCGTCGTCGCGCTCGTCGTGGTGGGCGGCGTGGGGCTCGCGCTGGTGGACATCAACGACTACGCGCGGGGCCCGGTGCTGGTGCGCATCAAGGGCATGGAGGAGGTCACCTCCACCGCCGGAGGCCGCGTCAGTCGCGTCCTCGTGCGCCGAGGCGAGCAGGTGCGCGCGGGCCAGCCCCTGGTGGAGCTGTACGCGGGAGGCGAGACGGCGGACCGGGAGCGGATGAAGGAGGAGTTCCGCTCGCGGCTCGCCATGTGGTTGCTGGAGCCACTCAATGTCGACTCCAGACAGGCCCTGACCACGCTCCGCGCCCAGCTCGAGCTGACCGAGGCCCGGATGGGTGAGCGCGTGCTGAAGGCCCCGTGTGATGGACAGGTGGGCGAGGTGCGCGTGCGCGAGCAGCAGTTCCTCACCGCGGGCGAAATCGTGGTGTCGCTGGTGCGCGGCGGCGCGGAGGCCTGGGCCGTGGCCCTGGTGCCCGGACAGTACCGTCCCATGCTGCGCCCGGGACAACCGCTGCGCATGGAGCTCACCGGCTTTCCGTATGCGTGGCAGTCGCTCCAGGTGGCCTCCGTCAGCGACGAGCTGGTGGGCCCCGCCGAGGTGCGCCGCTATCTGGGCCCCGGCGTCGGGGACGCCATCACCGTGGAGGATGGCCCCGTGGTGTTGGTGGAGGCGCGGCTGCCTCGGGAGACCTTCGAGTCGGATGGCGAGACCTACGCGTACCACCCCGGCATGGCCGGCGAGGCCTGGGTGAAGGTGCGCGCGCGCAATGGTTGGCTGACGCTGCTGCCGGTGCTGGAGCTGCTCGGGAAGCAACGTGACTGAGCCCACCCCTCCCCCTTCGTTCTTCGAGCGCTTCCCCGCGTTGCAGCGGCTGGGCGCGCGCTTCAGCCGTCGTCGCATCCCCGTCGTCACGCAGATGGCGTCCACGGACTGCGGCGCGGCGTGCCTCGCCATGGTGCTGGGCTATTGGGGCCGCCACGTGAAGCTGGACGAGGTGCACGCGGCGGCGGGCCTCGCCATCCGGGGCATCTCCGCCCGCGCCATCCTGGAAGCGGGCCGGCGCTTCGGCCTGGTGGGCCGCGCGGCCCAGGTCGACATGGACCAGCTCGACCTGCTGGAGCCGGGCGCGGTGCTGCACTGGGAGTTCCGGCACTTCATCGTCTTCGAGCGCCTGACGCGCGCGGGCGTGGAGGTGGTGGACCCCGCCTTCGGTCGACGCCTTGTTCCGCTGGAGCAGTTCCGCAAGTCCTTCACCGGCGTGGCGCTGCTCTTCGAGCCGTCGGAGACCTTCGAGACGGCGGCGCCTCGCCGAGGCCCCAACCGCTACCTGCACCTCCTGTTGGAGGAGCGACCCGCGCTGCTGCGCGTGGCGGTGATGTCGCTGTTGCTCCAGCTGTTCGCGCTGGCGCTGCCGTCCCTGACGGGCGCGGTGGTGGACCGGGTGGTGCCCAGCGGAGACGTGCCGCTGTTGGCCACGCTGGGCGCGGGGATGGCCGCGCTGGTGGTCTTCCAGTTGCTCTCGTCGCTCGTGCGCGCGCACCTGCTCCTGCAACTGCGCACGCACCTGGATGCGCGGCTGACGCTGGGCTTCCTGGACCACCTGGTGCACCTGCCGTTCTCGTTCTTCCAGCTGCGCTCGGCGGGCGACCTGATGAACCGCCTGAACAGCAACACCACGGTGCGCGAGCTGCTCACCGCGGGCACGCTGTCCGGGTTGTTGGATGGGAGCCTGGTGCTGCTCTACCTGGGGCTCCTGTTCGCCGGCAGCGCGCAGATGGGCGCGCTGGTGACGGTGCTGGCCCTGCTGCAAGGCGCGGTGTTCCTCTTCTCCAGTCGACGGCAGCGCGAGCTGATGGCGCAGAACCTGGAAGTGAGCGCGTCGGCGCAGAACTACGAAGTGGAGCTGTTCACGGGCGTGCAGACGCTGAAGGCGATGGGGTTGGAGGACCGCGCGGTGCAGCACTGGTCCAACCTCTACGTGGACGTGCTCAACGTGTCGCTGGAGCGCGGCCGGGTGTCGGCGCTCACGGACTCGCTGACCGCGACGCTGCGGATGGCGTCACCGCTGGTGGTGATGGGGCTGGGGGCGCTGCTCGTCATGGAGGGTCAGCTCACGCTCGGACAGATGCTGGCGCTCAACGCCCTGGCGGCGGGTTTCCTGCTGCCCGTCTCGAACCTGGTGACGACGGCGTTCCAGCTCCAGCTCGTGAGCAGCTATCTGGCGCGCGTGGATGACGTGCTGGAGGCACCGGCCGAGCAGCTCCCGGGAGAGCGTCGCCGCAGCCACGAGGTGGCGGGGCGCATCCAGGTGGAGGGCGTGTCGTTCCGCTACGGGCCCCACTCGCCGCTGGTGGTGCGGGACGTGTCGGTCACCATCGAACCGGGACAGTTCGTGGCCATCGTCGGCGCCTCGGGCGCGGGCAAGTCCAGCCTCGCGCACCTGCTCCTGGGGTTGTACCTGCCCAGCTCCGGCGTCATCCGGTACGACGGCGTGCCGCTGCAGGAGCTGGAGCTCAAGGAGCTGCGGCGGCAGATGGGCGTGGTGTTGCAGAACCCCTCATTGTTCCGAGGCGACGTGCGACGCAATATCGCCTATTCGGACCCGCAGCTGCCGCTGGAGGCCGTGCAGGAGGCGGCGCGGCGCGCGCAGGTGCATGACGACATCTCGGCCATGCCCATGGGCTACGAGACGGTGCTGAGTGAGATGGGCACCTCGCTGTCCGGCGGACAGCGGCAGCGACTGGCTCTGGCGCGCGCGCTGGCGGCCAACCCCTCCATCCTCCTGCTGGACGAGGCGACGAATGCACTGGATGCCCGGACGGAGCGGGCGGTGCAGGACGCGCTGGCGGAGCTGCGCTGCACGCGGGTGGTCATCGCTCATCGACTGAGCACCGTTCGCGACGCGGACCTCATCCTGGTGATGAAGGATGGCCAGCTGGTGGAACAGGGAACGCACGCCGCGCTGATGGAGAGGCGCGGGAACTACTTCGAGCTCGTGTCCGCGCAGGACCGTCCCCACAAGGCCGCGGGGTAGGCGCATGCGCTTCGCACCGGACGTCATCCTGGACCTCACGCCGCTGCCGGACGGCGTGGGCGGAGTGCCCTTCACCGAGCTGTTGAACGGGTTGCTGCGCGAGGGCTTCGAGCCCGAGGGCTCGCGGCGCTTGCTGGAAGAGGCGTGTGCGAGGCTGGGGCCGGGGCTGCTGCGCCCCGGGGGCGTGGATGACGGTGGCTTCCTCGTGGAGTCGCCGGTGCTCTTCCCCGAGCAGGGCCCCTGGTGGTGGGTGCTCCAGCAGGGCGAGGAGCGCTGGCACACGCGGTTGGCGGTGGAGGACGTGTCGGCGGTGGCGGAGTTCCTGCGCGCCACGGCGCTCGCATCGACGTTGGAGGAGGTGCGCGAGGCGTGGCCCTTCGATGAATCGGGCTGGCGGGACTCGCTCTTCGCGGCGGGGCCGCACCCCACACCCTGGATGGAGCCCTCCGGTCCGGGCATCTACCGACGCGAGCACGCGAGTGTGCTCATCCGCTCGCGGACGACGTCGGTGCTGGTGGATCCGATTCCGCTCCAGCGGCGGATGAATCACATCGGACAGGCGCCGGGAAATCTCGCGCACGGGTCCCTCGGCGCGGTGGCCATCACCCACGGGCACGTGGACCATTGGCATGTGCCGTCGATGCTGTCGCACCTGACGGATGCGCGCGTGCCGGTGCTCGTGCCGCGCGTGCCTCGCCCCAATCTGCTGACGATGCAGGACTTCGCCCAGGTGCTGACCACGTGTGGCCAACGTGCCCTGGCGCCCCAGTGGGGCGAGACGGTGCACGTGGGGGACATCCGCGTGGATGTGCTGCCGTTCTACGGCGAGCAGCCATCACCGGACGGACCGCCGCTGGTCGAGGGACTGCGGAGCTGGGGCAACTGCTACCGCTTCACCACCGAGGACTTCAGCTGCCTGTTACTGGTGGACAGCGGGACGGACCCGGAGGGACGCATGGAGGCGGTGGTGGAGCGCTCGCGCCGGGAGCTGGGGCCGGTCGACGTGGTGCTCTCCTGCCAGCGGGAATTCCTCTCACCCTTCTTCGGAGGGTTGAGTCACTACTGGGCCGCCCTGCCCTGGACGAGGCTGCGCGAGCTGTACGCGGACCATCTCGCCGGACGCCTGCGCAGTGCCACGGCCGGGCCCACGGGCGTGGCCGAGGTGTGTGCCGTCGCGGGAGCTCGGTGGTTCCTGCCCTATGCGAACGGCTTCGAGGGCGTGGGACGCGCCATCCAGGACGTCGGCTGGGGACTGGGAGAGCCGTCCGAGGTCGCCTGTGGCGCGGCGGTGCGTGACCACCTGCGGGTGCTGGGTGTCGACACGAAGGTGTTGGACTGGAGCCCGGGGGACGTGGCGCGCTTCGAGCGCGGCGAGTTGCAGTTGGACGCCGCGCGCTGACGGCCTGGGGTCACGGCGTGGTGGCGACACGACCTCGCGCGCGCGCGCCGCGCTGGAGGTGCACCTCGGCGACCAATCCACTGGCCAGTTGGCCGCGCTGTGCTTCGGACACCTGGAGCACGGCCTCGGCCTTCTGGTGACGCGAGGAGAGGTCGATCTCCGGCGACATGCGGTCCACGACGGCGGTCAGCTCCATGCCCACGGCGGGCAGTCGCACCCGCACGGTATCGCCAGGACGCACGCTCGGGGCCAGCTGCTCCGGGACGGCGAAGCGCAATCGCAGCTGTTCGCTCACCAGCCGGATCACCGGCATGCCCATGCTGACGCGCATGCCCGGCGTCAGGTACTGCTCGGTGACCGTCCCCGTGAAGGGGGCCTTCAGTCGGGCCACGCTCACGTCCCGCTCGGCCTGCGCCGCGCGCGCCGTGGTCGAGGCCAGCTGAGCCTGCGCCAGTTGGAGGTCTGCTTCCGCCAGCGCCACGTCATTGAGCGCGGTCTCCTCGGCCTGGGCGGCGGAGAAGTCACGGATGCGCTGCTCACGAACGAGGCGCTGTCGGGCCTGGGCAACGACCAGGACGGCGCGGTGCACGACGGCCTCGGAGGCGCGCATGTTGGCCTGACGGGTGCCCAGCTCCAGCCGAAGGGGCTCCGCGTCCAGCGCGGCGACGAGCTCTCCGGCTTGCACACGCTGCCCCAGGTGAGCCTTGACCTCACTCAACTGGCCCTCCACCGCGAACACCAGGTCCAGCACCTGACTGGCCACGACCACACCCAGCAGCGGACGCGGCGCGGACAGCACCTGCTCCGCGGGGCCCTGCTCCGAAGCCTGTGCCTGGACGCTCGCGCAGGACACCCACAACAGTCCCGCCAGCGCCCTTCCCTTCCCAAACCTCTTCGAATGACTGGAGCCCATGCCGTTCGCGCAGTGTAGTCCAAGCGGCGGGATTGGGCAGTGGGGCGCTCGTGACGCCTCAGCTCTTGGTCTGATACAGCGCGATGATGTCGTGGATCTGGTCCGTGACGTGCCGCAGTCCATCCGCGGCCGCGTGCGTGGTCTCCAGCCGGGCCATGGAGGTCCGCATCAGCTCGGTCTGGTCCGACACCGCGTTGAAGATCTGCGCCACGCCCGCCGACTGTTGACTCACCACCGCGGAGATCTGCCGGACGGAGTCCGCGTTGTTCTTCACCAGCGAGGACAACGTCCGCAGCTGCTCGCCCGAGTCGCGGATGCTCTCGATGCCTCGGCTCATGCGCTCGCCGCCCTGACGGGTGATCTCCACCACGCTCTGGATGCGCGTGCGCGTCTCCCCGAGCACCACCCGCACCTGCTGCGTCGCCGCCACGGACTGGCCCGCCAGTCCGCGAATCTCGCGCGCCACCACCGAGAACCCACGCCCGGCTTCACCCGAGCGGGCCGCCTCGATGGCCGCGTTGATGGCCAGCACATTGGACTGGTCCGCCAGGTCCTGCACGGAGCGGGTGATGCCCGCGATGCGGTCCGTGTGCGACGCCAACGAGCGGATGCGCTCCGTGAGGTCCACGGTCTGCTCGCGCAGCGCCGCCAGTCCCTCCACGCTCCGTCCGATGGCCGCCTCCACCGCCACGCCCATGTCCCCGGCCTCCGCCGTGGTCTCCATCATCTGCGTCGCCTGCTGCGAGGCCACCAGCGAGGTCTGGCGGATCTCCTCCGCCGTCACCCGCGTCTCCTCCAGCGCCCCCGCCTGTCGGGACAGCTCCCGGCGCTGGTCCGCCGTCGCCTGCGTCAGGGTCCGCATCGAGTCCCGAAGGGCATCCGCGGACTCCATCAGCGGCCGCACCACCCGCTCCTCCACCGCGCGCCGGGACAACTCCAGCTGCGCTTCCCGCCGCGCCGCGTCCCGCATCTCCCGCTGCCCCTGCACGCACGAGGCGATGAGGAAGATGTCCTCGAACACCACCCACGCCGTGTGCTCGAGCCACCGCCACGACTCCAGCGCGTGGATCCCGAAGAGCGACTCCGGCCAGAACGCCCCGCGCAGGAAGTGGTCCGCCGCCACCACGCCGCTGAACGTCAGCAGCACCCGCCAGTCCCGGTAGATGGCCAGCAGCGCCAGGGAGCCGAAGATGTGGAAGTGCGTCTCGATGCGCCCGCCCATCAAGTGGATGAGCAACCCGGACATCAGGGCCTGGCCCACCGCGATGACATGGCGCGTGGAGGTCCGACCCGGCCGCATGAACGCCAGTACAACGGGGAGTCCGCCGAAGAGCAGCCCCAGCCAGATGGCGGCCTCGACGTGGAAATGGACCGAGCTCTCCAGCCCCGCCCAGGCCCTCGGGGCGATGACCAGCGCCGCGACGATGCCGCCCAGCCACTGCAGGACCATCAACGCCGCGAACGTCCGGTCCGTGCGCCGGCTCAATGCCTGGCTTTGTTTCGCGTGGAGTTGTTGAGACAGCGTCGAGAGCTCCGCCTCGGAGACCTGGATCCTCATCGCGGCGAGACTCCCGTGACCTGTGAAGGTGTGTTCAACGCACAGCCGAAGACAGGCGACGCGGAGCGCTCGGCCTCACCCGACGACAACAACGCGCGCAGGGCCAATCCCCCGGGACTGTCCCCCTCGTGTCCGCGCGCAGCGGTGATGCCACCGCTGAATCGCTCCGTGCCGTCCGGCGCATAGAGCACCACGTGGCCGGAGGTCAGCGCGCCCAGCTCCCGCGCCACCTTCCCGTCCACGTCCGCCAGCACCTCCACGCCCGGCAGCGCGCGTGAGCGCTCCCACAGCTCTGACTGGACGAAGCCCTCGGATGCCTCACGAGGCGCCCAGATGTAGACCCGCGTCGCCAGCCGCGCCCCCGCGAAGTGCACCAGCTTCCCCAGCTCCGTCAGCGTCGCGCGCGAGCACGCGCACTGTGGATGCAGGAAGATGAGCAGCGCCCAGTCGCTCGCGCCACGCTCCAGCCCCAGCGACTCCGGCAGCTTCCCGGGCGGAGCGGCCCGCTCACCCGCGGCACTCGCGTATCGCCAAAGCAGGCCCGTCCCGAGAACACAGGCCACGAGCCACACCCCCACCAGCCCCGCCAACACACCGGGTCGTCCCTCGCGATGTTTCAACCCACCTCGCGTGGAATCCCGAGCTGAAACATCGGCACAGGGGGGTGGGTCATCCAGGACGGCCATGGCGGGCCATGCTGGAGAAATCCGGTGGATGTCGCAACCGTATTTCAGAGGAAGCAGGCATTGCGTGCCCAGACAGGGCATTCCCGTCCAGACCTGAAATCACTGTTTCATGCGACAAATGCCGCCGTTCCCGGCGCTTCCGAGGGCCGAGGGTCACGAGACCTTGGACGAACATCCGACGGGCACGTGTCCTCGACGGCTGAACCGCGGACAGCGCCTGGCGGGGCTCACGCGCGCATGAACAGGAAGTACAGCAGCAGGCTCAGCGCCACGGAGACGAGGATGCTGCCCGCGCAGCCCAGCTTGTTGGAGAAGAAGAAGAACATGGCCGTGGAGGCAACCTAGGCATCGCCGCGCGCATCCGCACGGCGCCCCCGGGGTTGCCGTCCACTGCCCCTGCTACGCCCCGCGCTTGAGCCGCTCCACGTACTCCGCCGGCAGGCCCGCCGCCTGGGCGCCTCGCACCAGGGCCTCCACGAAGCGAGGGCTCACCGCGCCGTCCTGCGACGCGCGCCGGGGATTGGTGACGAACGCGGTGGCCTCCACCTCCTGGCCGTCCACGCGCACCTTCACCGCGCGCTCCACGCACATCCCCGTCACGAAGCCTTCCTTGTGCTGGACGATGGGCCAGTCCTGCCCGCGAATCTCGAACAGCCGCCCGAAGATGCGCCCGCCCGGCGCGTCCGCCAGCCCCGCCACCCGCCCTCCCCACCAGCGCGACGGGAAGTCGTAGACCAGGTCCACGTCCACCGCTTCCGCCAGCCGCCCCTCCGGCAAATCGAAGAAGCCGTACGAGTGCTGCTGCCGCCACTCCTCGAACGCCGCCCGGTCCAGGATGGTGGAGTACGCGAAGTACAGCCGCGTCACCTTCGGGTCCGCGCCCTCGCGCGCCTTCATCACCATGTCGTAGTGCGAATCCATCAGCCCTCCCTACCGGTCCCCGCGGCGCGAGGCACCGTCCCGGAACACCGCCAGCACCCCGGACACGTCCAGGCGCGACGTCTTGATGAACAGCCGCAGCGCCCGCTCCACGTGCTCGGCCAGCGTGGCCATCTTCTCCAGCCGCTCGAGCCGCTCCAGCGGCACCCCGCCCATCGTCTCCGCCAACCTGCGCGCCTCCGCCAGGTCCGCGCGGATGCGCGCCACGAAGCCCGCCTCGCGCTCCTCGATGACGTGGCGGACCATCCGCACCAGGTCCGTCTCCGCGCCGTAGCGCCAGACGGTGTCCTGCGGCAGCCGCACCCGCTGGATGACACCCCAGCGCTCCAAGTCCCGGAGCAGCATGGAGACCCCACCCTTGGACAGGTCCAGCTCGCGCTCGATTTCGCCCGCCGTCAGCGGCTCGCCGCGCAGGTACAAGAGCGCCCACACCCGGCCCTGGTTGCGCTTGAAGCCCCAGAACTCGATGACGTTGCCCACCGCGTCCACCGCGATGGCTTCCCATGGCGCGAGCCGGCCTTCGACCACCGGCGGCTCACCACCCGCGCTCCCGTGTCCCCCCGTCCACAGGTAGCCCTTCATGCGGCGCGTCCTTGCACTTGCTCGGCGATGCCCGCCGACAGCTTGCGCGCCCAGCCCACCAGCTCCGCCCCCGCCGGGTCCGTCGCGAAGTGCCCCAGCTTGTCGAGCGCCGCTTCGATCTCCACGTTCATCCGCGCCATGGACGCATCCACCGCGCCCGTCGCCTCGATGGCCGCGCCAATCTCCTTCGTGCGCTCCGGTGTAATCGTGGAGAAGGCCCAGGCGTCCTTCAGCTTGCGGCGCAGGCTCTCATCCTTGGCCACCGCCAGCAGGATGGGCATCGACGGGGTGCGCGAGTGCACGTCCGCGTACCGGGGCTTGCCCACGTCCGTGCCCAGGATGTCCCGGATGTCGTCGGCGATCTGGAACGCCACGCCCAGGTGACGGCCGAACCCGTCGAAGCGCTCCACCGCCTCGGGCTGGTTCGCCAGCGTCGCCGCCGCGTGTCCACACCAGCCGAACAGCGAGCCCGTCTTCCCCTCGGCGATGAAGCGCAGCCGGTTGAGCGGCAGGTCCAGGTCTCCGCGCGCCTCCACCTCGGCGATGGCCGCGCGGGTCATCTCGGAGACCACCGACAGCGCGGACAGCGTCAGCCGCGAGTCCAGCTGCGCCAGCTGGTGCAGGCCCGTCGACAGGATGAGGTCTCCGCTCATCACCGCCACGATGTTGCCCCAGCGCGCGTTCACCGTGGGACGGCCCCGGCGGAACATGCCCGCGTCCACCACGTCGTCGTGCAGGAGGCTGGCCGAGTGGATGAACTCCGACGCCACCGCCACGTCCACCAGGCGCTCCGGAGCCACGCCCACCGCGCCGCCGAACAGCCGCACCAGCATGGGCCGCGCGCGCTTGCCGCCCGTCCCCAGACACAGGTGTCGGGCCGCCTCCATCAGCGTGTCGCCCTTCACGTCCGGACCGGCGTTGCCATCCACCAGCATGCTGCTGAGCCGCGCTTCCACCGCCACCAGAAAGTCCGTGAGCTCCCGAGCCAGGTCCATGTGCGCCGTTCTCCTCGGACGTTCATATAGTTCAAGACCGCTTGAACTGCACCTGATTCCAGCGCCCCCCTCCGGACGGGGGAGCGGGCGGCCTGGGGAGGCAGGGCTCCAGGCGGGCGGCCAGGGGGGGTGGAGGTCGGATTGAGGCGCCTGTCGGGGGCGTGAGACAGACGTGGGACGCCCGCTTCCTCGTCACAAGGACCGCGTTGAGCCCCGCCGCATTTCGTCGCTACGTCCTGAGCAGCTTCGCCTCGCTCGCCTCCGCCGTCCCCCTCTTCCGTCCGGGCTCGTCGCTGCCCGGCTCGTCCGCGCCGCTGTTGGGGGCCCCTCCGGTGGACGGGCCGGACGCGCACCTGTCGCCCACCCGGCGCCTGCGCGCGACGCTGGGTGTGTCCGTGGTGGAGGGCATGTTCACGGAGGTGTTCACCGCGTGCGCTGGCGCCACGGTGCTCACCGCGTGGGCGATGGCGTTGGGGTTGGGGCCGGTGCTGGTGGGGGTGATGACGGCGCTGCCCTTCTGCGCCCAGTTCATCCAGTTCCCCGCCGCGTGGCTGACGTCCACCTTCGGGCACCGGCGGGTCGCGCTGACGGCCATCTGCCTGTCGCGGCTGGTGATGTTCCCGTTGGCGGTGCTGCCGTGGTTGGCGCTGGACCTGGCGGCGCGTCAGCACCTGCTGCTGGGGGTGGCGGGGGCGTCGGCGGTGTTGGGGGTGGTGGGCAACAACGCGTGGGTGGCGTGGATGGGGGAGCTGGTGCCGCGCGCGGTGCGAGGCCGGTTCTTCGGGCGGCGCACCGCGCTCACCACGCTTGCGGGCACGCTGGCCTCGCTGGCGGCGGGGTTGTTGTTGGACCGGCTGCGTCCGGCGGACGGGGTGGGACTGGCGCTGCCGCTGTTGGCGCTGGGGGCGTGTGTCATGGGCGTGGTGACGACGCTGCTCATGGCCAGTCAGCATGACCCGGCGCCGCCGGGGACGACACCCCGGTTGGAGCTCAAGGGCGCGCTGGTGCCGCTGAAGGACCCCCTCGCGCGGCGGGTGCTCACGTATCAGGTCGCGTGGAACGCGGCGGTGGGGGTGTCCGCGCCGTTCTTCGCGCTGCACAGCATCAAGAACCTGAAGATGACGTTCGTCATCCTGGCGCTGCACGCCGCGGCCGTGGCGGGGGTACGCATCCTCACGGCGCCGCTGTGGGGGAAGATGATCGACCGCGTGGGGGCGCAGCCGGTGTTGATGGCGTGCTCGCTGGGCATCGGCGTCATCCCGGCGCTGTGGCTCTTGCCTTCGGCGGGGACTTTGTGGCCGCTGTTGTTCGACGTGGTGCTCGCGGGGGCGCTGTGGAGCGGGCACGGCCTGGCCATCTTCGCGCTGCCGCTCACGGTGGCGCCGCGCAAGGGTCGGCCGTTCTATCTGGCGGCGTTCGCCACGGCGGGAGGATTGGCGTACGCGGTCGCCGCGGCGCTCGGGGGTGCCATCGCCTCCGCGTTGCCCGAGAACTTCGTCCTGGGCGGGCAGCCGTGGGTGAACCTGCACGTGCTCTTCGTGCTGTCCTCGGCGGCGCGGCTCGGCGCGGCCCTGCTTGCGGCACGGCTTCCAGAGCCTGGGGCGCATCCGGTGACGTCTGTGAGCGCGCTCGTGTCCCGGCTGTTGCCCCGGGTGCATGCGGCGAGGATGCTGGCGCGTGAGAGCGCGGAGAGTCACCGCCCGAGCTGACCATTCCACTCTGGGCTACCTGCGCCCCGTGGGGTATGAGCGAGCCTCAGCACAGGCAGCTTGGCGACGCTGTCCACGGAGCCGGAGCAGACTCACGATGCGATGGGTTTGGTTTGTTGCTTTGTTGCTTTGCATGGGCGGATGTACGACGACCCGTGTCGTCCACGTTGACATGGGCGGCGACAGGAAGAGGGTCCATGAGTCGGTGGACGTTGACCCAGTCGAGGTGCGCGAGGAGGAGTTCAAGTCGACCCTCACCCGTCTCATCCTCGACTTGCGGATGGACGTCGCCTTCCGCGAAGCCGATGCGGCCGACCAGCGCGGTTGGGTGCGATCCAGGACCCTGATCGCATCCTCGAACGGACTTGCGGAGTCGAGCGATGGAGGTTCACCTGAATCGCTCTACGCGCGCCTCTGCCCTGACGGAGACGAGTGTCTGACCTTCGTGGGAGGGACGGGGCTGACGTTCTCTCGCAAGGACCGGACGCTCATGGCGCTGTCCTTCGCACTCGACGCCATTTGGGAGAGCGTTGAAATCGAGGTCGGCAAGGTGCTGAACCCCACAACCCTCAAGGCCATGCTGACCTCGGCCGCTTTGACGGTGCTCCTCACCCTGGCGCTTCCCGAGCCCATCACCAAGGCCATCGCGGTAGCGCTGACGGCGGCGATGGTGGCCTATCTCGGCGTGGTGCCAGTCTGGGAGATTGGCCAGGGCTTCGTGCGCCTGTGGGACGACGCTGAGAAGGCGACGAGCGCAAGCGCGTTGCAGGACATCGGACATCGGTTCGGCAAGGTGCTCGGGACCAATGGCAGTCGCGTCTTGGTACTCGTCCTCATGACGGCCCTCGGAGGAAAAAGCGCAATGGCCTCCCAAGGCCCCAGACTACCGGGCTTTGCGCAGGCCGCGCTTCGCGGACAGGCCGAGGCAGGGTTCCATCTCGGGGCAGCGATGAGTGGCGGAGTGACAGCCATCACGCTGCCTGCTGCTGGGGTGTTGAACGTGGCGTTGGCACCTGGAGCTGCTGCCGCACTGGCGCTGTACTCAGAGGGGCGGTATCCGGGAGATGACGAAGGCCCCACTCACCACATCTGCACGAACAAGAACACCAAATCACCCAACTCCGGTGGGCCATGGACTCCGTTGTGCGAGAAGCTATTCACCCGCGCGGGGTTGAGTCTGAACGATGTTTCAAATCTGGTAAGACTGAAAGCCCACGAGGGGCCGCACCCCCAAGCGTACCATCAAGCTGTCATTAACCGGTTGCAGAAGTCGCTCGGAAGGTGCAAGTCGGAGGAGACGTGTCGGCCTCGACTGGTCGAGGAACTCGCAAAGATTGCGGACGAACTCATGACGCCAGGCTCGGACTTACGGCGTCTGATCGTTGTGGGTGGGTGAGGGGCCAAATGGAGCGCCACTTCTATTCGGTAGAGATTGGGGATGTCCCGCAATGGTGCCTCGACACGCCTGCTCCCGCGGCAGGTGGCGTGCTGGAGGACCCTTGGATGTTCATGGAGGGGAAACCCGTGCCAGACCCGGGTCTCCTCAAGACCCAACCCTTCCACCATGGAGACCCGCGCACCTTCAATGTGGCCAACGCAGACCGCATGCCCATCGCCGATGAGCAAGTCGCCAAGGTCTTCCGGGAACTTGCGCCCGACGATGTGCAGTTGTTCCCGGTAGAGGTCGAGGGCGCGTCGCAGCAGTTCTACGTCGTCAACGCCACCAAGTGCTTCAGGTGTGTCGACGAGAAGAACTCGCGGGAGATCCAGATGTACCCGCCGGACGGCGCTGTTCCTGAGCGCGTGGGAGAGTACCGGTCAATCACCGGGCTGCGAATTGACACATCGCGAGTCGAGAACGCGCATGTCTTCCGCCCGATGGGCTGGGAAGTCGCCTTGATTGTCTCCGAGGAGGTCAAGGCCCGGATTGAACACATTGGCAACACGGGCGTGTACTTCAACCGTGTGACCGGGCCTCCAGAGCCTCGCTGACGTGCGACGTCAAACCCGGTACGCCCGGACCACCTCGGCCACACGTTCGGAGAGCATCTTCAACGACACAGCCGACTCGTTGGTGGAGGAGATGCGATTCACCGTATCGCCCATCACCGCGTTCAGCTCATTGACCGCGGTGAAGATCTGCTCGATGCCGGTGGCCTGTTGGTTCACCGTCTGGGCAATCTGCCGCGCGGACGCAGTGCTGTCCTGGACGATGGTCGTCAGCTCGCGCAGCGTGTCCCCGGACGCGCGGGCCTGCGCGAGCCCCGCCTCCATCCGCTGGGTCCCCTCGGCCGTGATCTGCACCGTGCCAGCAATCGCCTCGCCAATGTCGTTGAGGATCTTCCGCACCTGATTGGTCGCACGGATGGACTGGTCCGCCAGCGCGCGAATCTCCCGGGCCACCACCGCGAACCCCTTGCCGTGCTCGCCCGAGCGCGCCGCCTCGATGGCCGCGTTCACCGCGAGCAGGTGGGACTGGTCCGCCAGGTCCTTCACCGTCTCCGTGATTCCGCCGATCTGCTGCGTGCGCTCGCCCAGCGACATGATGCGCTCGGTGATCTGCTCCACCTGGGAGCGCAGGTCCACCAGCCCGTCGATGCTGGCCGCCACGGCCTCCTCGCCCGTCCTGCCCAGCGCCTCGGCGCGCTCGGCCACCTCGATGACGGACTGCGCGGAGTTGGACGCGAGCAGCGCCGTCTGGCGGATCTCCTGCGCCGTCACCTGCGTCTCCTGCACCGCCGCCGCCTGCCGGGAGACCATCTGGTTCTGCTCGCTCGCGGACTCGTTGAGCCCGATCACGGAGTCACTCAGCAACTCCGTCGACGAGTGGAGCTGGTGCAACAGGTCCTTGAGTTTGCCCACCAGGATGCCCACCGCGAGCGCCAGCTCCCCCACTTCATCCCGCGTCGAGACGTGCACGGGCTCACGCAGGTCCCCATGCTCGGCGATGCGGCGCACAGCCTCCGTGAGCGAGACGAGCGGCGCGACCATGCGGCGGCTCAACACCCACGCCGCGCCCATCAACACCACGAGCACGACGAGCAGGACCATCTGCATGCTCCCGAGCACGCCCTCGATGCGGCCACGAGCGTCGGTGCGGTTGAAGCCCACGTGGACGGAGCCGAGCCCGCCGGAGACCTGCGCGGCCATGTCGAGCAGCTCCACGCCCTGTGCCTCGAGCGGCGTGCCTTCCTTCGAGACAGCCAGCCCCTCCACGTGCTCGCGAAGGATGGACGCATGCGGACCGGACACCGCGACCAGCGCGCCCCGCGCATCCAGCAGCGCCACATAGGCCAGCGCGCCCTCCCGGGCCACGGCATCCAGCGTGGGCTGGACCTCCTGCTGCTCGCGGTTGCGCAGCAGGTCCGCCATCGCCGAGGCGAGCGCGGTCGGCACCGCCATGCTCATCTCGTGGCCCTGCTCCTCGAAGGCGTGGCGCAGGCGCGGAATGGTGTAGCCCATGGACAGCAGGGCGAAGAACAGCGCCACGACGACGGGCGCCAGGGTGATTTTATGGACGAGGGAGAGTCGCATCCGAGCACGAGGGTATGCAGAGCGAACGCGACGAATTGTGGACGCGTGCCTGCCAACAGCGCAACCCCACCCCACGAAGTGAAGCCTCTCATCCTCGCGAGGGTCCATCGGCACCCCAATCCCTGCACACCACGGCGAGAGCGATGACGTCTGGCTTTCCCATCCCCAGGAGAAAATTGCACCGGGAAGCACATCGTGTGTGCGTCCGCCAGCGACAGGACAGAAGCAGCGCGCGCTCACGCCCCGAAGGCCACGCTAATCTCGCGAGCCTTCACCCCTGGAGGGCACATGCGAGAGCTTCTCGGAGTCGCGCTGACGACGTGCTTGCTGATGGGCTGTGGTGGCGTGGAGGAGCCCCAACACGAGGCACCGCCGTTGTCCGAACAGGAGCAGAAGGCAGCGGTCTGCATCGACGGCTTCCGACACGTCTTCACCTACTGGACCTGTCAGGAGGGCTGCAACGTCGAGGTGCAGGAGTGCTGTTCCAACGTGGTCTTCAACCTCTGCTACGACTACGTCTCCCAGCAGTCCTGCGACCCCGGCTGCCGTTGAGCCCCCCGCTCAAGGCTTCGCTCCCTGACGCAAGTCCCGGCTCCCACAGTCCGCCAGGTGGAACGTCCCCTGGCGACTCATGCGAGTGACCACGCGGGCCCCCACGTACTCGGCGAACAGGGAGGGCCCGCCCTCGCGCCGCTGCACCGGGAGGCGCGTCGTATAGGCCGTCACCCGCTCCGGTCGGTCCCGCTGCTCCACCAGCCCTTCCAGCAGCTCCCGGTGCCGTGGCCCCAGCGCCTCCCCCGGCACGCCGCGGACATCGTCCAGCACCAGCACGCGCACCTCGGCCATCCGCTGGAGGAGCCGCCGGTCCTCGTCGTCGGAATCACCGACACGCAGCAGCCGCGCCCAATCGACGAAGAGACCCGCCGACGAATCCCACGACGACAGGCCCCGTTCGGTGCGCACGGCGGCGCGGAAGAGGTGGCACGCCCCGGTCGTCTTCCCCGAGCCCGCGCCTCCCGACAACAACAGCGTGCGCAGCCGCTCCCGCGTCACGTGCCGGGCCGCGCGAATCGCCGCCGTCTCCAGTGGCGTCTCCCCACCCAGGCCGACTCCGGCCGGAGCCCCCCACCGCTCCAACTGCGAGGGCCACGCGCGAGCCTGGTCGGACTCATGCCGCGCCTTCTCCTCCGCCTCGGCCCGCTTCCGCTCCAGCTCCCGCTGCTTCCAGTCCGCCTCCAGCTGGGCCAGCCCCGCCGAGGGCTGCTGCTTCGCCTGGGACATGCCCTGACGCAGCAGGTCCGCCAGCCGCCGAGGCGCCTTCGAGTCGTCCCGTGTCATGACCCGGGGAGTAACACACCGCCCCGACTCAGAGGCCCGAGGCCTTGGGCGCCGTGGACCGCCCCACGCCCTTGACCGCCCCCAGCTTGTCCCGGGTGATGTCCAACAGCGTCACCAACCGGCGCCGCGCATCCACCGCGTAGTGGATGTGCAGCTCGTCCACCTGGAACGTCGCCGAGGCCTCCGTCTGCGCGCCGAGCGAGGCCACTCGCTCCAGGTGACCCTGGATGGCGCGATAGCGCTCCTGGGAGAGCCGGGCGACCTGGCTCCAAGCTCCCGCCGAAATCTCGACGGTGTACGGACGGTGCGTGTTCCTGGGTGACTTCATGACGGTCGCTGCACAAAGCAGTCCGCGTGCCATCCGCCCTTTGAAGAAAATCGGACGGTTGGCGCACGGACCGCTTGTACCCCTGTAGAAACGTCAGCGCGGTCCGCCGACGCTTTTTCAGTGCAGACGCTTGCCTGCTGTCGGCGCCGGCTCCTGCTCCGCCTTCGGCTCCTCGTCCAGGCACGCCAGCGCGGCCAGCAGCATCGACTCACAGCCGAAGCGCAGACAGTCGAGCGACGGGTCGAAGTGCGGCGAGTGGTTCGATGGCAGGCTCTGCAGCTTCTCCCAGAGCGTCCTGCCTGGAGCGCGCTTCCACGCGTCGTGGGACGTGCCGCCGAAGTACCAGTAGACGAGCGGGACCTCCGCACTCGACGCGTCGTTGGACGTGCGCCCGTCGAAGTACGGGAAGTCCTCGCTGCCGCTCACCATGCCCGTGTCGACCAGGCGGTCCTCGCCGAACCACGCGGCGTGCGCGGCACGCACCCGGTGGTAGTACGGGTCATCGTTCACCATCACCCGCGTGCGGCTCATGACCTCGACGTCTGGAGGCCGAGGCGCGCGCCCCGCGTCACACTCCGCCCGCGCCATCCTCGAGATGGCCTCGATGAGCTGGTCCTGGAGCGCGTCGGTCGGCGTGCGCACCGTCATCTCCAGCACCGCCTCGTCCGGGATGACGTTCGCGCGATGCCCCGCGTGCAGGCTCCCCACCGAGACCACCGCGCCCCCCCGGGTGAGGTCCACCTCGCGCGAGACGATGGTCTGCAGCCGCGTCACCAGGTAGGCCGCGATGACCACGGGGTCCACCGTCGCATGTGGCTGCGAGCCATGCCCGCCCTTGCCGTGGATGCGCACCCGCACGCTCGCGGACGCCATCATCGACGGGCCACGGTGGTGCCCCACCAGCCCCACGGGCAGCGGCCCCACGTGCTGCGCGAGCGCCACGGCCGGCTTGCCGAAGCGCGCATACAGCCCGTCGTTCATCATCGCCCGCGCGCCCTGGAGCGTCTCCTCCGCGGGCTGCGCCACCATCATCAACGTGCCGCGCCAGTGGTTGCGTGACGACGCGAGCAGGTCCGCCACGCCCACCAGACACGTCAGGTGCACGTCATGCCCGCAGGCATGCATCACCGGCACCGTGTTGCCTTGAGCGTCCTTCACCGTCACCCGGCTCGCGTCAGGCCGCCCCGTCTTCTCCTCCACCGGGAGCCCATCCATGTCCGCGCGCAGGAGCACCGTGGGCCCTTCCCCGTTGCGCAGCATGCCGACGACGCCGTGACGCCCCACGCCCGTCGTCACCTCGTAGCCGCTGCCCTCCAACCACTTCGCCACCTTCGCGGCCGTCTGCTGCTCCTGCATGGACAGCTCCGGGTGCGCATGCAGGTCCCGATAGAACGCCTCCAGCCTCGGCGCGAGCTGCTCGTGCGCGGACGTCAGCAGGGGTCGCCAGGCATGCGCGGGCTCGTGCCGTTGCAAGGTCTCCGTCACTTCCATTCCACATCTCCTCCCCGAAAAGCGCGCGCAAGATGCCCCTCTTGGGGCACACGCATCGCGCCGAGCTCGAACTCCCCTCGCAGCAGTGTCCGAGGAACGACGGCGCTCGCGTCCTCCGCCCATGGGCTGTCTTCGTCGCGACGGTGGCCGCGCACGCGGGGCAATGGTCCGGGGTGGCCATGTTCCCCACGTTGCCCGAGATGAAGACCCTTCTTCGAAGCCTCGGCGTTTGCTTGTTGCTCGGTGCGGGAGTCGCGGCGGGCGAGCCCTCGAGCGCGGAGTCCTGCCAGGAGCCCTGCGGCGCGCGCACCCGCCAGCTCGCGGGCCACACCTACGTGTTCCCCATCCTGCAGCAGAGCGCCTTCGTCACCTCGCACGTCGGCATCCGTGAGGGACTGGCGATGTATGACATCCCCGATGTGCCGGTGAACGACCTGGAGCCCCTGGACGTGACGCTCACCGGAGTCCAGCAGACGTTGGACTTGAGCCTGAACATCACCGGCTGGCTGGGCCTCGCGGGCTTCGGCAGGGCCACCATCATCACCGGCACCAACGCGGATGGACTGTTGTCCTCCGGCGCCACGGTCGACCTGCTGGGCCAGGTGGGCGGCGTGGTGCGGCTCCTGCGCAACGAGCGCAGCGGGACGCAGGTCTCCGTGCGCGCGAACTTCGGCTACGACAAGGGCCGGGAGATCACCCTGCTGCCGCTCATCAACGCCATCCTCGAGACGCCCCAGGTGACGGTGGAGGAGCTCATCAACGGCAGCCTGGGACAGTTCCTGTTCGTCCCCAGCGAGGAGACGACGGCGAACGGCGGCGTCTACGCGGCGCAGACGTTGGGGCGGATGTTCTCGCTGCAGGGCTCGGTGCTGGCGGAGTACGCGTGGCAGAAGCGCAGGCCCTTCGACCGCATCGTCGGAGACCGCTTGGAGCAGAAGACCCACGCGGTGCGCTTCTTCTTCGCGCTCGCGGCGACGCTGGACCTCTACCCCACCACCGCGGTGCCCGTGGCGGTGATGGGCGAGTACCTGTTCCGCACCGGCCGCCAGGAGGAGTTCGGGCGCTCGGACCGAACCTTGAAGGACAGCTCGTTGGGGCTCGGCGTCTACTACTCGGGGCGCGCCAACCTCCAGCTCGGGTTGGGCGCGGTGGTGAACCTGGATGGAGAGCCCCAGCGGGGCTACGGCGACGAGGGCTCGCAGCGCAGCTCAGGAGATCCGACGCTGTCCTATGGACAGCTCATCCTGCGCTACGTCTGGTGAGCCCCGGCCGAGGAGGGGTCGTGCAGGTGCCATCCAGGCCACCTGCACGACGCGGGCGACCTCAGTGATCCACGCCGCTCGTCGCCTTCAGACCGATGATGGCGACCAGCAGCATCGACAGGAACACGATGCGCATCGGGGTGAGCGGCTCGTGGAAGAGCACCACGCCCAGCACCGCGGCGCCGAGCGCCCCGATGCCCACCCACACCGCGTAGGCCGTGCCGATGGGCAGCGTCTTCGCCGCCGTGGACAACAGGAACATGCTGGCCACGATGGCCGTGCCCGTGAGGATGCTGGGAACAAGGCGGGTGAAGCCCTCGGTGTACTTGAGGCCGATGGCCCAGCACACCTCGAGCAGACCCGCGATGACGAGAATGATCCACGCCATGACGTACGACTCCAGAGATGAGCGTCGTCTTGTCGTGACCGGGTACGGCGCACCTCGTCCGGGCCCGCTGAACCCACCCTGGGAACAACGGACGGCGAGGTCTATAGCGCCTCGCCCCTCTGTCTTCAACGTCCTCGCTCCACCCTTCATTCCATGGGCGGGCGGCCAGCCCAGGCCCCGCGTCAATGCAGGGCCTGGAACCGGGCCACGGCGGCCTCGACGGTGAGGTAGACGTTCTGCTCCCCCAGCCGCTCCATCATCCCCGTGCGCCGCAGCATCCCTCGCAGCGGCGCGTTCGCGTCCGCGATGACCAGGACGATGCCGTCGTCCTCCAGCTCCTGACGCAGCTTCTCCAGCCCCTCCGCCGCGGTGACGTCCAGGTCGAACACGGCGCTCGCGTCCAGGACCACCTCGCGCACCGGAGGCGACGCCCGGGCCACCAGGACGCGCACCTGTTCGCGCAGGTGCCGCGCGTTGGCGAAGAACATCGGCGCATCGAAGCGGTACACCAGGAGCCCGGGGACCGTGTGCGTGCCCGCGTGCCGCGTGACGTCGTGCCACCCCGGGACCCCCTCGCGCTCCCCGAGCACGGCGTCATGCGGATGCGCCGCCCGGCGGATGAGGTCCCCCAGCGCGAGCGCGACGGCGACGAGGATGCCCTGGAGGATGCCGAGCACCAGCACCGCCGCCGTCGTCACCACCGCCAGGACCGCCTCCACGCGCCGCATCCGCCACAGGGCCACCAGGGAGGACACGTCCACCAGGTACACCGCCGCGACGATGACGATGGCCCCCAGCGTGACCAGGGGCAGATTCTGGAGCAGCGGCGTGAAGAAGAGCGCGAAGACCGCGACCAGCACCGCGGCCACCACGCCCACCAGCTGCGACTTCCCGCCCATCGCGTCGTTGACCGCCGTGCGTGAGTCGCTGCCCGTCACCGGGAACCCCTGCGTGAAGGCACACGCCACGTTCGCCGCGGCCTGCCCCAGCAGCTCCTGGTTCCCATCCAGTCGATAGTGGTGCTTGTCGGCATACAGCCGCCCCGCGAGCACCGAGCTCGCGTAATTGACCAGCGCCAGGCTGAGCGCCGCGGGCAGCAGCGCCCGCACATCCGAGAAGCCCACCGAGGGCCACCCGAACGACGGTGGCGAGGCGGCGATGGCCCCCACCACCTTCACGCCCGCATGGCGGAGCTGGAACACGCTCGCCGCCACGGTGGTGAGCACCACCAGGATGAGCGGCCCGGGCAACCTCGGGAGCCACTGCCTCAGCAGGACGAGACACCCGATGATGCCCACCCCCAGCAGCACCGTGGGCAGGTGCATGCCGTGCAGGTTGCGTCCGACCTCCAGCACCTGTCCCGGGAAGTCCTCGGCCCGCCGCTCCAGACCGAACATGCGCGCCAGCTGGCTGCCGATGATGATGAGCGCGGCCCCGTTGGTGTAACCGATGAGGATGGGCTTGGAGAGGAAGTCCGCCAGCGCGCCTGTCTTGAACAAGCCCGCCACCAGGCTCAACAGCCCCACCATCAACGCCAGCAGCGCCGCGAGCGACGCATACCGCGCGGGGTCCTCCCCCGACACGACACCGCCCAGCGCGCTCGCGGCGATGATGGCCGCGCCGGCCTCCGGCCCCAGCATCAGGTGCCGCGAGGGACCGAAGAGCGCGTAGGCCAGCATGGCCGCCACGCCCGCGTACAGGCCGGTGACCGGGCGCACGCCGACAATCTGCGCGTACGCCAGGCCCTGCGGCACCAGCATCGCGCCAATCGTCAGCGCGGAGAGCAGATCCGGACGCAGCCACGCCCGGGAGTAGGCGGACATCCACCCCAGCCCTGGCACGTACCGCCGGGCCCGCCGCCAGCCTGCTGTCGTCGTGAGCTTCGTCACGCCTCAACGATGTGTCCTCGGGCACGCGCCGGTGAGGGCCCTCGGGGAGGGCCAGACGGGCTCAGCTGTCGGACAGCCCACGCGGACCTGGTGCGAGAGGGAGCCACGAGCCCGCGACGCGCGCGGCTCCCCGGGCCTCACGACCCCAGCTTGAGCGAGCCATTCGTGAGGAGGTCACATGCCTCGGTGCATCGCCAGGCTCGTGCTGTTGTCCTCGCTGCTCGTCCCCCTGGTCGCGCGAGGAGGTCCGCTGAGACAAGCCGCGGAGGACCCCACGGAGGGCTTCGTGGAGGACGCGCCGCCGATGGCCGGGCGCTTCACCTTCAACCTGGGTGGCGGCCTCGTGCTCCCCGTCGGCGAATCCCACAGCCGATTCAAGCCGGGCTGGGGCTTCCTGCTCGGGGCCGGCTATCACCTCACCGAACACTTCGGCATTCGCGCCGAATACCAATACAGCGACTTCAACCTGAAGCACGACATCCTGCCGGACGAGCGCGTCTCCGGCGAGCACGTCATGCAGTACGGAGACCTCAACCTCTTCCTGGGCGTGCTGTCGGGCAGACGCCTCGGGCTCTACCTGACGGCGGGGCCGGGCCTGTACTACCGCAAGGTGGAGCTCTCCCAGTTCGCGGGCACGGGGTTCATCCCCGTGTGCGACCCCTGGTTCTTCACCTGCTACACGGAGGTCGTCCCGGTGGACGTCATCCTCGATTCGCGCAGCTCCACGGACATCGGGGTGAACGGCGGCGTGGGCTTCACGTACCGGCTCTACGGCCCGGTGCGCGTGTATCTGGAGGCGCGCTACCACTACATCTTCGGCCCCGAGTACCAGACGGCCACGGGCGCGCGCCGGGCGAACGGCCAGTACCTGCCCATCAACCTGGGGCTGCGCTTCTGACGATGGACCGGCGCGCGGGTCGCCTCTCCCCGTGGGGCACCTCCGGCGAGGAGTCTCGCGCCCTACCCTGACGGGAAACGCTGGAGGGATGCACGCATGAGAAGCCAGATGCGCCATACCGCCCTGCTCGCGGGGGCCGCCGTCGTGAGCCTCGCGGTCATCGCCTTCGCGCAGGGACCGCCGACGCCCGCCGTGCAGCCTCATCCCCATGGAGTCTTCGGCGTGGTGCTGGACTACATGCGCCGGCAGCCCTTCATCCTGCTCTTCCTCGTCGTGGCCGTCGGCTACGCGCTCGGTGAGCTGAAGGTGAAGGGCGTGGGCATGGGCTCCACGGCGGCGACGCTGCTGCTGGCGCTCATCGTCAGCTTCTGGGCCTTCGACGCCTACAAAATCGAGTACTCGCTGCCGGAGTTCACCAGCACGGTGTTCTTCAACCTCTTCATCTTCGCCATCGGCATGAAGGTGGGGCCGCAGTTCCTCGGCGGCATCCATCGCGAGGGCAAGCACCTCATCCTCCTGTCCTTGCTGGTGCCGCTGTTGTCGTCCGCGCTGGTCTACGCCTCGCGGTACTTCACGCACCTGGCGCCCGGTCTGCTCGCGGGCATCCTCTCCGGCGCGAACACGGCGACGCCGGGCTTCGGCGCGGCGCAGGCGGCGCTGGCCAGCGGCTCGGCGGCGCTGTCGGGGGAGGCCGCACAGCAGGCGCCCGGCAACCTCACGACGTCCTACGCGTTCCTCTACTGCATCAGCATGGTGCTCTTCACCGTGATGATGTCGGTGATGCCGAAGATGTTCGGCCGCGACGCGGTGGCGGACGGCAAGAAGATGGAGAAGGAGCTGGCGGGCGAGGACTCCGCGCCGCTGCCGGGCACGGCGGACTCGTTCATCCGGGGCTACATGCCGCTGGACCTGCGGGTGTTCCGGGTGGAGAACCCCGCGCTCGAGGGGCGCACCGTGGCGGACCTGGACCATGCGCATCCGCGCGTGGCCATCGAGCGCGTCTACCACGCGGGCCGCGTCTACAACCCGCCGCCGGACCTGGTGCTGAACCGGGGCGACGAGGTGGCGATGCTCGGCCCCGTGTCGCTGCTGCTGGCCGGCGGGCCACACATCGGCCCGGAGGTGGACGACTCCAAGCTGCGCAACGTGAAGTTCGACACGGTGGAGTTCATCGTCCACGACAAGCAGGTCGTCGGCAAGACGCTGGGGGAGCTCGCGCTGCGCATGGGCCACGGCATCTACCTCAACGCCCTGTTCCGCGCGGGGGACCAGCTCCCGGTGAGCCGCGAGCAGGTGGTGAACAAGGGCGACGTGATGCGCATCACCGGCAGCCCCAAGCGCGTGGCGGACCTGCGCAAGGTGCTGGGTCCTCCCGTCAAGCCGAGCCTCTCCACGGACATCATCACCCTGGGCCTGGGGCTCGCGGCGGGCGCGCTGCTCGGCGCGATCACCATTCCGCTGTTCGGCATCAAGTTCAGCCTGGGCTCGGCGGTGGGTCTGCTCGTCGTCAGCATCGGCCTGAGCATCCTGCGCACGCACAACCCCGCGCTCGGCGGCCCGTTCCCGGAGTCCGCGCGTCAGCTGCTCGAGGACGTCGGGTTGAACGTCTTCATCGCCATTCTCGGCCTGAACTCCGGCGCGGGCGTGGCGCACGCCATCGAGGGCGGGCTCCTGGGGCCCACGCTCATCATCGGCTCTATCGCGGCCTTCGTCCCGCCCATCATCGGTTGGATGGTGGGTCAGTACGTCTTCAAGATGAACAGCGCGGTGCTGATGGGCGCCATCGCCGGAGCGCGGTGCAACAGCGCGGGCATGCGCGCGGCGCAGGAGGCGTCGAAGAGCATCGTCCCCGCCATCGGCTACCCGGTGACGTTCGCCATCTCGAACCTGCTGCTGACCCTCATCTGCTACCTGTTCGCCCTGATGGGCTGAGTGAGGCCACCATGAGCAAGCCCCTTCCCTCCTGGAACGACGGCGCCACCCGGCAGGCGCTGCTGGACTTCGTCGACTCGGTCACCACCGAGGGCAGCGCCGCCTTCGTCCGCCCCGAGGACCGGGTGGCCGTCTTCGACAACGACGGGACGCTGTGGGCCGAGCAGCCCATGTACGTCCAGGCGCTCTTCGCGGTGGACCGCGTCCGGGCGCTGGCGCCACAGCATCCAGAATGGCGAGGCCAGCAGCCCTTCAAGGCGCTCATCGAAGGCGACGAGAAGGCGCTGGCGGCGCTCACCGAGCACGACGCCGCGGCGCTCGTCGCGGCCACGCATGCGGGCATGACGACGGCGGAGTTCTCGCGCACGGCCAAGGCGTGGCTGGCGAAGGCGAAGCATCCGCGCTTCCAGCGCCCCTTCACCCACTGCGTCTACCAGCCCATGCTGGAGCTGCTGGACCTGCTGCGGGCCCACGGCTTCACGCCGCACATCGTGTCGGGAGGTGGCATCGACTTCCTGCGCGCGTTCTGCGAGCAGACCTACGGCATCCCCTCCGCCCACGTGATTGGCAGCAGCGGGAAGACGAAGCTGGAGTGGCGCGACGGCAGGCCCGAGCTCGTGAAGCTGCCCAGCCTCACCAGCCTGGACGACGGCGAGGGCAAGCCCATCAACATCCACCTGCACATCGGCAAGCGGCCGGTGCTCGCCTTCGGCAACTCGGACGGCGACCTGCAGATGTTGCAGTACGCGGGGGCCCCGGACGGGCCCCGGATGCGCCTGCTGCTCCACCACGACGACAGCGCGCGCGAGTACGCCTATGACCGCGACGCCAAGGCCGGCCGACTGGACCGCGCGCTCGAGGTGGCGGGCCAGGACGGCTGGACGGTGGTGAGCATGCGCCAGGACTGGAAGCAGGTGTTCCCGTAGCTCAGGGCGCCTTCTTCTTCAGCGGGAAGAGGAAGGAGAGCTGGACGCGGAGCTGCCACTGCGCGGCACCAGGCAGGTCGGGACGGATGGCGTTGTAGTACGCCGCCACGGAGCCGTTGAGGGCTTGCTTGCCGACGGTGAAGACCTTGCCCGCGCCCAGACCGAAGGGGACGGTCCACTTCTCGCCGGAGGGGGCCTCCCAGTTCGCCGTGAGCAGCGGTGACGATGTCAGGTACCAGCCCTTCGGCAGGTTGTAGCTGATGAAGTACTGCAACAGGAGCTGGTTGACCGTCGCCCGGTCATCTCCGCCGAAGACCGAGAACACGTTGTTCGCCAGCACGCCGATGGACCACGGCTCCGGTTGGATGAGCGCGACCGCCGACGGGCCCACGCTCCACTTGCCGGTCCCCAGCACCTCGTTCGTCGCGGTGGGCAGGAGGAACGCCGGCCCCACGCCCCAGATGACTGCTCCGGGCTTCTTCGGCGAGAGGAAGAACGTGGCCGACGTGTCCCCCAAACCGAACGTCCCACCCTCCCCGTCCCCCAGGTCCGGCTGATACAGGATGGGCAGGATGACGCGGGTGATGACGTTGAAGTCCCGCGTCAGCGGCAAGGGCACCACGGGCTGGATGTTGAGCGTATTGCGAACGCGGTCACCCGGCTCGACGCCCAGGTCCACGTTGTCTTGAAGGGGCACGCTGATGAGCGCGGCCACCGGGTTCTGCACGGCCTTCGCCAGGTCCTGCTGGTGATCCTGCCCCTGCTCTGCTGGTGGCTTCGGGTCCGCGGCGAACACGAGGCCCGGCACCAGCATCAACATCACGAGGACCCCGCCTCCACTTCGACCTGGCTCCACCGGCACCCCGCTCGCTGACATCCGAGGTACGAGGCTGGACACGGGGATGGGGCCCGTCAATCAGCCCCTCCCCGAGGAACGACTGCACCCGGTCGCCGGGGACGACGCGAGCGTCAGCGGACGACACGCGAGCCGCCCCGCGGGCTCAGTCGTTCAACGCCTCGACCGCGGGAGGCACGTAGCGCCCCTCGAGCGCGGACCCGGTGGGGCCGTAGAGCCGCAGCAGGAGATAGAAGGGCCCGGCGGGTACCGGCAACCAGTTGGACTGACGCGCGGCCTCGGGGGGTGTGCTCTGGAGGAAGAACGAGATGGAGCCATCCTCGGAACGCTTCAACGCGCGCGAGCGGTCCCCCAGCGAGTAGCGGTGGATGTCGTTCTCCACCAGCATGTGGCTCTTCGCGTCGTACGCGGTGAGGGACCAGAAGTAGCGCACCGGCGGAATCGCCTCCTTCGGGAAGCGCAGCACGTAGCGGGCACGTGCCCCGTCGAGCGGACGGCCCGCGCCGTCCAGGTGTGTGATCGGATAGAGGGCCTCGGCCGGCGAGTTCGCGTAGAGATAGTTCCACGCCACGCGGGCTCGCAGCGCGTAGTCGTCACCGAACGCGCCCACCTTCGGGTCCGGCAGCTCCCAGCCCTGATGCAGCGTCGGCCGCTGTTGGATGGACTCGCGCGCCTCGCGGACGCCCTCCAACATCGCGTCGCGGAGGTCGGCCGGAAGGAACTTCGAGTCGAAGGGCTCCCCGGGCCGCACACCGACGCGCGCGAGCCTCGCCAGCAGCGGTCGCTCCTCGTCGGAGAAGCGGTGCCACTGCATCATGAAGTTGATGTACTCGAACGCCTTCAACGACGCGTCCGCCTTGTCATCGAAGTACGGCGGCCACGACACGTCGGAGAGCTTCGGCGCCGGCTGCTCGGAGAACACCTGGAGCGGCGTCGCCTTGAACCGCTGCTGGAGCGCGGCCGCGGCCGACAGGTCCCTCGGGCCGTCCACGCCAACTCGCAGCAGCGCCGCCACGAACCAGGAGTTGGACCGGATGACCGTCGCATCCTTCAGCGACTCGGGCAGAGGCTCCGTCCAGTCGGGCCCCACGATGACGAACCGCCCAGGCTCCGTCCCCGTCGCCCGCGTGCCGATGTACGGCAGGTTGTTCGTCGTGATGTCGACCAGCTGGATGCAGAAGTAGCGCCCGTTCAGCTCCGGCGTCTCCAGCACCACGGGCCCGCCTCGCAGGTCCAGGGCCGCCACCGAGTAGAGCGTGTCGTTGTTCGGGGAGACGACCTCTCGGTCCTCCGGGGTGAACAACCGGGAGAAGTGCAGGAACTGGTCGGCGGGCCGGAACTGTGGCGACTCCGGACGGAACGTCATGGCGAAGAGCCGGTAGTGCTCCACCAGTGGCAGGCCGAAGACATAGGCCTCGCGCGCGCTGTCCCGCGCCTCCTGGGACGACAGCCCCGTGGTTGCTTGCTCCAACATGGGTCACCTCGATGGCGTGGGTCCCGGGTCTGAAACCCGGCCCATGGCCACAAGCTGATCCGCCATCACCCCCCAGGCAACATCCGGCCGGAGAACGGGGGTTGAGCCCGCTACGCCGGTACGCCTCCCGGCGGAACCTGCTTCGAGTGCTCGGACTCCCCATGGCGCTTCACCCATAGCTTGTATGGGGTCAGCGCCAGGATGCGGATGACGACGTACGCACCCACCACGCCCGCCACCTCGAGCGCCCGGTAGTTCGGATAGCTCTGGGTGATGATGGTCATCGACAACACCGGGTGCGAGAGCGCCGCGGCCAGCACCACCGCCTTGCGGTCCTCCAGTCGCGGCGCCCCCGCCCAGTGGCCCAGCACGGCGGAGATCGTCACCAGCATCACCAATGCCACCACGGCGAGCCACGCGGTGTGGATGAGCTTCGGCCCGACGATGAACAGCACACCCACGGACACGGCGATGAGCAGCACGCTGAACAGGCGACCACACCAGCGCGCGAGCGTCCGGGCGAAGTCCGGGAAATAGTGCCCCACCGCGATGCCCACCACGAGCGGAGGAACGACCTTCACGAGCAGCAGCTGGAAGACCAGGCTCGGCGCCGCCCTGAACTCGACGCCCAACAGGCGGTCCACGCCCTGAACCCAGATCGGCACCGTCACGAGCGCGCAGAGGCTGAGCAGCATCAACAGGTTGAGGGACGTCGTGCTGCTGGCGCCCAGGGAGCGAGCCTGGTTCACCTGGAGGGGCGCACCCGGGCAGACGGCCATGAGCAGGACGGCACTGGCCACCACCGTCGGCAGCCGGAAGGCATGCACCAGCGCGATGGCCACCAACGGCACCAGCAGGAGCACCACCAGCAGCGAGCGCACATACAGCGCCGGGCGCTCCAGGACATGACGGAGGTCACCGGGTCTTCGCTCCAGGCCCTGCGTGAACATGAACAGGGTGACGATGTTGCCCAGCACGAACACGGCCAGGGTCCTGATCATGCCCGCCTCCTCCCGGGCGGCGCACACGAGCCGCCACCGTTGGATATCCTCACGTCCACCCTGTCCCGACAGTCCTCGGCGGCCAGGCACCCGAGCGCAGGCCGCCGCTCAGCTCATGCTCTGGCGGAGCTGGTTCACCACCGCGATGAACTGCCGGTCCACCATCAACAGGATGACGAGCGGCGCCAGCCCCGCCGCGCCCACCGCCAGCAACCCGCGCTGATCCCACGGGAACAGCTTCATCTTGCGCGCCACCATGAAGGACGAGCCCAGGTCCGCCAGCGACGAGAAGTCCGGTGAGCCGAGCGGTGAGCCCTCGGGCTTCTGCTGGAACCATCGGTCCTCGAACTCGCGCGAGTGGTGCGCCGCGACCGCGGAGTACCAGGGGTCTCCTCGCCGTTTGGCCGCCACCAACGGACGGAAGAAGCACGCCAGCGGCGCGAAGACCGCCAGGCAGGCCAGCACGGCGTAGAGGACCTGAGGCATGACGTAGTCCAGCGGGGACTCGGTGATCGCACCAGCGTTCACCCGGAACGAGTACGCCGCCACCGGGACGGCCACCGCGAACACCACCGGCGCGAAGCTCGCCTGACAGACGGCGAGGAACCCCAGACCGCCCGACTGGTCCGGATGGGTGAAGGACAGGCGCAGCGGGAGCCGCGACACGCGCAGCAGGAAGACCGCCCACACGACTCCCCGCCACAACCACCGCAACACCAGGAAGCGCACCAGCGGTTGGGCCACGCAGAGGTACCACCCTCCCGCGAGTGAGGGCCGCGCCGAGTCCGATACCTGCCAGGGCCTCGACGGGTCCGGCGACGTGAGCCACGCGAACGCGATGACCCACCCGAGAATCAGCAACTCCACGCACGACGAGTCACACCACCGCGTGCACCTCCGGGCCAGCGCCTCCAGCGCGCCCCGTCCCCGTTCACCCACCAGGCTCGCGCGGAGGAACTGTCGCGCCGCCGCGCCCAGCCGGCGGTCGATATAGGGCCCCGCCGCCACCAGCACGGGCAGCGACAGCAGCAGCTCCCCATGGACCTGGAGGTCCCGGACCAACAGGCGCGGGGCGCTCCCACCCTGCATCCACGCCAGCAGCACGAGCGGCCCCCAGCACCCCAACGCGAGCACGAGCGCGAAGAGCCCGGAGCGGCCCGGCTCGACACCTCGCAGCCCGCGCCCCAGTGTCTGGAACGGACCGCCCCTCACCAGCGAGAAGTCCGTCAGCGTCCCCGAGCTCTCCATGCGAGCACCACGAGGCCCAGGGCCTCAGTACTCCTCGAACATCCGCTGGACGCGCGTGGGGTCCTTGGTCTCCAGCAGCGCCAGCTGGAGCAGCACGCGCGACTTCGCGGGGTTCAACTCGCCCGAGGCCACGAAGCCCTTCTGGTCGTCGTTGATTTCGTTGTTGCGCAGCACCAGGCCGCTCGGCAGGCGCGTGCTGCGCACCACCACCACGCCCTTCTTCACGTGCTTCGCCAGCGTGTCGAGCGCGGGCTGGGTCATGTTCCCGTCCCCCACCCCCGCGATGACCAGCCCCTTGGCGCCGTTCTTCACCGCCGAGTCGATGAGGTCCGGGCTCATGTTCGCGTGCGCGTAGAGGATGTCCACGCGCGGCAGCGCGCTCTCGCCCGCGATGGAGAACTCCGAGTCCACCGTGTGCCGCTTGTCCATCTTCTCGAACCAGTGGATGTCGCCCGTGTTGACCACGCCCGCGGGCCCGCGGTTCAGGCTGCGGAAGGTCTCCACGTTGGTGGTGTTCGTCTTCGTCACGTTGCGGGCCGCGTGGATCTCGTCGTTGATGACGATGAGCACGCCCCGCCCCTTCGCCTCCGGCGACGCCGCCACGGCCACCGCGTTGTAGAGGTTGCCCGGCCCGTCCGCGCTGGTGGCGGTGGCGGGCCGCATGGAGCCCACCAGGACCACCGGCTTGTCGCTCTTCACTACCAGGTCCAGGAAGTACGCCGTCTCCTCCAGCGTGTCCGTGCCGTGCGTGACGACGACGGCGTCCACGTCCGGCGAGGCCAACAGCTCGTTGGTCCGCTTCGCCAGCTTCAGCCACACCGCGTCGTTCATGTCCTGGCTGCCGATGTTCGCCACCTGCTCACCGGACAGCCTCGCCAGCTTGTCCAGGTTCGGCACGCCCTTGATGAGGTCCTCGACCTTGAAGGCCCCCGCCTTGTAGCCATACCCCTGCGGATTGCCCTGCGCCCCGGCGATGGTGCCCCCCGTCGCCAGGATGCGCACCGACTGCGGCGGCTTTGCGTCCTTCGCCTTCGTGCCCACCGCATCCCCTCGGGCCGACGACGTGTCCGTGCCGGGGAGCGTGGGACGGGCCTGGCCCTCCTGCGCGGCGATGCCCGCGCCCGTCAGCAGCAGGCCGACCGCGCACAGCACGCCTCTCATCGAGCTCTTCGAACCATTCATGATGGGCCTCCATCGAAGGTGGGAATCCCGCGCGCTCACGAGTCCAGCTTGCGCCCCTTCCACTCCTGGATGGCGCGGATGACGATGTCCTTCAGGCCCTGGCCGATGCGCGGGTAGGCCTCGTCGTCCAGGTTCGCCAGCGACACGCGGGCCGACCACTCCGGCCCCTCGAAGCCGCTGCCGTTGAGCAGCACCACGCCATGCCTGCGCGCCAGCGCGAGCACGATGTCGAGCGGGTCATGCCGCGCCTCCTCGTACTCCACGAAGTCCTTCCCCACGTGCTTGCGCCCCCACGCCTCCAGGTCGAGCGTCTGGTAGTACGCCGAGCGCAGCGGGTCGTCCGGCAGTTCCACGCCCAGGCCCCGGTACAGCGCCGCCAGTCGCTCCTGGCAGATGCGCCGGCAGCGCTTCTTGTACGCGTCATCCTTGTCCAGGAGCGCGAACAGCGAGAACAGCGACATCTGGAGCTGCTGCGGCAGGGACAGGCCCGCGGTGTGGTTCAGCGCCACCGCGCGGCTGTCCGCCACCATCCGGTCGATGAACTTCAGTCGCTCGGGCGAGAGGCTGATGGAGCCGTAGCGCTCCTCGAGCATCTCGCGCTGGGCGGCCGGCAGGCGGGCCATCATGTCGTCGAGGATGTTGTCCTCGTGGAGCGCGACGACCCCCAGGCGCCAGCCGGTGCACCCGAAGTGCTTCGAGTACGAGTAGACGAGCAGCGTGTTGTGGGGCAGCTCCGCCGCCAGCGAGCGGAAGCCCTCCACGAAGGTGCCGTACACGTCGTCCGTCAGCAGCAGCAGGTCCGGCCGCTTCTTCCGGACGATGTCCACCAGCAAATCCAGCGACTCGCGCCGCATCGCCGTCGCGCCCGGGTTGCCGGGGTGGACCACGAAGAACGCCTTGATGCGCGGGTCCTCCAGCTTGCGCAGCTCCGAATCCGGGTACTGCCACGCGTGCCGCCCCTCCTCCGTCATCTCGCTCTGCCGGATGTCCACCGTGCGCAGGTCGAACTCCTCCAGGCGCGGAATCTCCAGGTAGGGCGTGAAGATGGGCGTGCCCAGGGCGATGGTGTCCCCCTTCTGGAGCAGGCCGTTCACCATCAGCGAGCGGAAGATGTACGTCATCGCCGCGGTGCCGCCCTCGACGGCGAACAGGTCGAAGCGGCCCGGGGGCGGACGTCCGTCACACATCTCCTTCGCCAGATAGGACTGAACGATTCGCTCCGCGTGGACGAGCATCCGGTCCGGCACCGGATAGTTGTCACCGATGGCCGCGTCGGTGAGCTCCCAGACGAAGGCGTCCTCGTCGAAGCCCAGCTGGCGCACGCCATGCTCCAGCGAGTCGCGCAAGAGCCTCACCGCCGCGCTGTCCTCGTGTCCCTCCAGGAAGTCGCGCAGCCGCCGGGCGATGCCGGGTGACTTCGGCATGCCCGCGAGCCCCACCTCGGGCTCGTTCCACGTGCGGCGGCTCTCGCTCAGCGCGAACTGCCCCATCAGGAAGAACGCCTCGCGCGGCGTGGTGGCAATCCAGTTGGGGTTGCCTCGCCCCGCGTTGAGCATCACCGCCGCGCGTGTCTTCGCGGACTCGTCCGCCATCTCGATGAGCGTGTCCTTCAGCTCGAAGGGGCTGAGCTTGTGGAGCTCGCGTGGCGTGGTGGTCTCCGTCTCCTCCCTCACGCCGGTCTCCGTCTCCGTCCTCGTCTCCATGCGCCCCCTCCGTCCACGTTGGCGACAGGACGTTGTCCACGCGTGCACACGCCGCCAATCCGAAGGCGGACACGCTCCGGGCGCTCGCAGGTCCGCGTGCCCACGCGCGCTCGGGGCCCCTCGGCCGCCCCGCCCCACGGGGCCCGGTTGTCCCACGCGCCGAAGCCACCCAGCTTGCCGCCTGGGGCCACAGCGCGCCCCTCCACTTGCGTGGACAGACGAAGAGCGAGGCGGCGGATGAGCGTGGATGTCGTCGGTGAAACCCAGGGCCAGCAGTCTCCCGTATCGCGCAACGAGGTGACGGAGCGGGACGCGCCCGGCATGGATCTGGTGTGGATTCCGGGCGGCACCTACTGGATGGGCTCGGACCACCACTATCCCGAGGAGAAGCCCGCGCACCAGGTGACGGTCAGCGGCTTCTGGATGGACCGCCACCCGGTGACGAACGAGGACTTCGCGCGCTTCGTCGAGGCCACAGGCTACGTCACCGTCGCGGAGCGCCCGCTGAATCCGGACGACTTCCCCGGCGCCAGGCCAGAGCTGCTCGTGCCCGGCGCGCTCGTGTTCCGCAAGACGGCCCAGCGCGTGAGCCTGAAGGACTTGACGCAGTGGTGGGCCTACACCCCCGGCGCCTGCTGGAAGGCCCCCGAGGGCGCCGACAGCACGTGGCTCGGCCGCGAGCGCCACCCCGTGGTCCACGTCGCCTACGAGGACGCGGAGGCCTACGCCACCTGGGCCGGCAAGGCCCTGCCCACCGAGGCCGAGTGGGAGCGCGCGGCACGCGGCGGCCTGGACCGCAAGGTGTACGTCTGGGGTGACGAGTTCTCTCCGGGAGGCCAGCAGATGGCCAACATCTGGCAAGGGGAGTTCCCCTGGCAGAACCTGAACACCGATGGGTTCGAGGGGACCTCGCCAGTCGGGAGCTTCCCACCCAACGGGTATGGGCTCTTCGACATGGCGGGCAACGTCTGGGAGTGGACCTGCGACTGGTTCCAGGAGCGCCACCAGGGCAACGGCGGCAAGGCGTGCTGCATCCCCGTCAACCCGCGCGGCCCCGCCTCCGGTGGGAAGAGCCTGGACCCGAGCCTGCCCCACGTGCGCATCCCCCGCCGCGTCCTCAAGGGCGGCAGCCACCTCTGCGCGTCCAACTACTGCCTGCGCTACCGCCCCGCCGCGCGCTCGCCGCAGTCCATCGACAGCGGAACCTCGCACATCGGATTCCGATGTGTCGTCCATGTCTCGGACGCGTGAGACGCGGGCCTTCCTCCGGAAAAAACGACGGAGTTTCGCCGACTTGGGCCCCCCCTGTCGTGAACATGAAAGCCCTGCTATTTTGCGCTCCCATTACAGAGCTGTGTTATCAGCAGATCCTGTTTCGCGAGTCAGCGACTGAAACAGCGGATTGGCCCAGGGGACACTCGAGTGAAGAGCGACGCGACACGGACACTGTTGGTGACTCGGGCGGACCTGCGCTGCATCGTGGAGGAAGTGGGTGCGGACGCGTTGATGGACGAGCTCATCCGCGCGCTCACCGAGGCGCTGCGCACGTTCGACGGTGAGCTCACGGAGGTGCGCAAGCGCGATGGCTTCCTGACGGAGCACCCGAGACAGCCTGGCTGTCTCGAGTGGATGCCGGTGATGCAGAAGGGCGGCGCCGTCACCGTGAAGATGGTGAGCTACAGCCCGTTCAACCCCGAGGAGCAGGGGCTGCCCACCATCATCGCGACCAACAGCCTGTATGACTCCAGGACGGGCCACCTCGTCGCCTTGATGGACGGCGTGTTCGCCACGGCGCTGCGCACGGGCGCGGCCTCCGCGGTGGCCACGCGCTGCCTGGCCTCACCGGACAGCCGCGTGCTGGGCCTGGTGGGCTGCGGCGCCCAGGCGGTGACGCAGTTGCACGCCATCAGCCGCGTCTTCCCGCTCACGGAGGTCCTCGCGTACGACACGAACCCGGAGGCGCAGGCCTCGCTCGCGCGGCGCACGGCGTTCCTCGGGCTGGACGTGAAGCAGGTGTCGCTGGCGGAGCTGGAGGAGCGCTCGGACATCATCTGCACCGCGACCTCCATCGCCGTGGGCGCGGGCCCGGTCATCTCCGGCAAGGCGCTCAAGCCGCACGTGCACGTCAACGCCGTGGGCTCGGACCTGCCCGGCAAGACGGAGCTGCCGCGCTCGCTGCTGGAGAAGAGCCTGGTGTGCCCGGACTTCACCGTGCAGGCGCTGGTGGAGGGCGAGTGCCAGCAGCTCAAGCCCGAGCAGGTGGGCCCGGACCTCGTCACGCTGGTGAAGAACCCGGACCGCTACGAGTCCTGGCGCCAGCGGTCCACCGTGTTCGACTCCACCGGCTACGCGCTGGAGGACCAGGTCGTCACCGCGCTGTTCCTCCGCCACGCGGAGCGGCTGGGCCTGGGCACGTCGGTGGGGCTGGAGACGGTGGGCGGCGACGCGTTGGATCCCTACTCGCTCGTGCGCGAGCCGGAGTCCACGGCCCGCGGCAACCTGCGCCGCGCCACGGGCAGCTGAAGTCCTTCAGAGCTCCAGGAGGATCTTCCCGAAGCTCGCGTTGGACTCCATGTAACGGTGCGCGTCCGCCACGCGCGCCAGCGGGAAGGTGGTGTCGATGACCGCGCGCACGCGGCCGTCGACGAGCTTCGGCAACCAGCGCTCGCGGAAGCGCTGGACGACGGCGACCTTGTCGGCCAGGGGCAACGGACGCAGCGCCATGCCCTTGAGCTGGAGGCGGCGCAGCACCACCTGCTTCAGGTCCAGGTCGCCGCGGATTCCGTCCATCAAGCCCACGAGCATCAACGTGCCGCCGAAGCGCAGCGCGCGCAGGTTGCGCCCCAGCGCCGCGCCTCCGACGAAGTCCTCCACCACGTCCAGGCCGCGCCCCTTCGTCCACTCGGGCACCGCGTCCGCGAAGTTCTCGCGCGTGCGCACCACGCCCGCCGAGGCGCCCAGCGCCAGACACCGGCGCAGCTTCTCGTCGCTGCCCACGGTGACGAAGACGGTGGCCCCCACCTCGCGCGCCACCTGGATGCACGCGGTGCCGATGCCGCTGCCCGCGGCGTGGATGAGCACGGACTGACCGGGGCCCAGCCCGCCCAGCTCGACGAGGGATTCGTGCGCGGTGCAGTACGCCTCGGGCGCGGCCGCCGCCTCGACGAAGGACCAGCCCGCTGGAATGGGGAGGGCCATCCCCTCCTCCATCAGACACGCCTCCGCGTAGCCGCCGCCGTCCACCAGCCCGAAGACGCGCGCGCCGGACTGGAAGGCGCGCACCTCGTCGCCCACGGCCTCCACCACGCCCGCGACCTCGATGCCGAGCAACGGACTGGTGACGCCGGGAGGCAGCGTGTAGCCGCCGGCGCGCTGGCTGGTGTCTCCGCGGTTGAGGGCGGAGGCGCGCACGCGCACGAGGAGCTGACGGGGACCGGGGACGGGACGGGGTCTGACTTCCAGGTGGAGCTGCTCCGGACCGCCGGGAGTCCGGACGACGACCGCGGTCATCACCTCAGTAGTTCGCATCCACGTCCACGCCATGGCGCCGCAAGGGCACGAGGAAGGAGCGCTCGAAGGTCATCACGACGGTGCCGTCCGCCTTGAGGCCCTGGGTCTCCACGGTGACCACTCCCTGTTTCGCGCGAGAGCGGGACCTCCTCTTGGCCAGCACCCGGCTCTCCGCGTACAGGGTGTCCCCCACGAAGACCGGGGCCGTCAACCGGATGCGGTCCCACCCCAGGTTGGCCACGCCCTTGGCGCTGGTGCTGTTCAGACTCATCCCCCCGACGATGGCCAGGGTGACGAGGCTGGACATCAACGGCCGCTTCCACTCCGTCTTGCTGGCGTAGACGGCGTCGATGTGGAGCGGGTGCGTGTTGAGGCTGAGCAACGACTGCCACATGTTGTCCACGTCGGTGAGGGTGCGGCCGGGGCGGTGCTCGAAGACGTCGCCCACCTCGAAGTCCTCGTAGAACAGCCCGTGGGTCTCGCGGTAGCGCTGCTTGCCCACCTTCTTGTGGGCGGCCACCATCTTCTTCATGAGTCTCCACTCCCGGAGCCCGCGCGCAGGTGGACGGGCGCCATGGCCTCGTCATGCTGGACGCTCGCCAGCACCCGCCGCGCCACCGTCACGAGCGGGGGGCCAATCATGCTCCCTCCGACCACGTGGATGCCGCCCTTTCCGTCACCGGCCTGCGCGAGCACCCGGCGCGCGTGGGCCACCATCTGCGGCGTGGGCCGCAGCGCCGCGTGCACGACGCCCACCTGGTCCGGGTGGATGACGATCTTGCCGGTGTAGCCCAGCGCGCCCACCTTGCGCGTCTCCGCCTCCAGCTCCGACAAGTCGCCCAGGCCGAAGTACGGCGAGTCGATGGCGTTGATCCCCGCGATGGCCGCCGCCATGGCGATGCGCGAGCGCGCGTAGAGCATGGGCTCCCACGACAGGGGCACGCCCATCTGCGCGGACAGGTCCGCGGCGCCGAAGATGAGGCCGCGCAGGCGGGGCGCGGACAGGGCGATGGCGTCCACGGCCTCCACGCCGCGCGCCGTCTCGATGATGGCCAGCAGCGACAGCTCCGGGAAGCGGTCTGCCAGCAGCGCGTCGAGCTGCTGGATTTCAGACGGCGACTCCACCTTGGGCAGCAGCAGGGCGTCCAGCCGCGCGTTGGAGTCCAGCAGCGAGAGCACGTCGCGCAGGCCCGCCTCGGTGCGCAGGCTGTTGATGCGCAGGCACAGCGGCCCGCGCGGGCGGGAGGAGGACAGATAGGACAGGGCCAGCCGGCGAGCCTCTGACTTCAGGGCGTGGGGGACACCGTCTTCCAGGTCGAGCAGTCCCATGTCCGCCCCCACCTCCACGGCCTTGTCGAAGCGGGAGGGGTCGATGGCGGGCGTCACCAGGAAGGACCTGCACTGCAAGGGCATGGTCATGATGCGAGTGGCTCCGAGGTCCCTGGCGCCGCCAGCTCCAGCACGGCGTCACACAGGCGCTGGAGGTCCTCGGTGGACAGGTTGGAGCGCAGCATGATGCGCAGCCCCGCCCGCCCCTTGGGGACGATGGGGAAGAACACCGCGGAGGAGTAGAAGCCCGCGGCCATCAGTCGCCGCGAGCGCTCCACCGCCAGGGGCTCCGGCCCCACGTCGATGATCTTGATGGGGAAGTCCTCGCCCGTGGTCCGCGTGGGGACGCGTTCGTCGAAGAAGCGCACGTGGGCCCGCAGGGCGCGCTGTCGCTCGGCCAGGTCCGCGCCGCCGTGCAGCCGCGCCGAGGCCAGGCTCGCGCCGATGGCCGGAATCGACAGGCTCTGCGACCAGCCGAGGGGACCCGCGAAGCGGCCCACCAGGTCCGCGTGCTGCTGCGGCCCCAGCATGACGGCGCCCCCCGCCGTGCCGAAGCCCTTGCCCAGCGATCCGATGATGATGGTGCGCGAGTTGACCTCGCCGCCCATCGTCGCGCGCACGTAGCCCTCGCCCGACGCGCCGTAGAGGGAGAGCGAGTGCGAGTCGTCGAAGTAGAGGAACAGCCCGTACTTGTCCTGGAGGTGGAACAGCTCCTTCACGATGGCCACGCCGCCCATCGAGTAGAAGCCGTCCGCCACGTACGCGACGCGCGCGTGCTTGCGACAGAGGTCCTCCAGGAAGTCCAGGTCATTGTGCGGCGCGGTGATGACGTGGGTCTCGTCCGCGCAGATGGGCTTGATGAGGTTCATCGAGAAGTGCGCGGACTTGTCGAAGACGAGGATGGGCTTCTGGCCGTCGGGCAGCAGGTGGCCGGACGCGATGAGGGGCAGCAGGCCCGCGCTGGCGGAGCTGGCGGAGTTGGTGACGATGGTCTTCGCGCGCCAGCGGTGGGACAGCTCCTCCTCGAGCGCGTCCAGGTCCGCCAGTCGGATTCGCAGCCGGGAGATGGACATGCACAGGGTGCGCTCGCGCTGGAGCACGTCGATGGCGCCCTGGAGCACGTCCGGATGCGAGTCCAGCCCCAGGTACGAGCACGAGCACATGTTGATGAACTCACGCCCATCCGGCAGTGACAGCGTGCCGCGTCCGGTGTTGTGCACGGACAGGTCCAGCAACCCCGCTTCCTTCGCCGACGTGAACGACGGATTGCCGTGGCCGATCATCGACTCCGTGTTGCGATAGCGATTCTTGAGTTCCATGACGGCTCACTCCTGCCCTTCGAATCCTGGGATGACCGCGTCGATTCCCACCCGCATGTCCGGCGAGGCCAGCACCGCGTCGAGGAGCGCGGAGAAGGCCTCACACAGCCGCCGTGCGGTGTCGGGTTCGAACAGGTCGGTGTTGAACTCCAGCAGCCCGGAGAAGCCGTCCCCCTGTTCCTGCAGCGAGAGCGTCAGCTCGTAGATGGAGGCACCGCGGTCCGACGGCATCGGCATCAAGGTCAGCTCCGGCAGTACGAGCGATTCTGCGGGAGTGTTCTGGAGCACGAACATCACCTGGAAGAGTGGCGCCCGGTTCTGCTGTCGCTGGGGGACGAGGGTGTCCACCACCTGGTCGATCGGCACCTCCTGGTGCGCGTAGGCGCCGAGGGTGACGTCGCGCACCCGGGCCAGCAGCTGCCGGAAGGAGGGATTGCCGCGCACATCCACGTTCAGCGCGACGGTGTTGACGAACAGACCGATGAGGGACTCCACCTCCGGGAGCGCGCGGTTCGCGATGGGCGAGCCGATGACCAGCTCCTCCTGTCGAGCCCGGCGGCAGAGCAAGGTGCCGAACAGGGACAGCAGCGCCATGAACGGCGTCACCCGCTCGCGCTGACACAGCAGGTTGAGCGCGGCACTGCGCGCGCGGCCCAGCGACACGGGAATCCAGGTGCCGTTGAACGTCCGGGTGGGAGGACGGGGCTTGTCGAGGGGCAGCTCCAGCAGCTTCGGCGCCTTCGCCAGGGCGTTGCGCCAGTAGGACAACCGGGACTCCAGCTCGACACCGGACAGCCAGCGGCGCTGCCACGCGGCGTAGTCGGGATACTGGATCACCAGCGGAGGCAGCGACGGCGCCGTACCGCGAGCGAAGGCGGTGTAGAGGTGGACCACCTCGCGGGTGATGACGCTCTCGGACCAACCATCCGAGAGGATGTGGTGCTTGCTGAAGATGAACAGGTACTCGTCGTCCGCCAGGCGAATCAGGCCGCCGCGCACCAGCGGCCCCTGGGTGAGGTCGAAGGGCTTGCGCGCGTCGTCGGCGATGCGACGCAGGACTTCCTCTTCCCGGTCCTCACGGGCTCGGAAGTCCTCCAGCGGCAGGTTGATTCGCGACATCGCGGCGACCTTCTGGACGGGCTGGCCGGCTTCCTCGGTGAAGGTGGTGCGCAGCGACTCGTGGCGATCCACCAGGGCCTGGACCGCGGCCCGGAGCGCATCGGGGTTCAGCGCGCCCTTGAAGCGGTACGCCGCCGGCTGGTTGTAGGCCGTGGACTGGGGATTGGCCTTGAACAACTTCCACAGGCGCTCCTGTGAATAGGACAGCGGCACCGGCCTGTCGCGTTGCGCGGGAACGATGGGAGGCAAGCTCGCCAGCGGCGCGCGCGGCGCGGCTTCGATGCGTCGGGCCAGCGCGGCCACGGACGGCGCCTCGAAGAGCGTCGTCAGGTGGATGTCCGCCTTGAGCCGGTTGCGGATGCGCGCCACCACCTGCGTGGCCAGCAACGAGTGCCCACCGAGGCTGAAGAAGCTGTCGGTGACGCTGACCCTCGGCAGCTTCAGCACCGACGCGAAGGCCTCCGCCAGCTGCGCCTCCAGCGTGTCCCTCGGCGCCACGAAAGGCGCCACGCCCCTCAGGCTCGCCAGGTCCGGCGCCGGCAGCTTCGCCCTCGCCACCTTCCCACTCGGCGTCAGCGGCAGCGCCTCCAGCCGCACCAGCGCCGGCGGCACCATGTGCTCCGGCAGCTTGCGCCCCAGCGCCTCCTTCAGCGCCTCCGGCTCCCACGCCTCACCCGCCCTCGGCACCACGTACCCCACCAGCCTCCGGTCCCCCGGCGTCTCCTCGTGCACCCCCACCGCCGCGTCCTTCACCCCCTCCATCTCGCGCAGCGCCGCCTCCACCTCCGCCAACTCAATCCGGTAGCCCCTCACCTTCACCTGCGCGTCCAGCCGCCCCAGGAACTCCACCACCCCGTCACTCCTCCACCTCGCCCTGTCTCCCGTCCGGTACAGCCTCGCTCCCACCTCCCTCGTGTACCCGTCCGGCACGAAGCTCTTCGCCGTCAGCTCCGCCCTCTCGTGGTACCCCTGCGCCAGCTGCGCACCTCCGATGTGCAGCTCTCCCGCCACTCCCACCGGGCACAGCCGCCCCCTCTCATCCAGCACCAGCAGCTTCGTGTCCGGCAGCGGCACTCCAATCGGCGGCAGCCTCGGCCAACTCCCCGCCGGCCCCTTCAACCGGTGCGCGCTCACCACGTGCGTCTCCGACGGGCCGTACTGGTTCTCCAGCACGCACCCCGGCAGCTTCTCGAAGAAGGCCACCACCGCCGGCGTCACCTGCAGCTGCTCTCCCGCCGTCACCACCTCTCGCAGCGACTCGGGGACTCGTGCCCCGTGCGCCACCGCGTCCGCCAGCGCCTGCAGCGCCACGAAGGGCACGAAGAGTCTCTCCACCCGCTGACTCGCCATGAAGTCCAGCAGCGCTGGCACGTCCTGCCTCAGCGCCGCCGGCGGCACCACCAGCGTCCCTCCCGCGCTCCACGTCGCGAAAATCTCCTGGAATGACACGTCGAAGCTCAGCGACGCGAATTGCAGCGTCCTCGCCTCCGCCTTCACCGAGTGCGCCTTCTGCCACAGCAAGAGGTTGCACAGCGCCGCGTGTGACAGCGCCACCCCCTTCGGCTTCCCCGTGCTCCCCGACGTGTACACCACGTAGCACGTGCCACCCGGTGGCACCGCCCTCGGCGGCGCCAACTCCGGCCGCCTCGCCACCTCCTCCGCCTCCTCGT
>NZ_JAJVKW010000008.1:300000-472772 GCF_024198255.1 Myxococcus guangdongensis
GTAGTCGCGGTTGAAGCGGAAGTTGCGGATGGCGTCATCCGCGCAGCCGCCCGCGTCGCAGCGGTACTGGGGACCTTCCACGTCGCCCGGCTGCGTGTAGTTGTTGGGGCCGTTCGGGTTGCCGGAGCCGGTGCGGCCCGGGTAGTTGCCGAAGCCCGGCGCCTTGTCACCGGAGGCGAAGCCCAGCTCCAGGCCCACCGTCAGCTTGTTCTCCACCGCCTTCACCTCACCCTGCAGCACGCCGCCGAACTGGGCCACGCGCAGGCTGGGGTCCGCCATCGACTCGTTCAGGCTGAGGCCGCGGCTGTTGATGCTGCCGAGCACCGCCGCCAGCTCCATCTCGATGCGCCAGGAGCGCTCCTCGTAGCGCAGCCAGAAGTCCGGGACGTACAGCTTGGCGTCGCGGGGGATGAAGCTCACCTGCCCCGTCGTGTCGTTGGTGATGTCCTGGTAGTTCTGCGTGCGGTAGGTGAAGTGCAGGCCGTACTGGAGCACACCCTGGTTGTTGTCGAGCTTGGAGCGGATCTGCGCGTCCGTGTCCCGGCGGGCGATGGCGAGCACCCAGCTGTGGGCGTCATCGGCCTGCGTCAGATCCACCGGCTCACCCTGGGCGCCGGAGCGGTACACCGAGCCCTCGGAGTTGAAGTCCAGCATCGGCGTGACGTACCAGCCGGCGAACGGCTCGGTGACGAACTGGATGCGGTCCACCGTGTCGCCGAAGTCGCAGTCGAAGCAGTTGCCGTCGTTGCGCAGCATGCCCAGGCCCCAGTGGCTGCCCATGCGGCCGAAGCGCAGGATGCCCACCGGCGTGTTCACCTCGCCGTAGGCGCGGCGCAGCTTGATGGAGTCCGACAGCGTGTTGCCCAGGGACTCCTGGTCCTCGGAGAAGATGGTGAAGACGTTGCGCGTGTCACCCGGGTAGAGCGTGTCCGGCGTGGAGCCGAGCACCAGGTTGTCCAGGCCGTCCACCTGCAGCTTGATCTTCACCTGCTCGGACACGTTGAACGTGGGGTCCAGGCGCAGGCGCATGGTGGCGAACGACTGGGTGTTCGCCGACACGCGCGAGGAGCGCGGGAAGAGGTCCTGCCCCGGAATCGTGGCGGGCAGCCGGCCCAGGTCGAACTTGTAGAAGAGCGTGGGGCGCAGGCGGAAGTAGCCGTCGAGCTGGAAGACCTCCAGCTTGCGCTTCTCCTCGGGGTACTCCTCGCTCCACTCCTCGCCGTTGAGGGACTGCTTGGCGGCCTCGGCGCGAATCTCTCCGCGCAGCTCCTGCTTGGTGGCCTCCAGGTCGTCCTGGGTGACCGTCTCACCCGCGGGCACGGCGGCGGGCTGGGCGGCGGCGGGCTGCTCGGGGGAGGCGGCCGGAGCCTCGGGGGCGGGGGCGGGCGCGGCCTCCGCGGGCGCGGGCGCGGGCGGAGGCGTGCCCCCGGCGGGCACCTGGGCGGTGGCCGTGGAGGAAGCGACGAGCAGCGCCGCCAGCAGGACGTGAGACATGGGCAACGATCTCCAGGGCCGCTCAGGGCGGCCGGGTCGGAAAGGCGGGCGATTCAAGCCATGGGACAGGGGGGTGTCAACGCCAACCGGGACGTCGGTTCGCGCCGTTGACGACAGGACGCCCGGGGTCATTTCCCTGCCCTCCCCCGGGGTTGGCACTTCGGACAGGCGTAGGTGGTGCGCCCGGCCTGGGTGAAGGACTCCACCGGGGAGCCGCACCTGGAGCACGGGCCGTCACCGCGGCCGTACACCAGGAACGGGTTCTCGGAGCCGCCGTCCTCCAGGTACACGGGCTCCTCGCCCTGCTGCTCCTCGAGGCCGAAGTCGATGCTCTCCCGGATGGCCTGGACCAGGCGCTTCCAGTCGTCCGGGGTGAGGGTGGAGGGCTTGCGCGCGGGGTGCAGGCCGGCGCGGAACAGGGCCTCCGCGGCGTGGATGTTGCCCAGGCCAGCGATGCGCGCCTGATCCATCAGCGCCACCTTCAGGTCCTGTTTCGAGGACGCCACGGCCTGCTCCAGCTGGCCGGCGGTGAGGCCGTCCGCCAGCGGGTCCCTCCCCAGGGCCTTCACCACGTCGAGCGAGCGCAGGCCCGCGGCGGGGGTCGGCTCCATGCGCCCGAACATGCGCGCGTCGGCGAAGTGCAGCACCTGGTCGTCGTCCAGGTGGAAGCGGGCGCGGCTGTAGGGGACGACGTCGGTGGGGGCGCGGCGCACGAACTTGCCCGTCATGCCCAGGTGGCCCAACAGGCCCCGCCCCTCCTCGAAGGAGAAGAGCAGGTACTTGCCCCGGCGAACGAGCGACTCCAGTCGCCCCTGCAGCTGCGCGAAACGCGCACGGTCGGCGCCGCGGAAGACGCGGGTGTCATCCGCCTCCGCGCGCACGAGTCGACGGCCCGTGAACCAGCGCACCAGATTGCGCCGGGCGATCTCCACTTCGGGTAACTCGGGCATCCGCCCGGGCACATAGCACCGGCCCCAAGCCCGGCCCACGCATTAATTGCAGCGGCCCCCCCGGGCGCGGGCTCACCCGCGAGGCTTCTTCGGCTCCAGCGCCCCCAGGCCGCCACGGCCCTCCGGGGTCACAGACGGGGTCGTCGACCCGGGCGCCTCGTGGGGCCAGGGCGTGGAGGCCCCCCGTGGATCATCCGGCGCCCCGCCCTTCCCCGGCTCCACCGGGAACGGCTTCGAGCCGAGCCCACCCGAGTCCTCCCGAACCTCTCGCGCCGCGAGCCGTGGACGCAGCCGCAGCGCCCCTTCCGCCGGCGTCGCCTCCAGACCTCGCACCTTGGCGCCTGCTGGAGCACCCACCTCGGGTGCCGCCCGGGGAGCACGCCGCGACCTCGCCTGCGCGCGCGCCCGTCGCTCCAGGAAGGCCATCACCCGCTCGCGGTGCTCGTCCGGATGCCGCCGGGGGTCGAACGTCGTGGAGCGGGCCTCGATGAGCCGGAGCGCGGCGTCCAGCTCGGCCGGCGCCACGCTCGCGCCCGTCGTCTCCAGCTCGGGGAGCTGCTCCTGCGACACCACCTCGTCCACGGCGTGCAAGGTGGACAGCACGAGCCCGCGCGCGTGAGGCCGCACCAGACACAGGTGCCCCTTCTGGTACAGCACCAGCCGCCCCACGCCCACGCGGCCCGACGCACGCAGCGCCTCCGCCATCAGCGCATACGCCGGCTCCGCGCCGCGCGCCGGCACCAGGTGGTACGACGTGTCCAGCAGCAAGGGGTCCACCTGCGCCGGGTCCACGAACTCCTCCAGCGCGATGACCCGGCTCGACACCGGGTCCAGCGCGTCCAGCTCGCCGCTCGTCACCGTGACGTGCCGGCCGTCCTCCAGCGTGTAGCCCCGCACCACGTGCTCGAGCGGCACCTCCTCGCCCTCCGCGGAGCACACCCGCTTGTTCTGGATGCGGGCGCCGTCCGCGTCATGCAGCAGGTGGAAGCGGGCCTGCCGGGAGGCGACGACGCCGTGCAGCCTCACCGGGAGCGCCACCCGCCCGAAGCTCAACGAGCCCACCCAGACCGGACGCGCCATGACGACCTCCTCGCGGTGTCATCCACGACCGACACCGCTTTCATGAAACGTCGATGGCCCCGAGCACCGCGGCAAGGCTCGCACGCACCATCGGAGGGCACGCGAGCCCTCCGGCGCCTCGGGCGGCGCGGGTCCGCTGTCGGTCGGAAGCGGCACGAGGGGCTTGCCGTGGAGGTGGACGCTGCCCAAGAGTCCGGGCAGTCAGTCGCTCTCTCAACGCATCAACCGGTCAAGAAAGGCGCATTCGGTCATGCAGCGGATTCTCTCGGCGGTATGGAGCCTCGCCCTCATCCTGGGCGTGACGACGGGCTGCACCACGCAGCGCGTCCAGGCGGAGAAGGCTCTCGCGAAGACCTTCATCTCGGATGAGCAGGAGGAGGAGATCGGCCAGCAGGTGAAGAAGGAGCTCGAGCAGAAGGAGAAGGTCAAGTACGTCGAGGACCCGACCATCGTCGAGTACGTGCGCAACCTCTCCGCGCCCATCCTCAAGCAGGCCACGAAGGACCGGCCCGGCGTGAAGTGGAAGATCAACGTCATCGACGACCCGAAGACGGTCAACGCCTTCGCCACGCCCGGCGGCTACCTCTACGTGTACACGGGCCTCATCCTCGCGTCGGACACGGAGGCGGAGCTGGCGGGCGTGATGGCGCACGAGGCGGGCCACGTCGTCGGCCGCCACTCGGCGCGCGCCATGGTCAACCAGATGGGCATCCAGACCGTCACCCAGCTCGCCCTGGGGCAGAACCCCGGCGCCGCCGCGCAGGTGGCCGCCCAGCTGGTGGGCGGGGGCGCGCTGCTCGCGCACAGCCGCAGCGAGGAGCTGGAGGCGGACGAGTACGGCGCGCGCTACTCCTCCGGCGCCGGCTTCGACCCGAAGGGCCTCATCAGCTTCTTCCAGAAGCTCCAGGCGCAGGGCGGTGACACACCGGGCGTCATGAAGTGGCTGAGCACCCACCCCACCAACAAGCAGCGCATCAGCGACCTGGAGAAGTACATCAAGGAGAAGAACCTGCGCGGCAGCAACAACAGCCCGGGCCAGCTGCCCGCCATCAAGCAGAAGCTGGGCGGCGCGCGCTAGCCTCGGGCGTCGTCAGTGCAGGCTGGAGGGCGGAGGCTGCTGCTCCGCCGCGGAGGGCTCGGGGGACTTCCCCCGGGCCACGCGCCGTCGCCAGCGCCAGAAGGCCATCCGGGAGCGCTTCGCGCTGGCGGCGCTCTTGGCGGCCCCCGGTGTCTTGATGGGCGGCTCGGCGGGCGCGGGCTCGTCGAAGTTGCGCGCGCCCTTCTCCTTCCCCTCCGCGGAGGCGTGCTCGAGGATGGCGTTGATCTCCCCGCCGAGGATGAACACCAGCCCGGAGATGTAGAGCCACAGGAGCAGCACCACCACGCCGCCGATGGAGCCGTAGGTGACGTTGTACTTGCCGAAGTGCTCCACGTACTGCGTGAAGCCCCACGTGCTCGCCATCCACGCCAGCGTGCCCAGGATGGAGCCGGGGGTGATGTACTTGAAGCGCTGCTTCACGTCCGGCAGCAGGTAGTAGCAGAGCGACACCACCAGCATCACCAGGCCCGCGGTGAACGGCCAGCGCGCCCAGGACCACACCAGGTGGAACGCCTCCTCCACCTGCAGCCGCGTCGCCAGCCACGCCCCCAGCCGCCCGCCCAAGAGGAACACGGCGAAGGACAGGGGAATCAGCAGCGTGCCCACCAGCGTCACCACCACCGCCAGGCCCTGCGTCTTCCACACGGGCCGCGACTCGGGCACGTCGTAGGCCAGGTTGAGCGCCTTGCGCAGCGCGTCCGCGCCGCGTGACGCCGACCACAGGGCGAGCACGAGACCCACGGTGAGCAGCCTGGGCCGAGGCTGGTCCACCAGCGAGGTCAGGTGCTGCGTCACCAGGCCGAGCGCGTCGCCGGGCACCAGCGGGCGGATGCGCTCCAGCATCGCGTCCACCGCGCCGGGCGCGAAGGGCATGTACGCCACCAACGTGACGAGGAAGAACAGGAAGGGGAACAGCGAGAACAGCAGGTAGTACGACAGCTGCGCCGCGATGTCCGTGACGGTGTCTTCCTGGAACTCCTTCACGAAGCGTCGCGTGAATTCGCGCCACGTGAGGTACTTGAGCCGCGGCAGCCGCATCCTTCCCTCCTCGCTCCCGACTCTCGGGTAACGGAAGGTGGGGCTCACGACGCCATTCGGCAGCAGGCGGCCGGCCGAGCCCTCGTCGGGCTAGACGACGTTCGGCGGAAGATATCTGCCCAACAGTGGACGAAGCCGCGAGCGGACCTCGTCGGGGATGCGGGAGCGCTCGGTCCACAGCGCCATCGCCAGCGCGGAGTCACACCGGCAGCTGACGGGCGTCTCGGCGATGCGCGCGAGCGCGCGGCGGATGAGCGTGGCGCCCTTGGAGGTGACGGCCTGCACGTTGTGCGACAGCCGCGACAGGAGGGCCTCGTGCTCCTGGCCCTCCGGAGGAGACTGCCAGGAGTCGTAGTCGGTGGGCAGCGCCACCAGGGCGTAGTGCAGCTCCGCCTCGCGGGCGAGCCGCGCCTCGGGCATGGCCGTCATGCCCACCAGGTCCCCGCCCCACGTGCGGTACAGCAGGCTCTCCGCGCGCGTGCTGAGCGCGGGCCCCTCGATGCAGACATACGTGGCCTGGGTGGCCACCACGGCGTGGGTGGCGACGGCGGCGTTGGCCAGCGTCTTTCGCAGGGTGCCGCAGAAGGGGTGCCCCAGCTCCACGTGCACGGCCACGTCGTCGTAGAAGGTGCAGGGGCGCCGGTAGGTCCGGTCGATGACCTGGTCCGGCACGACGAGCTGCAGCGGGGGCAGGTGCTCCTGGAGGCTGCCCACGGTGCTGGTGGAGAGCACGTGCGTGACGCCCAGCTGCTTCAGCGCGAACAGGTTGGCGCGGTAGGGGGCGCGGGTGGCGTTGAAGAGGTGGCCCTGGCCGTGGCGTGGAACATAAACGACCGAGACGCCGTCCAACTCCCCGGAGAACAGCGGCCCCGCATGGGGACCGAACGGTGTTTCGAGGGTGTGGGTCTCCAGACGACCATTGAACCCCAGGAGGTGTTCCAAACCATGGCTCCCGATGATGCCCACCCTGACAGCCATGTTCCTCCTTGGGCGCTCCGGCCGCGCTCCCCGGACCATACCGCGCCCCCCTGGCGCCGGGAGGCACGAAGACTGGTAGTTTTCGTAATTGCCATGCGTTCCCTTCCCGTCCTGCTCCTGGTGCTCGCCGCCAGCTCCGCCAGCGCCCAGCGCGGCACCGTCCCCTCCGGCTGTCAGGAGGACTACGCCACCTGCAAGGAGGACTGCTCCATCGAGTACGGCGGCAGCGGCCGCACCCTCAAGAAGCTCACCCAGTGCCTCTCCATCTGCACGGAGAACCGCGAGGAGTGCAGCGACCGGCACTCCGCGATTCGAGGGCTGCCGTCGGGCGTGGTGGCGGACGAGCCGCGTCGCCCGTCGCGCCGTCCGTCGGGCAAGCCGGTGAACCGGGAGGACGACCCGTTCGGTGACGCCAACTCCTCGTCGGAGCCGCGCCGCACGACCAACCGCGAAGAAGACCCGTTCGGTGATTCGCGTCCGGAGCGTCCGCCCGGGCCGCGAGGCGCGTACCGCTCGCCCGACGAGATTCCCGCCGAGGACACCCGCCCGCCCAAGGAGCCGACGCCCGCTTCGCTCGACACGTCGCCGCCTCCGCCGCCCGTGTCGCGCGCGGGGGTCTATCGCGCGTCGGACTCCGAGCCGAAGCCCGCGCCCGCGCCCTCGGCCGACATCCCTGATGATCTGGAGCCGCTGGACGCGCCGCCCGCGCCCACGCCCACCGCCGCGAACAAGCCGTCGCCGCGCTCCGAGCCCGCTCGCACCGAGGCCCCGGTCTCCGCGCGGACCGAGGAGAAGAAGGACCCGCTGCTCGACGACGAGCCCGCGCCGCCGCCGCCCGCGCCCACCGCGAAGAAGCCGCCGCCCGCCGCGCCCGCGGCGCCGCCGCGCCCCAAGCCTCCGCCGGACCCCAAGTACGACATCTCCGAGTGGGACCCGAACGGGGACTGACCCCGCTTCAGCGCACCGGCCGACAGCACACCTCGGGCCGGTGCGTCGTGGAGACAGGGCGCCCCCTGCCCACGCGGGGACAGGCTCAGCGCGCCCGCTCCAACTCCAGGATGTTGCGCCACAGCGCGAAGGGCGAGACGCCCGCGTAGCCACTCTCCTGGCCGTCGTTGCATTCGATGACGACCCAACGGCCGGACACCTCCTGGGCCACGTCCACCACGAGGAACGGGAGCGCCAGCCGACGCGCCACCTCGCGGCCCAGCCAGAGCGCCTCGCGCTGTTCGGCCTCGTTCATCGTGTACGACGAGCCCTGCCACCAGTAGGGCCCCCAGCCCACCAGCTCTCCGCGCCACCAGAAGGTGCGGAACTCGAACGAGCTGGGAATGCGGTCGGGCGCGCCCTCCTCCACCCGACGCAGCGGCCGCAGCTCCCGACACACCACGCGCTGCCAGTGCAGGATGGGGTCCTTCGCGTAGGCCGCCATCGCCTCGGTGAACTGCTCGGGTCCCTCGATGATGGAGAGCGACTTGCGATGGCGGCTCGTCTGCCGCTCCCCCTTCACGAAGACGGGCCAGCCGAGCCGGGCCTCCACCGTTTTCGCGTCCGGACGCGCGTCGAACCAGACGCTGCGCGGCGTGAGGTCCTCGAGCTTCGGGTACCAGTGCGGCAGCTCCGTGGCGAGCAAGTGCTGTTCCGGTGAGTGCACCAGCCGCACACCCTCCGCGGCCAGCTCCCGGTAGCGCTCCGCGTAGTCGTTCCACACGCCCACGCGCGCCACGACCTCGAGCGACTCCGGCAACTGGTACGGACGCCGGCACGCGAAGAAGGCGTCGAAGCCGAAGTCGTAGATGCCCTGCCCCGTGGGCGCCGTCAGCACCCACAGCGCCTCCTCCACCTGCAACAAGTCCTCGCCCTTCCGAAGCATGTTTTGAATGTAGGTCGAATCCCGCACGGAGTCGTCCAGGCTCGGACGAATGTTCCAGCGATGAAGCGGCGTCCAGGCGCATCGGCGACGTGCGCACAGACTTCACGTTGCTCGCACACGTCGCGCGGCGTTAAGGCCGGCTCGCTACTCCACCCCTCGAGGAGCCGTTGCATGCGAGTCGCGATGAAGTGGTTGTTGGCGTGGACCTGGCTGGCGCTGGTGGCCGCGTGCGGCGACAAGGCCACGAACGATGATTTCGACACCGGACAGGACGCCATCCTGCCCAACGCGCAGACCCTGCCCTGCACCACGCTCCAGTTCGAGCGAGGCACCCTCCCCTCGGGCCAGAGCGTCCAGGGGCTCAACACCCAGACGTTGTCCGGAACACAGGACCGCTGGGCCGAGTACGTGGAGTTCGCCCCGAACAGCTCCGCCACGTGCACCCATCCGCTCCCCACGGGCGTGAGCGCGGACAGCGTCGTCGCGGCCGAGGTGGGCGTGAACTACCGGGGCCCCGCGAAGGCGCAGATGCGCTGGGTCATCGAGGCGTGGGACTCCACGACGAACAGCTGGGTGCTGGTGGGTGACAACGCCTTCGCGCAGTCCTGGCGATGGACGGCCACGTCATTGGCCCTGCCCACGCCCGCGCGCTTCCTGTCCGGCGGCTCGGTGAAGCTGCGCTACCGCACGGACTCCTCCGTGGATTCTTCACTGCTGGACCTGCTCGTCGTGCGCGTGCAGGTGGCGACGAGCGACGCGGGCACTCCGACGGACGCGGGCACGCCCAACGACGCGGGCACTCCGACGGACGCCGGGACGCCCACGGACGCGGGGACTCCGACGGACGCGGGCACGCAGGTGTCCTGGTCGAACGTGAAGAGCTTCACGTACCAGCTCACCAACTATCCGCAGGGCAAGCTCGACACGATTGCCGCGTCGAAGTTCGACCTCGCCATCGTCGAGCTCGTGCGCGACGGCTCCAGCGGCTACTTCACCGCGGCGGAGATTTCGGCGCTCAAGGCCCGGGGCAAGCAGGTGCTCGCCTACTTCGAGATTGGCGCCATCGAGGAGTACCGCCCCGAGTGGAGCCAGGTGCCCGCGGACCTGAAGCTCGGCCCCGTGTCCGGCTGGCCCGACGAGCAGTACGTGAAGTACTGGGACGAGCGCTGGTGGCCCATCGTCCAGGGCCGCATCGACCGCGCGCTCGCGGCGGGCTTCAACGGCTGCTACCTGGACATGGTCGTCACGTACGAGGAGATTCCCGCCAACGCCGCCGGCACCAACCGCGCCGACCTCGCGCGGAAGATGGTGGCCCTCATCGCGCGCATCAACACGTACGCGAAGGCGCGCAACCCGGACTTCAAGGTGGTGCCGCAGAACTCGCCGGAGCTCGTCGATGACCCGGCCTACCTGCCCGCCATCGACGGGCTGGGCATGGAGGACATGTACTGGTCCGACGACGTGGCCTGCAACGAAGGCTGGTGCGAGGAGAACCGCGCCAACGCCGCTCGCGTGCGCGCCGCGGGCAAGCTGGTGCTGTCCACCGACTACGCCACGCAGTCCGCGCACGTCGCGGATGCGTACACCCGCTCGCGCGCCGCGGGCTTCGTGCCCTACGTCACGGTGCGCGCGCTGGACCGCGTGACGGTGAACGCGGGATGGGACCCCCAGTAGTCCGATTCAGTGGGGACACCGCGCCTCGGGAGGTGCGCCGAGGCGCGGTGCACGGATTCATCGCTCCCAGCGGAACACCGCCTCGAGCGGCTTGCCGAAGACCTCCGCGATGCGGAACGCCGTCTCCAGGCTGGGCGAGTACTTGCCCGCTTCAATCGCGGCAATCGTCTGGCGTGTGAGGCCCACCTTCTCGCCCAGCGCGGCCTGCGTCATCTCGCCCGCGAGGAAGCGCAGCGTGCGGATTTCGTTGGTCAGCCGGGGCTCAGGCACGCAAGCCCCTGCGGTAGCCCGACACCGTCAGGCCGGTGTGCACCAGCTCCGCGATGACGATGGCCAGGATGGCCGCGTTCGCCACCTTCCAGCCACTGGCCCCGAACGGCATGATGCAGCCGACCCAAATCATGCCGCCCATCAGCACGTAGTACGCGACGGACGCGGAGCGATGCGCGATGGCCCGGTCGCGCTCGTCAGGCTCGGTCCTCTCCCCCGGCGCCCGTCGCATCCGGCTGACGAGCGCGGAGACACCGAGCACCACGCCCTGGAACAGCGCCGACGCGGTCAGCATGATGATCTGCGACCAGAACGTGAGCTCGCCTCGCGCTTCCAGCACCGCGACCGCGGTGAAGTACGTCCCGTAGCTCACGACGAGCAACACCAGGAACACCCACGCGAACCGCTCTCGGGACGACATCTGCGTCTCCATGAACCGCTCCCTTCACATGCCAACAATGTTAAGCATGCCAGACCCCATGTCAAGAATGCTTAACATCCCTCCAAAGGCCCCCTCGGCACCACGAAAGCGCTGCCCGAAAGAAAAAGGCCCTCAGGTCGCCGGACGGTCCGCCGCGGGCGCGAGCGGTGGCGGTCGGGTGACGGCGGTCTGCGTGAGCCGCACGCCCGCGAGCACCAGCACGCCGCCCACGGCAATCTCCCAGTGCAGGGACTCGTCCAGCAGGGCCCACGCGGCCAGCGCCGTGGCGGCGGGCTGGAGGTTGGAGAAGATGGCCACCTTCGACGCCGACACCTTCGACAGCGCGTAGTACCAGAGCACGTACGCGACCACCGACGTCAGCAGGCCCAGGTAGACGATGCAGCCCTTGGCCACCGTGCTCGTGGCCACGAGCGCCTCCGGGTTCGCGACGAACGGCGCGAACGGCAGCATCATCACCGTGGCCATCGTCATGCACCACGCCGTGGCCCGCAGGGGCCCGTGGATGGCGACGAAGGGCTTGCCCTCCGTCGTGTAGACCACCCACGCCATCACCGCGCAGAGGATGAGCAGGTCGCCCGTGAGCGAGCCGCGCGCCTCCGCCAGGCCGCGCCCCAACAGCAGCACCACCACGCCCACGAACGCCACGGTGATGCCCGCGAGCGTCCGCGTCGAGGCCCGCTCCTGCCCTCGCGCGAGGCTCAGCACGTACACGCCCAGTGGCATGAGCGAATACAAGAGCGCGCCGTGCGCGGCGGTGGAGCGCGACAGCCCGGTGAAGAAGAACAGCTGGTTCACCGGGCCCGCCATGAGCCCCAGGAACAGGATGCGGCCCCAGGCGTGACGCGGAGGCAGCTTGGGGCCGGGCACGAGCAACAGCAGCGCGACGAACACGAGCCCGCTGAGCATGAAGCGCCAGAACACCACCGTGAGCGGCGGCAGCTCCGCCATGGCCCGCTTCGCGGCGAGGTACGTCCCCGCGCTGATGAGGACCTGGATGAGGAGGGCGGCGTAGACGCCGCGCAACGAAGGCGTGGAGGAGTTCAGGGGACCAGCTGGCGCAGAGCCCATTGAGCCGCGCTACGTACCAATTCGCTCGAATCGTCGCTGAGCTTTTCGAGCAGGTGCCGCGCGTCCGCCTGTCTGGCCACCCCCAGCGCGTACACGGCGTTGCGGCGCAGCACGTCGTAGCGTGCGCGCGCCAGCGCCGTCCCCGGGATGAGCTGCTCGTACTGCGCCGTCGTCAGCCCCGCCAGCTCCAGCGTGCCCAGCTCCGCCACCGCGCGCGGCGCGAAGCGCGGGTGCTCCGCGAACACAGGCTTGCGGTTCAACGGACACACCTGCTGACAGATGTCGCACCCGAAGATGAGGTTGTTGAACTTGAAACGAAATGGCTCGGGCACCTCGCGCTCGCGGTTCTCGATGGTCTGGTAGGACAGACACGCCCCCGCGTTCACCTGGCTGTTGCCCACCAGCGCGCCCGTGGGACACGACACCAGACACCGCCGACACGCGCCGCACCGGTCCGCCGCGGGGCCGTCCGCGTATTCGTCCACCTCCGCGTCGATGACGAGCGTGGCGAGCAGCACCCACGAGCCGAAGGGCTCGGTGATGAAACACCCGTTCTTGCCCACGTAGCCCAGGCCCGCGCGCGCGGCCCACACCTTCTCCATCAGCGGGCCGCTGTCCACGCTCCCGTACGTCCCCAGCCCCGGCGCCCTCTGGATGATGGCCTTGCGGAACGCCTTCATCCGGTCGCGCAGCGTGGAGTGGTAGTCGCGCCCCCGCGCGTACCGGGCGATGGGCGAGCCCTTCGACGGCTCCTCGTCGCGGTAGTAGTTGTTGACGAAGGAGATGACCGTCTTCGCGCCCGGCAGGAGCCGGTCGACGTCCAGGCGCTCCTCCGCCCGCTCGCTCATCCAGTCCATGTCCGCCGCATAGCCCGCCTCCAGCCAGCTCAGGAGGAAGCGAGGCTCGATGGGCTCCGCGCGGGCGAAGCCCACCAGGTCGAAGCCCACCGAGCGGGCGAGGTCACGAAGCGGAGCGGTGGGGAGCAAAGCGACGCCTTGAAGGGACTAGGACTCGGACGGCTTCTCCGGAATCCACTTCACGTCCTGCACATCCGCGCGGTGGTTCGCCACGCGCGCCATGACGAAGAGCAGGTCGGAGAGCCGGTTGAGGAAGACCCCCACGTCCTTGGGAATCGTCCCCTCGCGCAGCAGCGGGACGGCGCGGCGCTCCGCGCGGCGGCACACCGTGCGAGCCAGGTGCAGCGCGGCCGCGGCCTGCGTGCCTCCGGGCAGGATGAAGTGCGTCATCTTCGGCAGCTCGCTGTCGAACCGGTCCATGGCGTTCTCCATGTCCGTCACCCAGCTCTCCTTCAGCGGAGGCAGGTGCGAGGCGGCCTTCGCGTCGATGGGCGTCGCCATCACCGCGCCCACGGTGAAGAGCTGGTCCTGCAGCCGGTGGAGCATCGCGTCCAGCTCCGGCGGCGGGGAGAAGCCGCGCACCAGACCCAGCGTCGCGTTCAGCTCGTCCACCTCGCCGTAGGCATCCACGCGCACGTCATCCTTCGGGACACGGCCGCCCCCGAATAGACCGGTATCTCCGGCGTCTCCGCGCTTCGTGTAGATTTTCATGGGCTTGGCTTCTACCGGCGGGACGCGTCGGACGTCCAATCCGAAGGGCATGCGCGGAACCGTGCGAGATTGCAGGGTTGCTGGCAGACCGCTTCGTTCGTGCTTGCCTCGGGGGGTGACGAAGCCATAGACGCCTGGGCCCCATGCAGCCCTACCTGAACCTGCTGGACCAAGTCCTGAAGCACGGGACGAAGAAGGGCGACCGCACCGGCACCGGCACGCTGAGTGTCTTCGGCCCCCAGCTGCGGTTCGATTTGACGCAGGGCTTTCCGCTCGTCACCACGAAGAAGCTGCACGTGAAGTCCATCCTCCACGAGCTGCTGTGGATTCTCGCGGGTGACACCAACGTGCGCACGCTGCAGGCACAAGGCGTCACCATCTGGGATGAGTGGGCCGACGCCGAGGGGAAGCTCGGCCCCGTGTATGGACACCAGTGGCGCTCCTGGAGCGCGCCGGACGGTGGACACCTCGACCAGATGAAGGCGCTGGTCGACGGGCTGGAGAAGAACCCGGACTCGCGCCGGCACATCGTCAGCGCGTGGAACGTGGCGGACCTGCCGGGCATGAAGCTGCCGCCGTGCCACGTGCTCTTCCAGTTCTACGTGGCCGACGGGAAGCTGTCCTGCCAGCTGTACCAGCGCAGCGCGGACCTGTTCCTCGGGCTGCCCTTCAACATCGCGTCGTACTCGGCGCTGACGATGATGGTGGCGCAGGCGACGGGCCTCGTCGCACACGAGTTCATCCACACGATTGGCGACGCGCACCTGTACCTCAACCATGTGGAGCAGGCCCGCGAGCAGCTCGCGCGCGCGCCGCGTGCGCTGCCACGCCTGAAGCTCAACCCCGAGGTGAAGGACCTCTTCGCGTTCCGGTACGAGGACTTCACACTCGAGGGCTACGAGCCCCACCCCGCCATCAAGGCGCCCGTGGCCGTATGAGGCTGTCGGCCATCGTCGCGCTGGCGTCGAACCGGGTCATCGGCGCGGACAATCAGCTCCCGTGGCGACTGCCCGCGGACCTGGCGCGCTTCAAGCGGCTCACCCTGGGCCACACGCTCGTCATGGGCCGCAAGACGTACGAGTCCATCGGCCGGCCGCTGCCTGGGCGCACGTTCATCGTCGTCACGCGGCAGAAGGACTTCGCGCCGCCGGCAGTCACGGTGGCTCACTCGGTGGAGGAGGCGCTCCAACAGGCCGAGGCCCGAGGCGACGACGAGGTCTTCATCGCCGGGGGCGCGGACCTCTACGCGCAGACGATGGACCGCATCCAGCGGCTCTACCTCACACGAATCGCGCGGGACTATCCGGGCGACACGCGCTTCCCCGAGGTGGACCTGTCCGGCTGGCGGCTCATCGAGGAGGAACAGCATCCGGAGTCAGCACCTCCGTACGCGTTCCTCACCTACGAGCGCTGACGCCGCTGCTCCCTTGTCGAGCAACGGGGCATCTGTCCTCGGCTTTGTCTCGCTCCCGCGCCGTGTGCACCTGGAACGGCATGCGCCCCTCCCTCGTCCCCGGACTCACGCCGAGCCCCTGGCTCCCCGCGCCCCGCCTGCCCTGGCGCGCCGCTTCCCTGCTCGGCGCCGCACTCACCCTCGCCAACACCACCACCCTCGCTCGCCTCTCCCGTCAGCTCGAGGCCCAGCAACGTCAGCGCCGCTTCCGCCCGCGCGCCCTCCGCGCGCTCGCCGTCGGAGCCACCGCCATCGGCGCCACCGGCCTGGGCGCGCTCGCCATCGGCGCCGTCTCCATCGGCGCGCTCACCGTGGCCTCGCTCGCCCTCGGCCGCCTGCGGGGTGGGGACTGGCGCATCGCCCGGCTCCGCATCCACTCGCTGGAAGTCGAACGGTGGACAGCCCTGGGCAACCTCACTCCCATTCCAGGCCTTCCAACTCCCGCCTGAAGTCCACATCTTGAGATTGAGTCGCAGAATTGAAACGACGGGGCCCCACTGGTAGACGGGACGCATGAATCATGCGGTCCGCGTCGTCCTCGTCCTGCTCTTCATGGTGTCCGGGTCGGCCCTCGCCGCCGAGAACGGCGCGGATGAGCGGACCTGGCATCGGCTGGTGGGAATCCTCCAGTACCTGGAGGCGGACTACCCGGCCGCCATCGAGTCGCAGTCCGCGTTCGAGCTGGAGGAGCAGAAGAGCTTCGCGGCGGAGGCAGTGTCCGCGGCCCAGGAACTGGGCGCGCAGGCCTCCATCTTCGTCCCCCGCGTGAAGGCCATCCAAGCCCGCGTGGACCAGTCGAAGGACCCCGAGGGCGTCAGCCGCGACTGCGGAGCGCTGGTGCAGGACCTGGTGCTCGTGGGTGGGCTCGCGCGCAGCCCCCGTCACCCGCCGGACCTCAAGCGCGGCGCCGAGCTCTTCCAGACGAACTGCGCGGCCTGCCACGCCGCGGACGGCAGCGCCAACCTGCCCATCGCCGCGACGATGGAGCCCGCGCCCGCCAACTTCCAGGACGCGGAGCTGATGGGCGGACTCACGCCCTACAAGGCGTTCAACACCACCAGCTTCGGCGTGCCGGGCACCGCGATGCCCGCCTTCCCCACGCTGACGGAGGACGAGCGCTGGTCGCTCGCGTTCTTCGCCTTCACCCTGCGCCAGCCGCCGTGCGAGGGGACACCTCCGCGCGCGTCGCTGGAGCGCCTGGCGAACACCACCGACGACGAGCTGGTGAAGGACTTCGGCGCCGACAAGCTCGCGTGCCTGCGCCGCGAGCTGCCCCAGGTGGACGAGGAGCGCTCGCTGATGGCCGCGCGCGACGGCGTGCAGGAGGCCATGCGACAGGGCGCCTCGGGCAACGCGTCCGCCGCGAAGGCCGCGCTCCTGGATGCGTACCTCAACGGACTGGAGCCCGTGGAGCCCAAGCTGACCTCGCGCGACTCCGCGCTGGTGCTCAAGCTGGAGCAGGGCTTCCTGAAGGCGCGCCTGGCGGCGGAGAACGGCAGCCCGCGATTGCAGGACGAGGGCCGTGAGCTGATCGCCCTGCTCGACCAGGCGCGCCGGGACAGCGGCAGCGCGGCGGACCTGGTGTCCACGCTGTGGCTCACCGTGTTCATCCTGCTGCGCGAGGGCTTCGAGGCGGCCATCATCGTCGCCGCGCTCCTGGCGGCCCTGAAGAAGATGAAGGCCACCGAGCACGTGCGCGTGGTGCACGCCGGGTGGATGTCCGCGCTGGTGGTGGGCGCCGTCGCCTACGCGCTGGGCCGCCACCTGCTGGCCGGCGCCGAGCGCGAGTGGATGGAGGGCGTGGCCGCGCTCGTGGCCGTGGGCATGCTGCTGTACGCGGCGCTGTGGCTCAACGCGCGCTCCAACATGAGCCAGTTCATGGGGGAGCTGCGCGAGAAGATGAAGGGCGCGCTGGGGCGAGGCAGCCTGCTCGGCCTGTTCCTCATCGCCTTCACCGCCGTGCTGCGCGAGAGCTTCGAGACCGCCATCTTCCTGCAGGGCCTGGCGCTGGACTCGCCCGCGGGTGTGGCCTGGGGCACGCTGGTGGGCGCGGTGGCCCTGGTCGTCCTGGTGCTGTTCATCAACCGGCTCGGCTTCCGGCTGCCCATGAAGACGCTCTTCAACGTCTCCACGGTGGTGCTCGTCGTCACCGCGGTGATGCTGTTGGGCAAGGGCCTGCACTCGCTGCAGGAGGTGGGCGCGCTGCCGCTCTATCCGGTGAGCTTCATCACCATCGACCTGTTGGGCATCTATCCGGACCTGCTCTCGCTCGTGCCCCAGGTGCTGCTGGCCGCCGCGCCGCTGGCCCTGGTGCTGCTGCGTCGCCGGGCCCGTTCCGAGCGCGTCACCGAGGTGTCCGCCAGTTGACGCGACGAGTACCCCCGCCTTGCGGTAGCGTGTGCGGGTGAGGCTTTCGCGCGCGCATCCTGTCCTCCTGGTGGGTCTGCTCCTTCTGAGCACGGGCCCCGCCTGGGGTCAGCACGTCTCGGAGGACGAGCCCGCGAAGCGCCCCGCGCCCGAGCTGACGCCCCCGCCGCTCGTCCCCGTGTCCCCGGGTGACAAGGTGGACTCGGACGAGGACGCCGACGAGGGCTCGCGTGGGCAGACGCAGGGCACGCCCACGGACGACGACTCGGGGACGCAGGTGGCGGAGGACGCCCGGCCCAGCCGCAAGGTGGCCGTGGAGGACCCGGTGCCGCGCATCGCGGTGGAGTTCGTGGGAGGCACCGCGGGAGGCATCGCGGGCGGCGCGGTGGGGCTCGTGGTGGGCTACCTGCTGGGCGCGCCCACGGTGGGCTGTGACGAGTGCAACGTCGTCTCGCTGGTGGGGGGCCTCACCGGCGTCGTCATCGGCGTACCCGCGGGGACGTGGGCGGGCGGGCGGCTGATGGGCGGCAAGGGCACCATCCTCGCCACCGTCGGAGGAAGTCTCGTGGGCTGGGGCGGCGCGCTGCTGGGCTCGCTCGTGCTCGGGGCCGACGACGACAAGGCCATCTCCGCGCTGCTGCTCTTCCTGCCCGTCGTCGGAGCCACCACCGGCTACGAGCTGTCGCATCAGTCGCAATCGGCCGTGAAGCCCGTGGCGCCCACGCGCGCGGACACCGGCGTGCGGCTGCTGCCCGTGGCGGGGATGACCGAGCACGGGCCCCGCTTCGGTCTCATCGGGCGTTTCTAGAAGCACCTGCGGGCACGCTCCCAGGTGACCTCTTCCAATCGGACCTCACCGGGGCGTGCGGTGAGTGCCCGACGATGCGGCGCGCCTAGCTCCCCTGCCGGAAGTAGCGAGCCGACTCCTCGCGCACGCGGCCCTCGGCCACCAGCTTCTCCAGCGTGGCCAGCGCGCTGCGCTCCGCCACCGGGTGCATCACTGGCGGCGTGTCCGCGTACGCGCGCTCCACCACCTCGGCCAGCGAGACGCCCTCCACGGGCACGGCGTCGAAGATGAGCGCCTCGCGCTGGGCGCGGTGATTCAAATACTCCTGGAGCTTCGCGGGACCATCCGGCAGCGGCTGACCATGCGCCGGGTACATCGTCGTGACAGGCCAGTCGCGCAGTCGGGCGAGCTGCGCCAGGTAGTCACGCATGTTGCCCTCGGGCGGGTCGATGACGATGGAGCCCACGCCAGCCACCATGTCGCCCACCACCGCCGAGCGACTGCGCTCATCCACCAGACACAGGTGTCCCCGCGCATGCCCGGGCGTGTGCAACACGCGCCAACGCTGCGGCACCTCCCCAGCCAGCTCCAACACCTCGCCATCCTCCAGCAGCCGCTCGACGGGGAAGTCGAGCCACTCCGCCGTCTTCGCATGGCACCAGAGCGGAATCCCCAGCCGCTCCTTCACCGCGCGCGCCCCGCCCACGTGGTCGCCGTGGTGATGCGTCAGCACCACCGCCACCGGCTTGCACCCTTCCGCCTTCAGGCTCGACACGACCGACAAGAGCTTCGCGTACTGCTTCACGTCCCCGGAGCCCGGGTCCACCAGCAGCAGCTCGCCGTTGCCCAGCACATACGCGTTGGTGTGCGTCGCCGGCGGCAGCGTGGCCGTCTCCAGCGCCACCACGCGCACGCCCTTCTGGAACTCGATGCGCTGCGAGATGTAGCCAGGGCAGTACGGCGGCGTCATCAGCCGCGCCCGAGCGTCCGCCTCGTCCTTGAACGAGCCCAGCACCTGGAGCGCGTGCACCGCGGGAGGATGCAGCAGCGCCGTGCCGTCGTTCCACCGCGCCAGCGCCGCCTCCGGCGCGATCCACGCCCCCTCCGACAGCTCTCCCGGCCACAGCTCCGCGCGCGCCTTGGGCGGCAGCTCCACCAGGTAGAAGTGCGTGTCGAAGCGCACCGGCACCGACGGCGGCGTAATCCACCGCCCCGCGCCCCGGAAGTCATCCGAGCGCAGCGCCAGCCCCTCGGCGCGCAGCAACTCACCCCACCCGAGCTTCCCCGCGAGCAACGCCTTGCGCAGGGCGTCCAGCGTCTCCCGCGAGAGCGCCTCGGCGCCCTCGGCCACCAGCACGCCCGCCTCCTCGAACAGCTCTCGCGCCGCCGCCGAGCGCAGCGCGGCCTCCTCGCCCGTGGCACCCCGCACCGGCACCTGCGCGTCCGCCGCGTCCAGCTTCCCACCGGGGAACGCATAGAAGCCGCCAGCGAAGGCCAGCGCCTTGCCGCGCTTCACCCAGTACACCTCCACGCCCGCGCCCACGCGTCGGTACAACAGCGCCACGGCGGAGCCCCGCGGCTCACTGGGGACATGCTGCAGGTCCAGGCCGAGGCCCAGACCGGGAAGTCGCTCGCTCATGTTTGCACCGCCTGGCCCAACAGCTGGCCCATCAGCTCGTGCGCCGCGGCCGACTGGTCCGGCCTCACATACAGCCGGGTGAGGCGCACCGCTCCACTGTAGCGCTGATACAGCGGCGTGTAGCGCGCCACCTCCGTCAGCCGACCTGTCGAGGCGTCGATGATGAAGAGGCTCGGCCCCGTGCCCGTGGGCCCGGAGGCGTACTTGCTGAGCACGTTCACCGACTCGACGACGTAGTGCTCGAAGCCCGACGAGACGAGTGCGCTCCTCAGCACGTCCAAGTCATACCCGGCGTCGCGCTCGGTGAACTGCGCCAGCAGCTTGAACCCCTGACGCGTGATGATGCGCTGGGCCCACCGGTTGCGCGAGCGGCGCAGCGTGTACCAGAGCGCCGAGTCGTCACAGAGCAGGAACGCCTCCGGGTCCGAGGGAATCTCGAACTCGCCCGGCGACTCCTCGTAGTAGCGCCGCAGCATGTAGTCGAAGCTGACCGACGTGTGGTGCAGATAGACCGACACGAACATGTGGTAGCGGCTGAGCAGGAAGTCCTCGAAGGCGAACGCCGCCGCGCGGCTCAACGCCAGATAGGCCCGTCCGTCCTTCACCGCTGGATTGAGGTTGTTGATGATCCAATCCATGTCGTACCGGCCGTAGTTCACCCCCGTGTAGAAGGAGTCACGCAGCAGGTAGTCCATGCGGTCCGCGTCCAGCTCGCCTGAGACGATGGCGCGCAACAACGGCGCCCAGTCCACGCACTGCCAGGTGAAGCCCGGGTCCTTGGGCGGGCGCGCGCCGGTAATCAGCGCCACCGCCGCCATGGGGGTGATGCCGAGCCGTCCGAACTCGCGCTCGATGATGGGCGTCAGCGAGCTGTCGAGCAGGATTTTCGCCGTGTAGTCCTCGTGGGTGGCCTGCTCGCCCTCGGCCGCGGAGTCCAGCCAACCCGGCAGCCGCAGGAGCGAGCGCTTCGGGGCGATGCGCTCGGAGGCGTGCGACAGCGGCATGTGGCCCAGGTCATGACACAGCACGGCCAGACGCACCGCGGTGGAGAAGCGCTCGCGCACGTCCTCGGGCAGCGTGGAGCGCGAGGCCACCGCGGCGAACACCCGCGCGGCGACGTGCATGGCCCCCAACGAATGGATGTGACGGGTGTGCGTCGCCCCCGGGAAGGCCAGGTCGCCGAAGCCGAGCTGCCGCACATAGCGCAACCGCTGGTAGTGCCGGCTGTCGATGACGGCCTTCTCGGCGTCGCTCACCGGGATGGTGCCGTGGATGGGGTCGCGGATGCGCATGATGCCCTTTCCATACTCCTGGATACCCCCACGGGAGGTATTCCACCGTACTTCAAGCCCTGGCGGGAGGTAGCCCAGGAGGTAACCAACCGTCACCTGCGGACTGGGCGAGGACCGAGGGACGTGCTAACCCTCCGGCACCTCCGAATGCACATCATTCTGCTGCACAACCGCGACCACGAGCTCCTCCAGGATGACCCGGGCCGGGAAGCCCGCGAGGACGTGGTGCGGGTCGCCGCGGCGCTCGCCGAGGCCCTCACGAAGGGTGACACCGTCGCCGAGCCGCTCGCCATCGAGGGCGACCGGCTGGACTTCGTGGACACGCTGCGGCGGCGTCAGCCGGACCTGGTCATCAACCTCTGCGAGTCGCTCGCCGCCGACAGCCGCGGGGAGATGGCCGTCCCGTGTCTGCTGGACGCGCTGGGCCTGGCCTATACGGGCTCGTCCGCCCTCTCGCTGGGACTGGCGCTGCACAAGCCCAAGGCGAAGGAGCTGCTCTGCGCGCGCGGCGTGTCCACCCCGGGCTTCCGGGTGGTGGAGCGGCTGGAGGACGCGCTGGCGGTGGACCTGTCCTGGCCCCTCATCGTGAAGCCCGCGCGCGAGGACGCCAGCATGGGCATCAGCGGGGACTCGGTGGTGCACGAGCGAGGGGCGCTGGTGCGCGCCTGCGAGCGGGTGCTGCGCGAGTACCATCAGCCGGCGCTGGTGGAGCAGTTCATCCCCGGCCGTGAAATCTACGTGCCGCTGCTCGGCAACCAGCCGCGCCGCGCGCTGCCGTTGACGGAAATCCACTTCGGTCGGACCTTCGAGGACCGGCCGAACATCGTGTCGTACAGCGCCAAGTGGGAGGCGGGCTCCGACGAGTATCGGGATACGCCCGCCGGGCCGTGCCAGGTGGATGCGGCGCTGGAAGCTCGTTGTGTGCAGGTCGCGCTGGAAGCCTTCGCAGCACTCGATTGTCAGGACTATGGCCGGGTCGATCTCCGGGTGTCCCCGGAGGGCGTGCCCTACGTCATCGATATCAACCCCAACTGCGACCTCCATCCGGGAGCCGGGTTCGCCAGGGCCGCGGCAGCCGCGGGCCTGGACTACGCCGCGCTGGCCTCCCGGCTGGTGGAGGTCGCTACCGAAAGAGCCTATGGACATCCGTCCCATCGAAGGAAAGGACCGGGAGCCCCTCGCCGCGCTGATTCGAAAGATCGAAACCTTCTCGCCGCAGGAGGTTGAGGTCGCCATCGAGTTGGTGGGCGAGGCCCTGAAGCCGGGCAACACGGACTACGCCATCATCGTCGCGGACCGCGCCGGTCAGCTGGTGGGCTACGTCTGTTACGGCCCCACGCCGATGACGGAGGACACGTACGACTTGTACTGGATTGCGTCGGCGCCGGAGGTGCGTGGCCAGGGCGTGGGCGCGGCGCTGGTGTCCGGCATGGAGGGGGATTTGCGCCGTCGCAACGGCCGGCTCATCCGCGTGGAGACGAGCGCCACGGAGGCCTATGGCCCCACGCGCGGCTTCTACGCGTCCATGAAGTACGGCGAGGAGGCGCGCATCCGCGACTTCTACAAGGTGGGCGACGACCTCATCATCCTCACCAAGCGGCTGTAGTCCACCGCACGGGGTGTGGGGCGGGTGAAGACTTTGCCCGCCTCCCCCGTTAGAAGGGGCGTGATGACCCGCACGCTCCGACCGATGTCCCTGGCCCTCGTGGCCCTGTGTGCCCTGCTGACAGGCGCGCCGGCCGCGAAGGCCGCCGCGCCCGCCAAGGCCGCGGCGCCCACGAAGTCCGTCTCCCTCCCCGCCGACGCGTCCGACGTGCTGAAGGCTCCGCGCCCCCAGGGCGGCGAGTTCTTCGGCCTGTACCTGATGGACAAGAAGGTGGGCTGGCTGTTCACGGACCTGGTGCTGGTGCCCGGGGACGTGCCCCAGGTGAAGAGCGTCAACCAGCTCGTGTTCAAGGCGATGGTGGGCACGCGCCTGTCGGAGCGCAGCCACCGCGAGGAGCGCGTCTACGAGGCGAAGGCCGGTGGCCGGCTGCTGTCCTTCACCGTGACGCAGCGGGGGGATGGCGGAGACCAGACGCTGGAGGGCACGACGACGTCCGACGGGAAGCTGCGCGTGGTGCGCAAGCGCGTGGGCTACGCGGACGAGGTGCTGCCGCTGATGCCCGCCCCGAAGGAGCACGTGGAGGACACGGACCAGGCGCGCGTGGCGCTGTTGCGCAAGGCGAAGGTGGAGGGGTTCTCGCTCGACGGGATGGACCTGGAGACCTACGGCCTGTCCACCACGGTGGAGGCTCCGGAGCAGCGCACGCTGAACGGGGTGAAGGTGAAGCTGGGCAAGGCCAGCAGCCTGTCGCAGAAGGAGAAGGTGCCGGTGGACTCCTACGTCACCCAGCGCGGGGAGATGGTGCTGGTGGACTTCGGCAAGACGATGCAGGCGCGCAAGGAGACGGAGGCCGTCGCCAAGCGGATGGACCTGGTGGAGGTGTTCGGCCTTACGCGCGTGGTGCTGCCCAAGCCGCTGCCGGAGGCGGCGCGCGCGGTGCCCGGCAACGTGAAGCTGGTGGTGCAGGGGCTGCCGGAGAAGTTCCGCGTGGAGACGTACCGGCAGAAGTTCGCGGCCCGGCCGGATGGCGGCGTGGACGTGACGCTCTTGGCCGCGGCGCCCGCGACGGCGAACCGCAAGCCCCGGCCGCTGACAGACCCGGACGGTGGGGAGAACCTCAAGTCCACGCTGATGGTGGAGAGCGACGCACCGGCCATCCGCGAGCAGTCGAAGAAAATCATCGGGGACGAGAAGGACGCGTACCGCGCCGCGCAGAAGGTGAACACATGGGTGGCCACGCACCTGGAGAAGGACTACGGCGCCAGCGCGGACCGGGCGACGGATGTGCTGAGGCAGAAGCGCGGTGACTGCACGGAGCACTCGCTGCTGAGCGTGGCGCTGCTGCGCGCGGCGGGAATCCCGGCGCGGCGCGTGGACGGCGTCATCTACATGGTGAACCAGGACGGCGTGCCCGCGCTGTACTGGCACGAGTGGGTGGAGGCGTTCGTGGGCGAGTGGACCCAGATGGACCCCACGTTCAACCAGCCCGTCGCGGACGCGACGCACTTCGCCTTCGGCTACGAGGGCAACGCCGAAATCACGCCCCTCATCGGCACGCTGAAGGTCGTCGAGGTGAAGTAGCGCCCGGACCTCCGGGGGACGTGCTCACGTCCCCTGGGGCGCCAGCGTCAGTCGCTCGACGAGCTCCCCCGCGTCCGTGCGGGGCAGCTCGCACACGAAGCCCCGGCACAGGTACGCGGCGCCCTTTCCGCCCACCGGCTCGCGTCCCTCGAACAGCGCCTTCAGGAGCGCGGGCACGGGCGTCCCCGCCTCCTTCCAGCCGAACGCGAAGGTCGGCGCGTAGACGCGGTTCGCCGCGCTCAACAACGGCGCCACCGCCTGGCGCGAGCCGCTGAACGTCACGCCCGCCGCGCCCTCCAGCAGCGCGTCCGCCGCGAGCCCCAGGTAGCCGTAGCCCATCGCGTTGGCCACCAGCCCCTCGCGCATCTTCCCCACGTACTTCGTCGGCAGCTCCAGGGAGTGCTCGTTGCCCGTGAGCGCCACGAGCGCCACCTGCGCCTCCGTCAACGTGGACGCCCCCGAGGGGAACGCGTTGTCGAACAGGCCATACGTCGCCACCACCAGGTCCTTCTGTCCCCGTGGCGCCGTGAAGTACGCCCGCTTCTCCTCGTCCCAGAACAGCTCCACCGCGCGCTTCACCAGCGCCTCGGCCGCCTCCAGGTACTTCACGTCGAACGTGGCCTGGTACAGCGCCGTCAGCCCCGAGGCGAGGTCTCCATAATCCTCGAGGAACCCGTCGATGCGCGCCGCGCCCTCCTGGTATGAGCGCGCGAGCCGCGTCCCATCCCACAGCTTCGCCAGCACGAAGTCCGCCGCCGCCACCGCGAGCCGAGCCCAGTCCGGACGCTCGAAGACCCGCGCGGCCAGTGCCAGCCCGCGAATCATCAGCCCGTTCCACCCCGCCAGAATCTTGTCGTCCCGCCCCGGCTTCACCCGGTGCTCACGCGCGTCGAACAACACGCGCCGCGCCTCGACCAGCTCGCGCTCCACCTCCGCCACCGGTCGCCCTCGCTCCCGCGCCAGCGTGTCGGCCGGCACCACCACCTCCAACACCGTGGCCCCGTGCTCGAAGTTCCCCTGCGGCGTGACGTGGAAGTGACGCGTCACCAGCTCCGCGAGCTCCGGCGACAACAAGCCGTGGAGCTCCTCCGGACGCCACACGAAGAACTTCCCCTCCTCGCCCTCGCTGTCCGCGTCCTGCGCCGCATAGAAGCCGCCGCCCGCGTCCGTCATCTCGCGGCGCACGTACTCCACCGTCTCCTCCACCACCTTGCGCCACAACGGACGCGACTCCACCTGCTCGGCCTCCGCGTACAGGTGCACGAGCTGCGCGTTGTCGTAGAGCATCTTCTCGAAGTGCGGCACCAACCAGCGCGCATCCACCGAGTAGCGATGGAAGCCGCCCCCGAGCTGGTCGTAGATGCCGCCCAACGCCATCCGCTCCAACGTGAGCAGCACCGCGTCCTTGAGCGGCTCGCCCCCGCCCCGTCGCCACGCGCGCAGCAGCAGCGAGAAGTTCATCGGGTTGGGGAACTTGGGCGCGCCACCGAAGCCGCCGTGCACCAGGTCCACCTGCTGGACCATGCGCTTGCCCATCGTCACCACGTCCGCCGCGGACAACACGCCGGGCGCCGCGTCCAGGCCATACGCGGCCAGCTCACCCAACCCCTCCGCGAACTGCTCGGACTGCCGCAGCACCTCCTCGCGCTTGTTCGCCCACGCGTCCCTCAGCGCCATCAACAGCCGGGGGAAGCCGGGCCGCCCATAGCGGTCCTCCGGCGGGAAGTACGTGCCGCCGAAGAAGGGCTTCAAGTCCGGCGTGAGGAACACCGTCAGCGGCCACCCGCCGCCCTGCCCCATCAGCTGCACCACGCCCTGGTAGATCTGGTCCAGGTCCGGCCGCTCCTCGCGGTCCACCTTGATGTTGATGAAGCCCTCGTTCATCAGCCGCGCGGTGTCGGGCGACTCGAAGGACTCGTGGGCCATGACGTGACACCAATGGCACGCGGAGTAGCCCACCGAGAGCAGGATGGGCTTGTCCTCGGCCCGTGCGCGAGCGAGCGCCTCATCGCCCCAGGCGAACCAGTCCACCGGATTGTCGGCGTGCTGGCGCAGGTACGGCGAGGGCTCCCGGGCCAGGCGGTTGGAGGAGCCGGACGACGGAGGATGGGTGGCCATGGGGTCTCCGGGCGGGAACTGCCGGACCCAGGGCATATGGAGCCCGGCCATCCGGAGCAAGTCCCAACGGCCCGACCCTCCACTGTCGAACGCGAGCAGGGTACGCTGTCGACAAGACGTGAGCATGGTTTCCCTCGCCCCCGCCCCGCCCAACGCCGTCGGCCTCGGACTCAAGACGTGCATCGCCCTGGTGGGCGTGGCGCTCATCGTGAGGGTCGTGCTGGCGTTCGGCACCGACGTCTACTTCGACACCGCCTACTACTGGCAATGGTCGCGGCAGCTCGACTGGGGCTACTACGACCACCCTCCCCTCGTCGCGTGGCTCATCGCCCTGCTCGGCATCCACGCCACCGCGCTCCTGTGCGGCGCGGGCACCATTGCCGCGGTGTGGGGGCTGGCGCGCGACGTGTACCAGAGCCGACAGGCCGCCTGGAGCGCCGCGGCCCTGTGGAGCGTGGTCCCCGGCGGCATGGTGGCCGGCGTCTGGGCCACGCCGGACTCACCGCTGCTTTTGCTCTGGACGCTGGCCCTCTGGGCCCTGTGGAAAGAGCGCTGGGTGTGGGCGGGCGTCGCGTCCGGGCTCGCGCTGCTCGCCAAGTTCCCCGCGGTGCTCCTGGGCGTGGCCTTCCTCGTCACCGCGATGAAGGTGCGCCGCCTGCCGAAAGGCGCGTGGGGCACGGGCGCGCTCGCGGCGCTGTGCCTCATCCCGGTGCTGCTGTGGAACGCGCGCCATGAGTGGGTGGGCATCGCGTTCCAGCTGCGTCACGGCCTCGAGGGCAAGGGCGGCTGGGGCACGCTCGGCGAGTTCATCGCGGGGCAGCTCGCCTTCGGCGGGCTGGTGATCCTCCCCCTCGCGTTCGTCTATGCGTTCAAGGGCCCGCGCGAGCAGTTCCTCTTGCGGATGGCGGCGCTCGTCCCGCTGCTGTTCTTCGGCTACGCGGCGTCCCGCGCGCGCGGCGAGGTCAACTGGACCACCATGGCCTATGTCAGCGTCTGCGTGGGCGTCGCCGGCATGCGCAGGCCCTGGCAAATCACGGCGGCCGCCTCCGGGCTCGCGGTGGTGCTCGCGGTGACGCTGCACCTGTTCTTCCCGGTGGTGACCTTCAAGCGCGATACAGCCCTGTGGCGCACCCACGGCTGGGACGTGCTCCGCCAGCTGTCCACGCCCGAGAAGCTCTTCCCCGCGATGAAGCCAGACAGCGTCGTCGCGGTGTTCGCCGGCAACTATCAGCTGGCGTCACAAATCGCACACTACGCCCGCGTCCCCGTGGGCACCGCCGGCCCCGTCCGCTTCAGCCAATATGATGTCTGGGGAGAGCCTCCCATCCCGCCTGGGAAAGATGTGCTCTGGGTGGAAGAGGATGGCCCCTTCGCTCCCGCCGCGCTGACAGACCGCTTCGAAATCATGGACGAGCACGTCGAGCTGGTTGGAACTTTCCAAGGACGCCGTCTGCATTTCTTCCGGGTGTGGTGGGTCCGCAATGCCAAACCCTGACGTGCCCCGGAGGGCCTGACAACTTTCAAAGCCTTTCACCGACAACAAGGGAAACCGTTTTTGCCCATTAAACGGAGGTCCCCTCATGTCGACTGTCTCCTCTGCGGGTTCGCGTCGAGTCTCCACCTCCGCCACCGCGGCCGCCGCCACGCCGCCCACCGTGAAGAAGGGCTCCAAGGGCCCGACGGTGACGACGATGCAGAAGAAGCTGGCCGCCGCCGGCTTCAACCCGGGCCCCGTCGACGGCATCTTCGGTCCGAAGACGCACGCGGCGGTGGTGTCCTTCCAGAAGGCGAAGGGGCTGGTGCAGGACGGAATCGTCGGCCCGAAGACGTGGGCCGCGCTGAACAAGACGGGTGGCACCAAGCCGCCGTCCACGCCGCCGGCGGGCACCCAGGGCAGCGCGGAGACCTTCGTGCAGAAGGCGCTCGCGCAGCGCGGGGACCGCTACGTCTTCGGCGCGGAGACGCGGATGGATGACCCGAACCCCTCGAAGTGGGACTGCTCGGAGCTCGTCGAGTGGGCGGCCCACCAGGCGGGCGTCAAGGTGCCGGACGGCACGATGAACCAGCTGCCGTACTTCAAGCAGAAGGGCACCACCATCTCCGTGGACGAGGCCCTGCGCACGCGCGGCGCGCTCCTCTACCGCCCCGGCCACGTGGCCATCAGCCTGGGCGACGGGCGCACCATCGAGGCGCGCGGCTCCGCGTACGGGGTGAACATCTTCAGCGCCCACAACCGCGGCTGGACGACGGGTGCGCTCATCCCGGGCCTCAAGTACGGGTGAGCCGCTGAAGCGCCACAGGGTGTAGAGTCCAGCGGGGCGGCGCGGGTGACGCGTCGCTCGCGCTCCCCATGGACTTCACCCTCTTCGTCGTCGGGCTCATCAAGGTGGTGCTGGGCGGCCTCGTGGCCGCGCTGGGCATCTGGCTGGCGTTGCGCGGGCTCAGCCGCATCCTCGGCTCCCGGCCGGAGGAGGAGCTGCGCCAGGGCAACGTGGCGGCGGGCCTGGTCCACGGCTCGAGCCTCGTGTCACTGGGGCTCCTGGTGCAGCACGCGGTGCAGGCCACGTCGGACGCGGTGGACCTGGCCGTGCGCGCCCCGCTCTTCCAGTGGTCGGCGGTGCCGGGGCTCGTCGCCGTGGCGGCGCTGCACGTGGGCCTGTCGCTCATCGTCGGCGTCACCGTGCTCGCGCTGGGCATCCTCCTGTTCGACCGGATGACGCCGGGCATCGATGAGCTGGCCGAGGTGCGCAAGGGCAACGTCGCCGCCGGGCTCATCCTCGCCGCCATCCTCCTGGTGCTCGCGCTCCTGACGGCGCCCGGGCTCCAGGCGGCCCTCAACGGCCTCATCCCCTTCCCCCAGCTCCCCGAGGGGACGCTGGTGGCGCCGGCCTGACGCGGGGAGGCGACGGACGAAGCCATGTCCACGAGCGCCGGACTGAAGACGGCCCTGAGGCTGCTGCTCGGTGTGTTCACGCTGACGAGCGTGCTGTGCTGCCTGGGCGTGGGCATGGTGGGGCACCTGGTGGAGACGAAGGCGCCGCCCGTGGAGCCGGGCCTCCCGCCGAGCGCGGACGTGGTGGACCTGGGGCTGGTGCTCATCCCCGCCGACACGTCGCCCTCCCGCGCGCTCACGTACGACTGGAACACCGAGGGGCTGCGCCCTCCGGGCAGCCGGCTGGGGTATGGCCTGGGTGAGCTCTTGGACGCGTGGCTGGAGGACCAGCACAAGGCCCTCGGGCGCAGGCTGCGCTATCGCTCGCTGGGCGGAGAGCGCTTCACCTACCAGCCCCCGAGCGGCTGCTCCGCGGACATGCGCTGCATCTACGAGGAGCTGATGCGCGGCAACGCGGGGCCGGTGGAGGCGCTGGGCGAGCGCTTCATCGTCGCCATCCGGGAGCGCGGGCTCGACTCGCAGCAGGCCGCGCGGCTCATCCTCGGCTTCGTGCAGCGCATCCAGTACGAGGTGCCCACCGACGAGCCCTTCGGCATCATCCCTCCGGCGCTGGTGCCGGCGAGGAACCGGGGGGACTGCGACTCCAAGGCGCTGCTCGCGGTGATGCTGCTGCGGCAGGTGGGAATCGAGGCGGTGATGCTCTACTCGGACCCGCTGGCCCACGCGGCGGTGGGCGTGGGGCTGCCGGGCACGGGCACCCGCCTGCGTCACGGCGGGCGCAGCTATCAGTACGCCGAAGTCACGGCCGAGGGCTGGCCGCCGGGCATGATTCCGCCCAAGTACGACAAGCCCCGGCTGTGGCGGGTGATGCCGCTGGACGCCGCCACCTCCGGCTAGCGCGCCTCCGCGGTGGACCGCGTGAGCACGCCTTGCAGGTAGCGCTCGTAGGCCTCCTTCATCGGCAGCTCCGAGTCCACGCCCAGCCGGCGGCGCGTCGTCTGGTGCACCGAGCCGTCGCGCGGGTCCACGCCCTCCTTCACGTAGCGCTCCCAGAAGATGGCGGAGCCCCGGCGCTGCCACAGGGGCAGCTCGTTGAAGTGGATGCCGCGCTGGAAGAGCAGCTCGTTCTTGAAGGCCACCGGCTTGCCGTCCAGCTCGCGTGTGGCCTGCGCTGGGCTCAAGCCCTCCTTGCGCAGCGTCCAGTAGCACCAGCCCTGCAACGAGCACCGGCTACAGTCCGCCTGTCGCCAGGTGAAGTAGTCCAGCACCGCCCGTTCGTCCGCGCCCAGCCACACGCGCCCGTCGAACACCGCCGGCACGCCCGCAGCGTGCGTGAAGGTGGCGCTGGCAAGGCCCGCCGACAACGACACCAGCTTCTCCACCTCGCGGTCGAAGAGCGACGCGTCCGGCCGCAGCAGCACGGAGATTTCGTCGCTCTGCGTATACGCATACACGCCCTGGAGCTCCTCCAGCAGCGTGCTCGCGGTGCGGACCATCAACCGGTGGAAGAGCGGGTCGAAGGGCTTCTCGAAGCGCTCCTGCGTGAAGCGCGAGAAGCCCCGCCCGTCCACGCGCAACACCGCCCAGGCGCCCGGCAGGAGGCGCAGTGAGTGGAACCACTCCCCCTGTCGCATGCGTCCGGCCAGCTCGTCAGCGTCCATCATCCGTGTCCTCCTTCCAGTCCTCGACGACGAAGCCGCCCTCGGCGGCCCATCTCACATACGACAGCGCATCGAAGCCCTCTTCGCGGCGAGGCCGACGCAGCCGCTTCACCGTGGCGTACAGCGCCACCTCCGGCACCCGCGCCCGCCCCTCGCGCCGGGCGTTCCGGGCGAGGCAATCCTCCAGGCGCGACTCGAAGTAGAAGCCCACGACTCGCGCGCCCAGCTCATGCCCCAGGGCGATGAGCGGCGAGCGCTGCTCACAGTCAGGATGCGTGTTGTCCACCACCACGGAGCGACCCGCGAGCAGCGCCTCGGTGACGAGCCCGCGCTGACGCGCCTCCTTGCGACGCGCGTGCGGCCACAGGTCCTTGCTCACCAGCACGTGCGTGTCCGCGAAGCGCTCGCGGAAGAAGCGGCTCTTGCCGGAGGCCTGCAACCCGATGAAGAGGATGAGTTCCATGGCGGAAGCCCTCCGGACGCGGCGCCGACAGGCCGGCTGACGCTCGACGGTGGGCCGCTCCCGCGCACGACGCGCGGGGCACGCACGCGTCACTCCTCACGTCGCGCGGACACGCGGCCCAGCGTCTACCCGGAATCCCTCGCGCTGTACGCCGCCGCACAGCTCACGCGCCTTTCGCGGCGAATGTGTTGATTCAACAAGCTTTGCTCGATTAACAATTAAGTCTCGAATTACTGATTTTAAAGAGATGTCGTAATCCGCCGTCCAGACTGGAGTCCGGAAGCGGCGGCCGCAGCACGAAGCGCAACCCGAGCAGGAGACACCCATGAAGACCTCACTCTCGTCGTATGCGTTACGTTGGCGTCGGCTCTCTGTCATGGCCCTGGGCCTGGGAATGGTCGCACCCGTCCCCGTCCTCGCGGCCTCGAAATCCCCCTCGCGTGTCGAGCGCGCGGCGGCCCTCCCCGCGCGGGTGGTGGACGCGGCGACGGTGGGTTCAGCGAAGCAGGCCACGGGCCTGGTGGCGACGGCGGGCGGACGTCACGCGCTCGTCACGGGCGCGGGGCGCGTGCTGCACCGCACGGACAACACCATCCAATCGCTGAGGACGCTGTCGGTCCCCAAGACCTCGCTGCAGCTGCACGTCTGGGAGGAGACGGGCGCGGACGGCAAGCGTCAGGACTTCTTCGCCTACAGCCGCGGCGGCACGGAGCTGCTCGGACGCGCGCAGCCCACCTCGTACATGGTGCGGCTGGCGCACGTGAGCTTCGACCCGGTCCGCGAGGGCGCGCCGCTGGTGGCCAACGCGCTGGCCGCGGACACGGGGAACACGCTCTCGCTGGTGCAGCTGCAGGCCACGCCGCTGCCGGAGCTGCGCGAGGCGCTGGAGCGCGAGGGCAAGGTGCTGCGCTTCCTCACGGACCACACGTACCTGGTGGAGCTGGACGCGGACGCTCGCAAGCGCGTGGCGGAGCTGCCCTTCGTGCGCTGGGTGGGGCCGTACCACCCGGAGTACCGCGTGGAGGACGTGCTGCGGGAGTCGCTGACCGGGCGCGCGGCGAAGCTGGAGCCGCAGCGCTACTCCATCATGGTGGGCGAGCGCGGGGCCGCGCGGCAGGGCGAGGTCGCCGAGGCGGTGCGCAAGCTGGGCGGCACGGTGGAGCTCGTCGAGGCCGGCGGGCTGCGCGTGGAGGCCACGCTCACGCAGGACCAGCTGGAGCGGCTCGCGCGCTCCAACGCCGTCCAGTACATCGACCGGTGGGGTGGCCCCGGTGAAGTGGACATGAACAACGTGCGCGAGGTCGGCGGCGCCAACTACATCCAGGCGGCCGAGGGCTTCTCGGGCCAGGGCGTGCGCGGCGAAATCTTCGACACCGAGCTGCGCACGACGCACCAGGAGTGGCCCACGCCGCCGCTCATCCACAGCACGTCCAGCGCGGGCAGCGCGCACGGGACGAGCTGCTACAGCATCAACTTCGCCCGGGGCGTGGACGCCAACGCGAAGGGGCTCCTGCCGGACGGCCAGGGCATCTTCTTCCTCTACAGCGAGTCCAGTCAGTTCGGCGGCCCGAAGTCGCGCTACGACATCAACCGCGAGCTGACGGACCCGGCCGGCCCCTACCGCGCCGTGTTCCAGACCTCGAGCGTGGGCAGCACGCTGGGCACCGCGTACACCACCATCTCCGCCGAGGTGGACGACTACCTGTTCAAGCACCCCATCCTCAGCACCCAGTCGCAGAGCAACGCCGGCACGCGCAACTCGCGGCCGCAGGCGTGGGCGAAGAACATCGTCTCGGTGGGCGGCTTCTACCACTACGACAACGCCAACCGCGACGATGACCGCTGGAATGGCGGCGCGAGCATCGGCCCCGCGGCCGACGGCCGCATCAAGCCGGACCTGTCGTTCTTCTACGACGCGGTCCGCTCGGCCAACAACTCGAGCAACACGTCGTACTACAACTTCAGCGGCACCAGCGCGGCCACGCCGCAGACGGCGGGCCACTTCGGCCTGCTGTTCCAGATGTGGCACGAGGGCGTGTGGGCGGGCTTCGGCGGCGGCACGGACGTGTTCGCCAGCCGCCCGCAGATGGCCACCGCGAAGGCGCTGATGATCAACCTGGCGCACCGCTACAACTGGAACGTCACCGGCGCCAACGCCGACCTGACGCGCGTGCGCCAGGGCTGGGGGACCGCGGACCTCAAGCGGCTGCATGACCGCTCGGGCTCCACCAGCATCATCAACGAGACGGACACGCTGCTGCCCCTGGGCGTCAAGGAGTACAAGGTCGGCGTGACGGGCACCGAGAAGGACCTCAACATCACGCTCGTCTACACGGACCCGGCCGGCACGGTGGGCGCGGCCCAGGCGCGCATCAATGACCTGTCGCTGCGCGTGACGTCGCCCTCGGGCGTCATCTACTGGGGCAACAACGGCCTGTCCGCCGGCAACGTCTCCACGTCGGGCGGCGTGTCCAACAAGGTCGACACCGTCGAGAACGTCTTCCTCGTCTCGCCCGAGACGGGCAGCTGGAAGGTGGAGGTGCTGGGCGACGAAATCGTCCAGGACGCCGACCTCTCCACGCGCGTCATCGACGCGAAGTACGCGCTGGTGGTGAGCGGCGGACTCATCTCGCCGTAACCCCTTCGCGCCGGGGCCGGGAAGCCAGCCTCGGCGCTCGCGCCAAGCGCGTCGATGACGCGAAGCCCGTGGCCCCCCGCGCACGGGCCACCGCCGGTGGCCGGACCCCTATCGGCCCCGGCGGGCCTTCGACGTCAGGCGCCGAGCCCCGAGGCTCGCGCCCGCCTCGCGGACAGGGACCGCGCGCGCCCCCCCGCATCGACGAGGTCCACGCACCAGGCGCCTCGAGCGCGGCGGGGTGGCTCGCCCCTGCGCACCCATCGCTCCGGAGCGCCGACAGCAGCCGTCCTCCCGGCCTTCATTCCGAACGTCCGGCCCCCGCGCGCGGACACACCGGTCCGCCCTCGGGGCGACACGGGCCCACCGAGACACTGGCCGCCCGGCTCGCCCGCGTGGCATGACTCTGCGCCATGGCCCGTGACGTCTCCTTCTTCGACCAGCTCGGCTCCCTCCTCGCCAAGGAGCGCGAGGCCGAGAAAGCCCGCCTGGCCACCCTCGCCCAGGGCCTGTCCCTCCACGAGCGCGAGGAGCAGGGCCTGTCCGTCCTCGACCTCGAAACCGTGGAGGAGGAGGTCGGCCTGGGAGGCCGCGTCCTGTTGACGCTCGCCCGCGCCGACCGCGCGCGGCTGCCGGCCCGGCTCCACAACGGAGACCTGGTGGCCGTGCTCCCCCGCCGCGCCGAGGTGAGCGAGCCCGCGCGCGCCCTCATCTCCCGCGCCAGCGCCACGCGCCTGCAGCTCGCCTTCGACCGCTCCCCACCGCCCTACGTCCACGAAGGCCTCTTGCGCCTGGACGTCGTCCCCAACGACATCACCTACGAGCGCATGCGCGCGGGCCTCCAGCGCGTGAAGGCCATGGACAAGGGCCTGGAGCGCCGCAAGCGCGAGGTCCTGCTGGGCAACGAGCCCCCGCGCTCCGACACCCCCAAGGACTTCGAGGCGAGCCGCCCCCTCAACCCCGAGCAGCTCGACGCCGTGAAGCGCGCGCTCGCCGCCGAGGACTTCTTCCTGGTCCACGGCCCCCCGGGCACCGGCAAGTCCACCGTGCTCGCGGAGGTCGCCGCCCAGGCCGTGGCCCGGGGCCAGCGCCTGCTGTGCACCGCCGCCAGCAACGCCGCCGTGGACCACCTGCTGGACCTGTGCCTCGCCAAGGGCCTGCGCGCCATCCGCGTGGGCCACCCCGCCCGCGTCGCGGCGCGACTCCAGGAGCACACCCTGGACATCGTCGTGGAGGAGCACCCCGACCGAGTCATCTCCCGAGACCTCTTCGACGAGGCGTTCTCCCTGCTCGGCTACGCGCGGCGCCAGCGCACCCAGGGCCGCAGCCGCGAGCGCTTCTCCAACGCCCGCGCCTCCACGACGGAGGCCAAGGCCATGCTCGACGAGGCCCGCACGCTGGAGAAGAAGGCCGTGCGCTCCGTGCTCGCCAACGCGGACGTCGTCTGCGTCACGCTCGCGAGCCTCGAGTCCAGCGTGCTGTCCGGAGAGAAGTTCGACCTGGCCCTGCTCGACGAGGCCACCCAGGCCACCGAGCCGCTCGCGCTGTTGGGCTTGCTGCGCGCCCCCATCGTCATCCTCGCCGGAGACCCGCAGCAGCTGCCGCCCACCGTGCTCTCTCAAGAAGCCGCGCGCGCGGGCCTCGCGGTGAGCCTCTTCGAGCGCCTGCTCGAGGACCATGGCGACAGCGTCAAGCGCATGCTGCGCGAGCAGTACCGCATGAACGCGCGCATCATGGACTTCCCCTCGCGGGAGATGTACGCGGGCGAGCTGCGCGCGCACCCCTCCGTCGCGGACCACACGCTCCAGGACGTGCTGCCCCCGGGCACCGAGGTCGACGCCCCACCCGTCCTCTTCCTCGACACCGCCGGCAAGGGCTTCGATGAAGAGGTCGAGCCCACCACCCACAGCCTCTTCAACACCGGCGAGGCGGACCTCATCGAGGCCCGCGTGCGCGCGCTGCTCGGCCATGGACTGGCCCCCCGCGAGCTCGCCGTGATTACCCCCTACAGCGCCCAGGCCCACCGCCTGCGCGAGCGGCTGGAGCCCTTCGCCCCCGACGTCGAGGTCGACACCGTGGACGCCTTCCAGGGCCGGGAGAAGGACGCCATCCTCGTCTCCCTCACCCGCTCCAACAGCGAGGGCCAGGTGGGCTTCCTCAACGACTTGCGCCGCATGAACGTCGCCCTCACCCGCGCCCGCCGGCACCTCTTCGTCGTGGGCGACTCCGCCACCCTCAGCGGCCACCCCTTCTACGCCCGCTTCATCGAGGCAACCCAGGCAAGCGCCGGCTACCGCTCCGCCTGGGAGTGGCCCGACGCCCCCTGAGCGCAATGCCTCACATCGGCAGGTCCACGCCGACCCAGCCCTGGGGTACTACGCAAGGACTGTCGGGGTCAGTCTCCAAAAATTGTCGCAACGGTGAACCAAATTTGTCACCTGCACCCACCCGTGCGGGGCGGCGCACCCGGATATCAGGTATTTGGCTCAAGCCCTGTTGTCGGGCATGAGACATGCTTACCGCCGTGGCGGGGAGGAACCGCCACATGTCTCAACGTCCGAACGTGACGAAGGAAAACGACGTCTGGGTTCTCCGTATCGAGAAGGAGAACGGCAAGGTGCAGGAATACCGGTGCGCCACCGAGAACCAGGCCCGGCAGCTGGCCATGGTGATGTCCAAGCCGGACACGGGTGCGCCACCGCGTCCACCCTCGCCAGTCCGCTAGGCCGGCCATGAGATAAGGCACGGGTCAGGAGCCGCCCGTGTCCCTCTCTCTCGAATCCCGCTTCGTCGACGCCCAGGGCCTGCGCCTTCACGTGCGCGTGCGTCCAGGCGCCACTCCCCGGCCCGCCGTCCTGTTCCTCCACGGCTGGCTGGACCACTCCCACAGCTTCGACGCCGTCCTCGAGCACGTGCCCGCCGACTGGCGCGTGGCGCTGCTCGACTTCCGCGGCATGGGCCAGAGCGCCCACGCCCCGCCCGAGGCGAACTACCAGGCCGCGGACCACCTGCTGGACGTGGAGGCCGCGCTGGACGGCCTGGGCTTCGAGCAGGCCCACCTCGTCGGCCACTCGCTCGGCGGCATCATCGCGCTGACGTACGCGGCGGTGCGGCCCGAGCGCGTGCTGGACGTGGCGCTCATCGAGAGCCTGGGCCCCACCGGCGGCCCGCCCGAGTACGCGGTGGAGCGGCTGCGTGGCTTCATGAACGACGCGCGCCGGCCGCCCAACTCCAAGCCCTATCCGGACGTGGAGGCCGCCGCCGCGCGCCTGCGGGAGAACAACCCCACCCTGCCCCAGGCCGCCGCCTTGCACCTGGCCCGGTACGGCACCCGGCCCCATGAGAAAGGAGGCGTGGTCTTCACGTTTGATCCACGACACCGCCGGAGATTCGCGCACGGACACGACGAGGCGCAGTGGCTCGCGCTGCAGGAGCAGGTGCGCTGCCCGGTGCGCCTCATCCGGGGGCAGGACGGGCTGTGGCCGGACGCGGCGAAGCTGGACCGCAGGCTTGGGGCGCTCCGTACACTTTCGGGCCCTCCGCTCATGCTCCCGGGTGGGCATCACGTCCACATGGAGCGTCCCCAAGATGTCGCCCGCGCGCTCGCGGACTTCATCCGCTGAAGGGCTGTCACCCGGTCAGAACGCCCGGAAAACTCTTTCTCCGGCGTGGGCAAGTCGGTTCCCTCCCAGGCGCTTTCCCGCCACTGCGCATCCCAACCCCTTGAATTCAGGACAGCGTCCTCGTCCTTTCGGTTGGTATGCGATTTGGATTACCGCTCGTCGGCGGATCATGCACCGGACCCATCCGGGGGCGTGTGGGGAGAAGGGTGAGGGAGCGGACAATGGGGATGGGGTTGAGGGGGCGAGTCCTCGCGTTGGCGGTGCTCGTCACCACCACGCTGGCGTGTCACGAGGGGAATGAAACCCGCTCGGTGCAAGCCACCGCGGTGGTGGACATGGACGTGCTCGACTTCGGCGAGGTGCCGGTGGGCGAGTGGCGGGAGCGTGAGGTGCGCATCCGCAATGTCGGCTATGTGCCCTTCTTCGCCATCGAGGCACTGGCCATCATCGGCAACCCCTCGTACGAGGTGGAGCTGACCGACGGTGGCGGCCGGGTGATGCCGGGCGAGTCGCACCTGGTGAAGGTGCGCTTCCATCCGTTGGCCGAGGGCGTGACGGAGGAGACGGTGTTCGTCTCCACGGACGCCAACCAGGGCGCGCAGGCGCAGGTGCGCGTCACCGGCCTGGGCACGCCCACGCAGGTGGGCCTGTTCCCGCCGGTGCTCGACTACGAGACGCTGGAGGTGGACAGCGAGCGCAAGCTGGAGGTCACCATCACCAACCCGGTGGACCTGCCGCTGACGCTGACGGTGCGCGGCAACTGGCCGGACCCCTTCACGCCCGACACGATTACGATTCCGCCCAACTCCACCGTCCAGGTGAACACGCAGTACCTGCCGCGCGCGCTGGGCGCCATGGACGCGAAGCTGGAGGTCCGCTCGTGCGAGGCGTGCACGCCGTCGGTGGTGGAGCTCAAGGGCAACTCGGTGGCGAGCGCGTTCGTGTTCGACCCGGCGCCCGTGCCGTTCGACTTGATTCCGGTGCACGAGCGCACGCAGTCGTACACCCGCGCGCGCAACATCACCTGGCGGCCGGTGACGATTTCGCAGCTCATCACCAGCGACCACGCCTTCGTGCCGCTCTCCAAGCCGGAGGGCTCCACGGTGGCGCCGGGTCAGGTGGTGGAGCTGCCCATGGAGTTCGCGGCGCGCTTCTCCGGCCCCAACGTGGGCGACCTCAAGGTGCAGTACGCCTCCGACAAGCCGCGCCAGTCGGAGGTCGTCCTGGACGCGCGAGGCGGCCGGCCCACGCTGGCGGTGACGCCCGTGGCGCTGGACTTCGGCGAGCTGCCGGTGGGCGGCAAGGTGGAGAAGGTCATCCGCATCACCAACGCGGGCACCAACGGCTCGCTGCGCTTCATGGGCGTGGCGTCCGACGGGGACAGCAACCAGTTCAACGTGGACGTGCCCACGCGCGGCACGCAGCGGCTGCCGTGGGCGTCGGGCGCGTGGCCCGCGCTGGAGTCGGGCGGGCTGGAGATTGCGCCGGGCAACGACGCGCTGGAGCTGAAGGTCTACTTCGAGCCGACGGTGGAGGGCAGCTTCCGGGCCCGGCTGCGCGTGCGCTCGGATGACCTGTTCAACGCGGAGCGCGAAATCATCCTCACCGGTCGCTCGCGCACCAGCGGCCCGTGCGTGTACGAGCTGACGCCGCAGCCGGTGATGGACTTCGGCAACGTGGTGCCCGGGCGCGGCGCGGTGCTGGGCTTCCGCTTCAAGAACCCCAGCCGGGCCGAGTGCGCGGTGAAGGACGTGCACCTGTCCAACGACGCGGGCGGCGCGTTCTTCATGCCGGGCGGCCGGCTGACGGGCGGCGTGGTGCTCTACGACACGGCCTTCAGCGCCATGGTGGCCTTCCGGCCGCAGACGGAGGGCGAGTACGCGGGTGAGCTCAAGCTCACCGTGAACAACCCCGCGGCGCCCACGGTGACGCTGCCGCTCAAGGGCGTGTCGCGCCAGAGCTGCCTCGTCGCCACGCCGTCCTACGTGGACTTCGGCCCCATCCGCTACGACTGCGCCGCGGCGCCGCGCAAGACGTACATCTCCAACCGGTGCAGCGAGCCGCTGACGGTGACGGGCGCGGACATCGGCCAGGGGACGAGCACGCAGTTCTCGCTGCTGACGCCCATCACCCAGCCGCGCACGCTGCAGGCGGGCGAGGGCTTCGAGCTGGAGGTGGACTACTCGCGCACCGTGCTGGGCCAGCACTTCTCGCCCCTGTACCTGCGCACGGCGACGGACCCGACGCCCTTCCTGGTGCCGCTCCTGGGCGAGACGAACCACGAGGGCATCCAGGTGGACCGCTACACGCAGGGCACCGACAGCCAGCTGGACGTGCTCTTCGTGGTCTCCAACACGACGACGATGGACCCGTACCAGGAGCGCCTGAAGGCGGCGATTCCGGGCTGGCTCGACTACGCGCGGCAGCAGAACGTGGACGTGCGCATGGGCGTCACCAGCACGGGCCTGGTGCAGCGCGGGCCGCAGTGCGGCGGCGGGGCCAACGGCGGCGAGGCCGGGCGCCTGTTCCCCGTGGACGGCAGCCGGGCGCGCGTGCTGTCGAGCTCGAGCGCCAACGCGGTGGCGGGCCTGCAGGCGAACATCGACGTGGGCCTGTGCCACAACCTGGTGCAGGGCCTGGAGACGATGCGGCAGGCCTTGTCGGCGCCCCTGTCCGAGCAGACGGATGACCCGCGCACCCCGCAGCCCAACGACGGCAACTGGGGCTTCACGCGGCCGGCGGCGCGCATGGCGGTGGTGGTGCTGGCGGACGAGGACGACAACTCGGGCTTCGCGCCGGACAGCTACATCCAGTTCCTCCAGACGCTGAAGGGCACGGGCATGTCGCACCGCAGCCAGCTCTACGCGCTGGTGCCCACCGACGGCCGCTGCACCACGGCGGGCAGCGACGCGGACCGCTTCGTCGAGGTGGCGCGCGGCACGGGTGGCCGGACGGAGTCCATCTGCGAGGGCAACTACCGGCCGCTGCTCGACTCGGTCATCCAGCGCGCGGGGGACTTGCAGGCGGACTTCCCGCTGACGACCACGCCCACCGGCCAGGCGGAGATGTCCGTGTTCGTGCAGGGGCAGGTGGTGCCGGAGAGCCAGTGGGCGTACGACGGGGCGACGAACTCCATCGTCTTCGGCGGCGCGGCGGTGCCTCGTCCCGGCCAGGCGGTGGAGGTGCGCTACCGCAGCGTGTGCAAGGCGCCGCCCACCGCGGGCCCCTGAGTGAGGGGTGGGCCCCACGTCCCCTGGGAGGTGGGGCCTTCGGTGTGGCGGGGAAATGACGCGCCGCGGGCTTCCTCACGTGGCCCCGGCGCGGCTATCGTGGCGTCGACGTGGAGACATTCGGCCGCTACGAGCTGCTCCGGAAGATCGCCATCGGCGGCATGGGCGCCGTCTATCTCGCCCGGCAGAAGGGGCCGGTGGGCTTCCAGAAGCTGCTGGTGGTGAAGCGGCTGCTGCCCCACCTGTCCGAGGACGATGAGTTCATCGAGATGTTCCTGGACGAGGGGCGCATCGCCGCGCACCTGAACCACCCGAACATCGCCCAGATCTACGACTTGGGCGACGTGGACGGGCAGTACTTCATCGCCATGGAGTACGTGCACGGCGAGGCGGTGGGGCCGCTGGGACTCAGGGCGCAGCAGCGCAAGCTGACGATTCCCCTGGGGCTCAAGTGCCGCATCATCGCGGACGCGGCGGCGGGATTGGATGCGGCGCACAACGCGCGCAGCCCGTCGGGACGCAAGCTGGCGTTGATCCACCGGGACGTGTCCCCGCAGAACGTGCTCGTCGGCTACAACGGCGGCGTCAAGCTCATCGACTTCGGGGTGGCCAAGGCGTCGGGGAAGTTCTCCCAGACGGTGGTGGGCACCATCAAGGGCAAGCACGCGTACATGTCCCCGGAGCAGGCGCGGGGCGAGCCGCTGGACCACCGCTCCGACATCTTCGGATTGGGGACGGTGTTCTACGAGCTGCTCACGCACCAGCGGCTGTTCAAGCGCGACACGGAGATCGCCACGCTCAAGGCGGTGGTGGGGACGAAGATCGTCCCTCCGTCCGAGGTGATGCCGGACATCCCCAAGGAGCTGGACGCCATCGTGCTCAAGGCGCTGGCCAGGAAGCGCGAGGAGCGCTTCGCGTCGGCGGGTGAAGTGCAGCTCGCGCTGGATGAGTTCCTGGTGCAGCAGAAGCTGCACGCGACGCCCGCGCACCTCGCGGCGTTCATGCAGGACACGTATTCGGAGGAGCTGGAGGAGGAGCGGCTCGCGGCCGAGCCCACCGTCATCCACTACGACCCGAGGCTCGCGGCCCGGCAGCAGGCGGCCGCGGCGGCCGCGGCTGCGGGCGACACGGCGGGCTCGGGGCAGCGGCCGACGGCACGTCCGACGCCCGCGGGTGCACCGGCGCGCAAGCCCGGAGGCTCCTCGGCCTCGGCGCCGGCGATGGTGAAGGACCCGAGCGGTGTCTCCGCGTCGTCCACGTCGCCCATGGGAGTGCCCACGCGGCGCGCTCCCACCGGGTCCTCCGCGGCGACGGCGCCGGTGGCGGGGCGGAGCGGGACGAGCGGTGGCTCGGTGCCCCCGCGGAGCGCCGGGACGAACGGTGGCTCGACCTCGTCGATTGCGATGCCCGCCAAGGGGGGCACCGGCTCCGGCAAGGCGCCCTCACCGCCTCCAGGCAGGACGGCGGGCTCGGCGCCCAAGCGCGTGCCCACGCGGACTCCGGAGCCGCCCGAGGAACCCGAGGAGCCGTAGCTCCCGTGTCCCCGCGTTCGGCTCGACGTCAGTCGACGTAGAACTCGGTGTGGGTCTCGTGGACGCGGCCGTCACGGAACCGCACCAGACGCATGCGGTAGTGAGCATCCCCTGGTGAGTGGGAGTAGCCCCAATACAGCTCACCCGGCTCGTCATCCCGAGGGGTCCATGTCTCGAGCGGCAAGCCCACGAGCTGCTCGACCTCGGCTTCGGTCATCCCCTGCCGAATCCGCCAGAACTTGAAGGCCGAATAGCCGGGAGCGAAGACGGTGTCCTCACTGAAGACGAGCGAGGCCAGCTCCCCCACGTACCCGTCCATCGGACGGAACACGTAGAGACACAGCAACGGACTCCCCACGGCCACGACGACGCGGGCCCACCTCGAGGTGCTCGAAGCCTGAGGTGCTCGTGCGTGCATCACAGCCCCCACCCGACGCGGGTACGACCTCCGAGCCCCCCGGGACACGGCGACCTCATGTCCCGGAGGCGCGGCGACTCACTTGCTGCGGCCGTCGTACTGGAACGTCTTCACGGTGTTCAGGTCGATGCCGTCCAGGCAGCGCACGTTGATGGCCGCCATCTCGGAGCCGTCCGGGCCCTTGCCGCGCGCGAAGGAGCGCACGCCGCACTTCGAGCAGAACAGGTGGTGGATGACGTTCTGGTTGAACTGGTAGTCCGTCAGGGCGCCCTCACCCGAGCGCAGCGTGAACTGCGACACCGGCGTGAAGCTCAGCATCGTCCCCGTCTTCTGACAGATGGAACAGTTGCACTGGATGGCCGGCTGGGACAGGTCCAGCTGCACCTCGTACCGCACCTGCCCGCAGTGACAGCCGCCCTCGTAGCTCTTGAGCTCGCTCATGCGGGCATCCTGCATGCGCTCACGCAGACGTCCACGGGAAAACGCGCGCCGCGACGCGGCATGCAGCCCAGCGAACCCGAGGCGCTACAGGCTCGCGAGCGCCACGCGGTACAGCGCGCGGTAGCCCATGCGCGGCGCGGGCTCGAAGCGCTCCGCGTTGAAGATGTCCTTGAGCAGCGCCACGCCCTCGGGCGAGGACTGCAGCCCCTGCAGCGTCGTCTCCAGCGCCGTCACCAGCTGCGGCTGCAGCCCCATGGCCACCGGCACGCCGTCGTTGGGCGCCTCGTCCGTGTACGCGATGAGCTCGAAGCGGCGCCCCGCGCCCGCCCCCAGCACATCCTCCACGCCCGTGGTGTACGTCAGCCCCGTGGAGGCCGGCGGGCAGAACACGCTCGTCACGTCCGCCTTGCCGTCCAGCACCGACTCCAGCGCGCCCCGATACGAGCCCGTGAAGTGCTGCGCGAAGAAGGCCCGCGCCGGCTCCAGGCCCTGCGCCTTCAGGTACGCGGTGGGGAGCAGGAACCCCGCCACCGAATCCCGGTCCACCCATGCCGCCGTGGTGCCCTTGAGCCGGTCCACCGACAGCCCCGTCCCCGAGCGGCACACCAGCGCCGAGCGGTAGGACGACATCCCCCGGCGCACCCCGCGCACCACCACCCGCACGCCCATCGCCTCCATCCGCGCGCACACGAAGGGAGGGGCCCACGCCGCGTCCGCCCGCCCGGAGAGCAAATCCTTGGCGAGCGTCTCGTAGCTCGACGCGACGCTCACCTCCACCAGCTTGCCCAGGGCCCGCTGGAGGAAGGCCGCCAGCCGGTCCGCGCGCTCCCGCGCCGTTTCACTGCCCAGGGATGGCGGCAGTCCGAAGCGGAAGGAGTGTCGGGGCGCGGAAGGGACTTGAAGGGTCATAACCGCCCCCTGATTACCCCTCCCTGCCCAGTCGCGCCACTTCGTCGTCAGCCAGACCGAACGTCGCCTGGAGCAGGTCCAGGATTCGCTGCTCCGGGAGGCTGGGCTCCCCACCCGCGTGGGCAATCTTCGTGGCCAGCCGGAAGGCCTTCACCCGCTGGGTGTGCGTCGTCAGGCCGTGGGCCAGCACCTGGAGCCGCTGGGGCAGCCCCTCGGCGGACAGGGCCGACACCGCCTCGCTCACGAAGCTCTGCGCGCGCTCCGGGCTGACGTTCTCGAACAGGGGGTCCGCCGCGAAGCTCTCCACCAGCGCCCGGGCCTCGGCCTCCTTCAGCCGCCCGTCCGCCGCGCTCACCAGCACCATGACCTCCGCGAACAGCCGCTCCAGCGGCTCGCCCAGCGCCTCCGCCAGGCTGCCGCCGTTCTCGATGACGTCGATGATCTGCGCCACCTCGTCCTCGGAGATGCCCAGCGCGGCCTGGAACGTCTTGAGCAGCCCCAGCTCCGTGCGCGTGGCCCGCTGGTCCGCCAGCGCCACCGCCGCCGCCAGCCCGAAGGCCAGCATCCGGTTCTTGTGGTCCGGCAGCCGCCGCCGCAGCGACGCCAGCACGTCCTCCAAGTCGCGCGCCTCCGACAGCCGGGCCGCGCTGGACTCCACCAGCGCGTTGAGCTCCTCCGGACGCGTGCCCTCGAACTCCGGCCGCTCCAGCACGCGGCTGATCAACGTCTGCATCTCCCGCTGAGAGACACGGCCGTCCGCCATCGCCGCCAGCAACATCACCTCCACCAGCGCCGCGTTGCGTTCCTTGCGCGCGCTCACTGCCTGCTCTCGAGCCATGGGCTGGCTCCCCCTTGGGTGTCCTGCGTGTCTTGAGTGGGCGCCGCGGACTCGGCCCCGCCGGCGTTGAGCGGGTCCGGGTTGAGCGTCCGGTCCAACAGGTGCGACGGTCGCACGTTGGCCATCGCGTTGAGCACGCTCTGGCGGACGTTGGGAATCTCCTTGCCCAGCTCCTCCATCAGCTTCTGCATCCGCTTGCGCTGCAGGTTCTCCTGCGTGCCGCACAAGTCACAGGGGATGATGGGGAAGGCCTTGAGCTCCGCGAACTTCGCGATGTCCTTCTCCGGCGCGTAGCACAGCGGCCGGATGACCACGTTGCGCCCGTCGTCGCTCTTGAGCAGCGGCGGCATCGCCTTGAGCGAGCCGGCGAAGAACATGTTCAACAGGAGCGTGTGGATGAGGTCGTCGCGGTGGTGGCCCAACGCAATCTTGTTGTAACCGAGCTCCACCGCCGCCGTGTAGAGGATGCCCCGGCGCATGCGCGAGCAGACCGTGCACTGCGTCTTCCCGGGCGGGGTCTTCTCCAGGACGATGCTGTACGTGTCCTCCTTGAGCAGCTTGTACGCGTAGCCCTCGCGCTGGAAGTACGCCTCCAGGATGTGCCCGGGGAATCCCGGGTGTCCCTGGTCCAGGTTCACCGCGAGCAGGTCGAACTTCACCGGCGCGCGGCGCTGCAGCTCCCGGAGCAGGTAGAGCATGGTGTAGGAGTCCTTGCCTCCGGACACACCCACCATGATGCGGTCACCGTCCTCGATGAGGCGGTGGTCCGCGATGGCTCGGCCCATGTGGCCAAGCAGACTCTTCTCCAAGCGCTGGACGTCATTCATCGGCGTGGCCATCCTAGCGGCGGCCCGGGAAAAAACACGTCATTCAGGCGGTCCGGTCCGCTAGCCTGCTCAGCTCGATGCCTACCTACCCGCAGGGTGATGTGGACGTGGTGGATGCCGCAGGGGCCCGGAGCGCCCTCCAGAAGCTGGAGGCGGCGCGTGAGCTGGCCGTGGACCTGGAGGCCGACTCCATGCACGCCTTCCGCGCCCGGCTGTGCTTCCTCCAGGTGGCCACGGACCTGGACGTCTTCCTCTTCGACACGCTCCAGCCCGACGTGGAGGCCCGACTGCTCGCCCCGCTGCTGGCCGACCCGGAGCGCACCAAGTACTTCCACGCGGCGCAGGGTGACCTCCAGTTCCTCGCGGAGGCGGGTGTGCGCGTGCGGGGCCTGTTCGACACGCACCGCGCCGCGACGCTGCTGGGCTGGCCCAAGGTCGGGCTGGCGGACGTGGCCCGCGAGAAGCTGGGCGTGGAGCTTCCGAAGGAGCACCAGCAGTCGGACTTCTCGCTGCGCCCGCTGCCTCCGGGCATGCATACCTACATCGCCAACGACGTGCGCTACCTGTGCGAGCTGGGCCGGCAGGTGCGTCAGGCGTGCATCGAGGCGGACATCCTGGAAGAGGTGACGCTCGACTGCGAGCGGCTGTGTGACGAAGCCGTCGCCCGGCCCGACGTGGGCGCGGACTTCAAGCCCAAGCTGCCGCGCACCGGGCTGTCCCCCGCGCAATTCACCCTGGCGAACGCGATTGCGCACGCGCTGCACAAGAAGCGGCTGGAGTGGGCGGAGCAGGAGAACGTGCCCATGGGGCGCATGCTCTCCAACATGGCGCTGGCGGACATCGCCACGCGGCTGCCCTCCACGCCCAAGGACCTGGCGCGCGCGGCCGGCGTGCGGGGCGTGTTCGTGCGGGCCCATGGCGACGAGGTGCTCGCCATCGTCCGCGAGCAGCGCGAGAAGTCGCAGAAGGGCGAGCTGACGCCGGAGCGCGAGAACAAGGGCCCCAAGGACTCCAACCGTCGCAAGCGCGAGGACGCAGTCAAGGCGTTCCGCGTGGAGAAGGCCACCGAGCGCAAGGTGACGCCGAGCGTGGTGCTCACCAACCCGCTGATGGACGCGCTGCTCAGCCAGCCCCCGGCGAATCTGGAGGAGCTCGCCCGGGTGCCCTACCTCGGCGAGAAGCGGCTGAAGCTGTACGGCCCGGCCCTCATCGAGTTGCTCGCCGCCTTCCCCGTGCAGGGCGGCTGACGCACCGCGCGTTCGTTCAGGGGCGCGTCAGTCGCGACCCCAGTCGAGGCTCTACCGTCCCTTTCGCGGCGGTGATGGAATGGCCACCATCACGCGTCCGCGTTTGCCGGATGGACGGAGCTCCTCGATGCGGTTGGGACACCTTGGCGCGATCCTCGGACTCTGGCTGACGCTCCTCCACGTGGGGTGCCTGGGACGCTCGCGCGACGCCGCGCTCTCGCCCACGCCGATGCCGCGCCCGCGTGTCGTGCCCGCGCCCGTGGAGACGCCCGGGGCGCTCGTGCCTCCAGGGCTGCGCCTCGAGGCCGGCGTGCGTCCCACGCGCCAGTCGGTGACGCTGGAGCTGGACCCTCGCCAGGAGACGTTCCGCGGCGAGGTGGACATGGAGCTGTCCCTGTCGGAGCCCACGCGGGTGCTCTGGCTGCACGGCACGGAGCTGACGCTCCAGCGCGCGCACGTCCGGGTCGGGGATTCGCGCGTGCCGGTGGAGGCGATGCCGGTGGGCGAGGACCTGCTCGCCTTCGTCGCCCAGGCGCCGCTCCCGTCGGGCACCGTCACGCTGCACGTCGAGTACACGGGCCACGCGTACGACAAGGAGGACAGCGGCGTCTTCCGTGAGCAGGAGGAGGGACGCTGGTACGCGATGACGCAGTTCCAGCCGCTGTACGCGCGGCGCGCCTTCCCCTGCTTCGACGAGCCCGGCTTCAAGATTCCCTGGTCGCTCACCCTGCGCGTGCGCGCGGAGGACGCGGCCTTCTCCAACATGCCCGTGCGCGGCGAGGAGCTGGGGGCGCAGGGCTGGAAGACGGTGCGCTTCCAGACGACGCCGCCCCTGCCCACGTACCTGGTGGCCTTCGCGGTGGGGCCCTTCGACGCGGTGGACGCGGGCACGGCGGGCGAGGCGAAGGTGCCGGTGCGCATGCTGGTGCCTCGCGGACGAGGAGCGGAGGCCGCGTATGCCGCGTCCGTCACCGCGCCGTTGCTCGCCCAGCTGGAGGAGTGGTTCGGCTCGCCCTATCCATACTCGAAGCTGGATGTGCTCGCGGTGCCGGGGCTGGTGGGCGGCGCGATGGAGCACCCGGGCCTCATCACCTTCGGCGCGCCGCTGATGCTCCGCACGCCGCAGACGGACACGCTGTGGCGACAGCGCGGCTTCGCCGAGACGCAGGCGCACGAGCTGGCGCACCAGTGGTTCGGCAACCTCGTCACGCCCGCGTGGTGGGACGACCTGTGGCTCAACGAGTCCTTCGCGGACTGGCTCGCCTTCAAGGTGGTGAAGCGCTGGCAGCCCGGGTGGCGCGCGGAGGTGCGCCGCGTGGAGGCGCGCGGGCAGGCGGTGCAGGAGGACTGGCTCGTCACCGCGCGCAGCATCCGCCAGCCGATTGAATCCCCCGGCGACATCCACGGCGCGTTCGACGGCATCACCTACGGCAAGGGCGCCGCGGTGCTCGCGATGTTCGAGTCGTCGGTGGGCGAGGACGCCTTCCAGCGCGGCGTGCGGGGCTACCTGCGCACCCACGCGCGCGGCATCGCCACGACGGAGGACTTCTTCCACGCGCTGTCGCTCGAGGCCGGCCAGGACGTCGCGCCCGCGTTCTCCACCTTCCTGGACCAGCCCGGTGTGCCGCTGGTGGCGATGACGCTCCAGTGCCCCAAGGACGGCGCGCCCCGGCTCGCGTTGGAGCAGAAGCGCTATCTGCCCCTCGGCGCGAAGGACACCGCGTCGCCCCAGGGTTGGCACGTGCCGCTGTGCGTGCGCTACGCGGTGGGCGCGAAGGAGGGCCGCGCGTGCACGGTGCTCACGCGCGCCAGTGACACGCTGGAGCTGCCCGAGGCGAAGGGCTGCCCGGACTGGGTGCACCCCAACGCCGACGCGCGCGGCTACTACCACGCGCTGGTGCGCGGCGACGGGCTGGAGAAGCTCGCCAAGCGGGGCGGCGCGCGCCTCACCATCGCCGAGCGGCTGGTGCTGATGGCGGACGCGCGGGCGCTCGTCGGCAGCGGAGCGCTGGACGTCGGTCAGGCGCTCACGCTGGTGGCGCGGCTGGGCGAGGGCGACGCGGAGCTGGTCGGCGGCGCGGCGGACGTGGTGGGCAGCGTGCACCGGGACCTGGTGCCGGACCCGCTGCGCTCGCACCGGGCGCGCTTCGTGCGCGGGCTCTTCGGCGAACGTGCACGCGCGGTGGGCTTCGTGTCGCGGCCCGGGGAGAGCGAACAGACGCGGCTGATGCGCCCTTCCCTGCTGTCGATGGCGACGACCGAGGGCGAGGACCCGAGGCTGCGCGCCGAGGCCCGGCGGCTCACGCTGCGGTGGCTCGAGGACCGGAGCACGCTCGCGCCCGAGGACCGGGCCACCGTCCTCAACGCGGCCGCCGCGGCCGGTGATGCCCCCCTGCACCAGCGCCTGCGCGAGGCCGCGCGCACCGCCACCGACGAGGAGCGACGGCTGCTGTTGGGCGCGCTCGGCGGCTTTCGCGACGTGGCGCTCGCGAGCAAGAGCCTGGAGCTGCTGCTGGACGCGAAGGTGGACACGCGCGAGGCGCTGGCCATCCTCTTCGGGCTCCTGTCGGAGACGCCCACGCGCGAGGTGGCCTTCACCTTCCTGCACCAGCACTTCGAGGCCCTGCGCGAGCGGCTGCCGCGCGATCTCACCACGTGGCTGCTCGGTGGCGGCGGCTTCTTCTGCGACGCCGCGCACCGCGACGAAGTGGCCCGCGTGTTCGGCCCCCGCGCCCGCGACGTCGAGGGCGGCGAGCGCGTGCTGGCCCAGTCGCTGGAGCGCGTGGACCAGTGCATCGCGCAGCGCGAGGCCCTGCGTCCCGGGCTCACGCGCTTCCTCGCGCGCTACTGACGTCAGCGCTTGCGCGCGAGCATCATCCCGTCGCGCACCGTCAGCAGCACCGGCTCCACGCGCGCATCCGCGACGACCTTCGCGTTGAAGGACACCACCGCGTGGTCCGACTCCGACTCCGGACTGAGCACGCGCCCGGACCACAGCACGTTGTCCGCGACCAGCAGGCCGCCCGGGCGCACCAGCGGCACCACCGCGTCCCAGTAGGCGCTGTAATTCCCCTTGTCCGCGTCGATGAAGACGAGGTCGAAAGGACCCCGCAGCGTCTTCAGGGTTTCCAGGGCAGGCCCGAGTCGGAGCTGGATTTTCCGACCCTGCGGACTCCTGGAAAAGAAGGAGCGCGCGATTTCCGCCGTCTCGGGATTGATGTCACAGGTGATGAGCTCGCCGTCATCCGGAAGCCCCTCCGCCATCATCAGAGCGGAGTATCCCGTGAAGGTCCCGATTTCCAGGACGCGCCTCGCACTCGTGAGGGAGACGAGCATTTTCAGGAACGCGCCCTCGACGGGGCCCACCTGCATTCCGGGAGAGTTCGTACGTGACTGAGTGGTGTCCTTGAGTTCCTCGAACAGTGGCGCGGGTGCCGCGGTGTGCGCGCGGGCGTACTCCTCGATTTCGTTCGGGACGAGCGTGAGCTTCGGCATGGTGAACGTTTAACATCGGGCATCCCATGGCCCACTTCCAGTTGCTCCGCCGCTCGGCGTGCATACCCTGGTGGGCGCAACGGAGGTGCTGGCGATGACGGGAGCGAGACTGAGCGGTGCTCGCGCGGACGTGTCGCGCTGCATCGATGCAAGCCTCCAGTGTCAGGCCTCATGCGAGGCGGGCATGGCGCGCCTGCTGGCCCAGGGACAGACGCTGAGCAGCGCCTCCGTGCGCGCGCTGCGGCAGTGCGCGGAGCTGTGCGAGCTCAACGTGCGCGCGCTGCGCAAGGAGAGCCGGCTGGCGCGGCACACCACCAACCTGTGCTTCGAGCTGAGCAACCAGGTCGCTCGCGCGGCCTGGCTGGACGCGGATGACGCGAACTCGTACTCGCTCGCCCGGGACGCGCTGCGGCTGGCCCGCTCGTGTCGCCCGCTGCTGTTCTCGTTCTGAGCCGTCCACGCTGATCCGCGATACATCCGCCCAAGCCCGCGCTAGGCTCGGCGTCAGATGAATTGCATCTACAACCCGACCATCAACTTCCTGTTCATCCTTGGGCTGGCGTTCTCGGCCCTCCCCGCTCACGCGCAGACAGCACCTCCGCCATCGGCATCCGCCGAGCGGCTGGTGGGAACCTGGGGCGCCGAGCGAGTCCTCGGTCCCCAGGTCCGAGGGGAGCTGACGCTGACGCGCGAAGGGGACACGTGGCGGGCGCGAATCTCCGGCTTCGAGGCACCGGCACGCGTGGAGGGAACGAAGGTCTCCGTCGTTCTCCCGGGCGGACAGGGAGCGCTGCGCGCCACGCGCTCGAAGGACGGCAAGCGCATCGCGGGACATTGGATTCAGCCGCGCGTGCAGATGAGCGGCATGCAGTTCGCCTCGCCGGTGGAGCTGCGCGCGCTGCGCCCGGACGTGTGGCGTGGCCAGGTGGCGCCGCTGGAGGACCGGTTCTCGTTGTACCTGGTGGTGCGCAAGGAGCCCGACGGCACGGTGACGGCCTTCCTGCGCAACCCGGAGCGCAACGTGGGCAACCGGGTGCTGTTCCGCGTGAGCGTCGACGGCGACACCGTGCGGCTGGAGTCCACGAAGGGAAACGCGCGGTACGAGGGGACGTTCGAGGCGGACTCGGAGCGGCTGTCGTTGCATTACCCGCCCTTCGACACGACGTTCGACTTCACGCGGAGGGAGCGCTCGCAGGCGGTGGGCTTGTACGCGCGCACGCCCGCGCCAGCCCCCTACGCCTACCGTCCGCCTGTCGCCGAGGACGATGGCTGGAAGACGGCGTCACTCGGGGACGTGGGCATGGACGCGCAGCCCCTGCGTGAGCTGGTGCAGCAGATCCTCGACCAGGAGCCGAGCCCGGAGTCCGCGCCGGCCATCCAGGGCCTGTTGGTGGCGCGCCGAGGGAAGCTGGTGGTCGAGGAGTACTTCCAGGGCTTCGACAAGGAGCGTCCGCACGACCTGCGCTCCGCGGCGAAGACGTACGCCTCCGTGCTGGTGGGCATCGCGCTGGACCAGGGCGCGCCCTTCACCGTCGACACGCCGGTCCTCTCGCTGCTCCCCGAGTACCAGGGGAAGGTGGCGCACCTGGATGAGCGCAAGCGCAAGCTCAACGTGGCGCACCTGATGTCCATGTCCACGGGGCTGGCGTGTGACGACGATGATGCGGAGTCACCGGGCAACGAGGACCGGCTCGAGGACTCCGTCCCGGATTGGTACAAGTACACGTTGGACTTGCCGATGGTGTCCGAGCCGGGAGCGAAGGGCGTGTACTGCTCGGCGAACATCAACCTGGTGGGCGGCGTGCTGCGCAACACCACGAAGCGGTGGATTCCAGAGTTCTTCACCGAGCACCTCGCCGCGCCGCTCCAGATGCGCGACTACCACCTGGACCTGATGCCGGATGGCGAGCAGTACCTGGGCGGCGGCATCTACATGCGCCCGCGCGACGCGCTGAAGCTCGGTCAGCTGTATCTCTCGGGAGGAACGTGGAACGGCCGGCGCGTGGTGAGCAAGCGCTGGGTGGAGCAGTCCATCGCGAAGCACGCGACGATGAACGAGAAGCAGACCTACGGCTACACGTGGTGGCGCCACGAGCTGAAGGTCGGCGAGCGCGTGTTCTCCGAATACGAGGCCTGCGGCAATGGAGGTCAGCTCGTGATGGTGGTCCCCGAGCTGGACCTCGTCGTGATGTTCACCGCGGGCAACTACAACCACGTCGCGCTCTGGCGGAAGTTCCGCGAGGAGCTGCTGCCCAGGTTCATCATGGCCGCGGTGCGCCCGACGAAGTGAGCGCGGCACCCGGATTCGCGAGGCCCTGCTCCGACAGGAGTCAGCGCACCGAGAAGCCTCGCGCTGCATCGTCGCGAGGCCAGCCCCTGGAGGAACCACCGCGAAGGCGTCATCGCGACGTCCCGCTCCGCGCTCGGGCAGGTCGTCAGAGCGTGACGCCGTAGAGCGCGCCGTACTTCGAGCGCAGGTGCGAGAGGAAGTCCGCGTCGGTGAGCCCCTGCCCCGTCACCACGCGCATGCGCTCCTCGGCCGGCAGGCGGAAGCCGTGCCGGTGCACCCGCTCTCGCAGCCAGTCGCGCAGGGACAACATCTTCCCCTGCCGGAGCTGCGCGTCCAGGTCCGGAAGCTCCCGCCCCGCGACGCGGTAGAGCGACGCCGCGTAGAGATTGCCCAACGAGTACGTGGGGAAGTACCCCAGCTCGCCCCAGGCCCAGTGGATGTCCTGGAGCACGCCCTGCGTGTCATCCGGCGGCGTCACGCCGAGGTAGCGCTCCATGCGCTCGTTCCACGCGGCGGGCACATCGTCCAACGGGAGCGCGTCGCGCAGGAGCAACAACTCCAGCTCGTAGCGCACGGCGATGTGCAGGTTGTACGTCACCTCGTCGGACTCGGTGCGGATGAGCGACGGCCGCACCTCGTTCACCGCCGCGAGGAAGTCCTCCAGCGCCACGCCCTTCAGCGCCTCCGGGAAGCTGTCACGGAGCAGCGGGAAGTAGTGCTCCCAGAAGGGCCGGCTTCGGCCCACCTGGTTCTCCCACAGCCGCGACTGCGACTCGTGCAGCCCCATCGAGGGAGACGCCGCCAGCGGCGTGCGGTGCAGCTCGGGCGCGAAGCCCTGCTCGAACAGCCCGTGCCCCGCTTCATGGATGGTGCTGAAGATGGCCGACAACGGGTTCGACTCATCCACGTGCGTGGTGAGCCGCACGTCCAACGCATGCGTGCCACCCGTGAACGGGTGGATGCTCAGGTCCTGCCGCCCCGCCTCCAGGTCGAAGCCGATGTCCTCGAGCAGCTTCAACGTGAAGCGCCACTGGGCGTCCTTGTCGAAGCGGCGCCCCTCGAACACGGGGCGCGGACGCCTCCCCGTCCCGGTGAGCTTCTCCACCATGGGCACCAGTTGCTCGCGCAGCGCCGTGAGCACCGGGGTCAGCCGGGAGACCCGCATGCCCGGCTCGTACCCTTCCAGCAGGGCGTCATACCGCTCACCGTCATGCCCGTAGGCATCGGCCTGCTCACGGCGCAGGGACAACAGCCGCTGGAGCGCGGGCTGGAACCGGGCGAAGCGGCGCTCCTTGCGGGCCTCCCTCCAGGCGTGGAGGCCATGGCTCTGGGCCTCGGCCAGGGCACGCACCAGCGCGGCGGGCACGCGCACCTCGCGCTCCCGTTCCCGCTGGAGCACGGCCACCATGGCCTTCTCGTCCTCGGTCAGCCCAGCCTCCGTGGAGGCCTTCGCGAGGGCCTCCCCCAGCCTCGGGTCCACCAGGCGCTCGTGGTGGAGCCCCTGGAGGGTGGAGAGCTGCTGGGCGCGGGCCGGGCCCGCCTTGGAGGGCAGGTACGTCTCCTGATCCCACGTGGCGAGGCCGATGAGCCCCTGGAGGTCCTTCAGCTCCTGCATCCGGGAGAGCAGCCAGGTATCCATGGGGACTCTATAGCGCGGCTCACCCCGGACTTCCGCCCCGAGGGACACAAGGGTATGAGGGCCCGGCAATGGCCAATGTCCTCCAGTTCTTCATGACCCCCGACGATGAGCTCGCCTTCTTCCGCTTCCTGGAGCGCTTCGTGCTGGAGGTGTACCCCCGCCGCGTCCCGGAGGACTGGGTGACGTTCCGCGCCCACCAGGACCACATGGAGCGGCTGCCCCAGGAGGACCTGTACCTGGTGGCCAGCGAGATTGGCCCCGCCATCGTCGACAAGGTGAAGCGCGGCCCGGACAAGGGCAGCTGGCGCGTGGACGAGGTGCGCTCCCCCGTCATCTTCATGGAGCGCTGCCGCACCAACGAGGAGGGCGAGCTCGTCTCGGGCAAGCTCTGGGCGGAGCTGGACATCACCGCGCAGACAGGCCGCAAGAACGCGGCGCCGGACCGCTTCCGGGGCCTGTTCCTCGAAATCGAGGAGCACGTGAAGAAGACGTACCGCCGGGGCCAGCCGAAGGACTTCTTCGTCGGCCCCAAGGCGGCCCGCCTCTACAAGGAGGGCATGGTCCTGCGCGACTCCCAGTTCCGCGGCGGCACGGTCAACGTCTACAAGTAGCCGTCCACCGCCGCCGCGCGGGGAGCCTCAGCTCCCCGTGTTGAGCGCCAGGGCCTTGCGCAGCTGCGGGGCCTCGTTGAGGAACTTCAGGTCCGGGTGCTTGTCCTCGGCGTGCTGGAGCGCCCAGTCGTCGCGGAAGAGGACCAGCGGCAGCCCGTCGCGGTCCTGCACCGTCTGACGGTTGCCCTCCCAGTCGAAGGACTTGGGCTCGAAGTTGGGCCCCACCACCCAGCGCGCGTGGCTGAAGGGCAGCCGGTCCAGGGCAATCTTCGCCCCGTACTCGTGCTCCAGCCGGTACTGGAGGACCTCGAACTGGAGCGCGCCGACGACGCCCACAATCGGGTCCTTCATGCCCATGGCGAGCTGCTGGAAGATCTGCACCGTGCCCTCTTCCGACAGCTGCTCCAGGCCCTTCTCCATCTGCTTGCGGCGCAGCGGGTCCTTGGAGCGGACCACGGCGAAGTACTCGGGGCTGAAGCGCGGCACGCCCTCGAACTCCACGTCCATGCCCTCGGCGAGCGTGTCGCCGATGCGGTACTGCCCCGGGTCGAACAGGCCGATGACGTCCCCGGGCCACGCGTCTTCAATCGCGGTGCGCTCGGCGGCCATGAACTGGCTGGGCTTGGCCAGGCGCACTTCCTTGCCCAGGCGCGAGTGGAACGCGCTCATGCCCTTGACGTAGCGGCCGCTCACCACGCGCATGAAGGCGATGCGGTCGCGGTGCGCGGGGTCCATGTTCGCCTGAATCTTGAAGACGAAGCCCGCGAACTTGGGGTTGCTCGGCTCGCGCGGGCCGTTGGTCGTCTGGCGCGCGGTGGGCGCGGGGGCCAGGTCCAGGAACGCGTCGAGGAACGGGCGCACGCCGAAGTTCGTCATCGCGCTGCCGAAGAACATGGGCGTCAGCTGCCCCGCGTCGCTCTTCTCGCGGGTGAACTCGTCCCCGCCGATGTCGAGCAGCTCGATGTCCTCGTGCAGCTTCGCCAGCTCCGACTCGGTGAGCACCGACTTGATTTCATCCGAGTCGATGGAGACCGAGCGCTCGGCGACCTCCGACTCGCCGTGGGAGCCCTCGGCGGAGAAGACGTGGACGACGCGGGCCTGCCGGTCGTAGACGCCGCGGAACTCCGGCCCCATGCCGATGGGCCAGTTCATCGGGTACGAGCGGATGCCGAGCACCTGCTCCAGCTCGTTCATCAGCTCGAGCGGCTCGCGGCCATAGCGGTCCAGCTTGTTGACGAAGGTGAAGATGGGGATGCCGCGCATGCGGCAGACCTTGAAGAGCTTCTTGGTCTGCGGCTCGACGCCCTTGGCGGCGTCGATGAGCATCACCGCCGAGTCCGCCGCGGCCAGCGTGCGGTAGGTGTCCTCGGAGAAGTCCTGGTGGCCCGGGGTGTCCAGCAGGTTGACGGCGTGGTCCCGGTAGGAGAACTGGAGGACGGACGAGGTGACGGAGATGCCGCGCTCCTTCTCCAGCTCCATCCAGTCGCTGGTGGCGTGGCGCCGCGCGCGCTTGGCCTTGACGCTGCCGGCCAGGTGGATGGCGCCACCGTAGAGCAGCAGCTTCTCGGTGAGCGTGGTCTTACCCGCGTCGGGGTGGGAGATGATCGCGAAGGTGCGCCGCCGGGCGACCTCCCTGTCGAGCTCGTTCGTCATGACCCGAGGCCAACTACCACGGGCCGTGTTTCCTTGCAGCCAGCAAGGAGCCCCTGGCGGTCCGCCCGACGCCCGTGGGAGGGTCCGCCCACACTTTCTCGCCCCTGGAGGCAGCCATGCAGCGGACCCACCACTCGACAGGTACTCCCTGGGAGCCCCGCGTGGGCTACTCGCGCGCCGTGAGGGTCGGCCCCTTCGTCTCCGTCTCCGGCACCACCGCCACGGACGCCCAGGGCCAGCTGGTGGGCCCTGGGGACGCCTACCTCCAGGCCACGCAGACCCTGCGCAACATCCAGTCCGCGCTCCAGGCGCTGGGCGCCAGCCTGAAGGACGTGGTGCGCACGCGCATGTACGTCACGGACATCGCCCGCTGGGAGGAGGTGGGCCGCGCCCACGGGGAGTTCTTCGGCGACATCCGCCCCGCCACGTCGATGGTCGAGGTGAGCAAGCTCATCGACCCGGCGATGCTGGTGGAGATCGAGGCGGACGCCATCGTGGCGGACGCCCCGGCTCCGACGCGCTGAGGAGCGGGCGCTCCCCTGTCCGCCCGGTGTCCCAGGTCGGGGTGGCCGCCTGGGACGCGACGCTCCAAGTTGGATGAAGCCATGGGCGTCGAATGGAAGGACAACATCAGCCTCGCGGACGCGCTGGAGCGGGTGGCGGACCTGCTCGAGCAGCAGGACGCCATGCCCTTTCGCATCTCCGCCTACCGGAAGGCGGCGGCGACCGTCGGCAAGTGGCCAGACTCCGTGGCGGAGCTGCTCGCGTCGAAGGGCGAGGCGGGCCTGCGGGAGCTGCCCGGGGTGGGCAAGAGCATCGCGGCCTCCATCGCGGAGCTGGTGCGCACCGGGCAGCTGGGGCTGTTGCAGCGCCTGGAGGACGAGTCCTCTCCCGAGCAGCTGCTCGCCAGCGTGCCGGGCATCGGACCGGAGCTCGCGCGGCGCATCCATGAGGAGCTGGGGGTGCGCTCGCTCGAGGAGCTGGAGCAGGCGGCGCACGACGGACACCTGGAGGCCGTGGAGGGCTTCGGTCCGCGTCGTGGGCAGCAGGTGCGCGACCTGCTGGCGGCGCGGCTGGGACGCAACCGACGCGGGCTCGCGCGCAAGCAGGAGCAGCAGGAGGAAGGCGGTCCCCAGCCGGACGTCGGGCTGCTGCTCCAGGTGGACGAGGAGTACCGGCGCCGCGCGGAGGCCGGGGAGCTGCGCACCATCGCGCCCCGGCGGTTCAATCCCTCGGGCGAGGCGTGGCTGCCCGTGCTGCGCCGCAAGCTGGGGGGGTGGAGCGTGCGCGCGCTGTTCTCCAACACGGCGCTCGCGCACCAGCAGAACGCGACGCGCGAGTGGGTGGTGCTCTACTTCGACAAGGACGGCGACGAAGGCCAGTGCACCGTCGTCACCGCGCACGGCGGGCCACTGGATGGACGGCGCGTCGTGCGAGGGCGCGAGGTGGAGTGTCTGGCCTACTACGGCGTCGAGTCCGAGGAGACGGAGGCGCCACCTCCCGGCGCGTGAATCCGCGCTCCACGTCACGTCCCGCCCACGGCGACGACTCCGGGCGGGACGTGAGGCCGTGTCTCACGGCGCCGGCGTATAGAGCTCCACGGTGGAGACCGCGCCGCTCGAGCCCAGACCTCCGGTGACGAGCAACCGGTCCGAGCCCGCCAGGCGCGTCACCGCCGCGCTCGACAGCGGATTGGACAGCGCGCCCGCGGACGTCCACTGGCCCGTGGCCGGGTCATAGACCTCCGAGGTGGGCAACAACCCGGTGGCCGCGCCCGCGTCCCCGCCCATCACCAGCACGCGGCCCGAGGGCAGCACCGACGCCATCGCCCCGTAGCGGCTGCTCGACATGGGCGCCACCGGCATCCACAGGCCCAACGCCGGCTCGTAGATTTCAGCCGAGGCCAACGCGCCACCCTGCCCCCAGCCGCCCGCCACCAGCACGCGGCCTCCCGGCAGCGCGACCGCGATGTGTCCGTAGCGCGTGGCCGACATGGAGCCCGCGAGAGACCACAGCCCGGTGTTCATGTCGTAGAGCTCCGCGGTGGCCGTGTCCCCCGTGGGCGTGGTGCCACCCGCCACCAGCACGTGTCCCGACAGCAACATCGTGGCCGTGTGGTTGACGCGCTTCACGCTCATCGAGCCCGTGGCGCGCCAGGTGCCCGACGGCGGGTCATACAACTCGGACGTCGCCAGGATGCTGCTGAAGCTCGACGACGCCCGCCCTCCCGTCACCAGCACCTGCCCGGACTGGAGCAGCGTCGCGGTGTGTCGCGAGCGGGCCCCCGCGAGCGCGCCCGTCGTGCTCCACAGGCCGGTGTCCGCGTTGTACACCTCGGCGGAGGACAGGTACGACGACCCGGAGGCCTGACCTCCCGCCACCAGCACCCTGCCCGAGGGCAGCACCGTCCCGGTGTGCAGGAAGCGCGGTGCGACCAGGCTGCCCGTCGCCGTCCATGTGGCCTGGTTCTCGTCGTACAGCTCCGCGCCGCCCAGTGCCGCTCCGCCCTGCGTGCCGCCCGCCACCAGCACCTTGCCGGACACCAGCAGCGACGCCGTGTGGTGATACCGCGCCGTCGCCATGTTCGTGGTGAGGCGCCAGGGCGGCGAGGGCACCGAATACCGCTCGGCCGTGGCGGAGCGCTGCACGCTGTCAGGGCTTCCACCCGTGACGAGCACATCCCCATGGACCAGCAACGTCGCCGTGTGCCCCAACCGGCTCGTGCTCATCGACGCCACCTGCGTCCAGCGCCCCTGCGTCGGGTCGTACAACAGCGCCGTCTGCAGATAGGGCTCGTTGCCGTCCGAGCCTCCGGTGACGAGCACCTCACCCGAGTGCAGCAGCGTGGCCGTGTGCTGCGCGCGCTCCCCCGGCAAGGCTTGCGCGACGGGGCTCCAGCTCCCCATGCCCGGGTCGAACACCTCCACGCCGCGCGTCGCGGTGAACTCATCCACGAAGCCGCCCACCACCAGCACCTTGCCGGACAGCAGCAGCGTCGCGGTGTGGCCCGCGCGCGCCACGAGCAGGTTCGCCGCGACGGTCCACGTCCCGGTGGACGGCTCGTACAGCTCCGCGTCCCCCAGGAACGCGCCCCGAGGCCCCTGGCGCCCACCGACCACCAGCACCCGCCCGTTGGGCAGCAGCGTCGCCGTGTGGCCCACGCGCGGCCTGCGCAGCGAGCCCGTCACGGACCACGTGCCCGTGGCCGAGTCATAGAGCTGCGCGCTCGCGAGCCCCGCCCCCGCGCCGTTCTCCCCGCCCACCACCAGCACCTTGCCGTTGCCGAGCAACGTCGCCGTGTGGCCCGAGCGCAGCGAGTCCAGGCTACCCGTCGGCGCCCAGGAGCCCAGGGACGGCTCATACAGCTCCGCGGTGCCCGTGGCCGAGGCCCCCGAGTCGCCCCCCGCCACCAGCACCTTGCCGTTGCCCAGGAGCGTCGCCGTGTGTCGCCGCCGCGCCGCGGTCAGCGTGCCGCCCGTGAGCCAGCGCGCGCCCCGCACGTCATACAGCTCCGCGCTCGTGGAGGACTGCCCGCCCACCACCAGCACCTGACCGGAGCGCAACACCGTCGCCGTGTGGTCCACCCGCTGCAACGTCATGCTCGCCGTCAGAGACCAGCCCAGCTCCGGCACCGGCGCGGCGGACAGCCCCGCACCCGACACCGCTGCTTCCGACGACTCTGCAAATTCTTCGTGTGAGCATCCCGTGAGGACAAGCGCCGTCACCAGCGCGGCCAGGCGGCCGAGCCTGATACATCGTTTCATGGAGGGAGGTCCTTTCCCGTGGGGGGTGTGGAGCCCGATGGCCCGCACAGGGCGGCGCTTAACCCAATCCCAGGGAGCGAGGCCAATTCGGCCCCTGAAAAAACACGTCCCACGCTTGCGACAGGTGGGGTTGATACACCCCACCGCCGAGTCGACAGGCGCTCGTCCGCCTGTCGGAAACATGCGAGGTGAAAGGGATTAGCTGCTGGCCGAGGTGTAGTGGCCGATGGAGCGAATCCAGACGCGCCGCGCCACCCACGCGAAGAGCGCCGAGCCCACCACCGCGCCGGCGAGGGACACCGTCGGCAGCCGCCCCAGCATGGCTTCGGCGGGGAAGGTGGTCATCAAGGCGAGGGGAATCACGTACGTGAAGACGAGCGTCAACGCGCCGCGTGCGACACCCTTGAACACGGACGAAGGCCAACGCGCGAAGTCGAAGATGGACGAGAAGAGGAAGGTGAGGTTGTCCACCCGGACGACGAAGAAGGCGGCGCTCACCGTCAATATCCACAGCGAGTACAACAGCAGCGTGCTGGTGCCGAGCAGCAGCACGGACGCGAGCACGCCCAGGGGTGACGGCCCGCGCCCCAGCAGCATGAACGCGTAGACGAACAGGCCCAGGCCGGTGAGCACGTTGAAGGCGCGCCACGGCAAAAAGCGCTGCGTCGACACCAGGAACTGCGCGTCCGCGGGCTTGAGCAACACGAAGTCCAATGTGCCCTTGCGGATGTGCTCCACCACGCCCGTGAGGCTGGGGTTGATGGCCCCCTCGAGCACGCCTTGCAGCAGGGTGAACCAGCCCACCACGAGCAGCGACTCGCCGAAGGTCCACCCCTCCACCGCCGGCCGCCGCCCGTAGACGACGAACAGCGGCGCCAGCGCGGTGAAGACCCAGCACAGGGACGTGAAGCCCTCGGTGAGGAAGTCGGCCCGGTACTGGAGCGCCTGGAGCCCGGAGGCCTTGAGCTGCACGCCGAGCAGTCGCAGATAACGCCGCACCATTCCCCTACCCTCCGAACGCCGCGAAGCGCTTCACGCCCTGCTTCCAGAGCGTCACCGCCAGCACGCCCATCCCCAGCACCCACGCCCACTGCCGCGCGAGCAGCCCCAGCGCCGTGGGCAGGTCATGCGCGCTCGTCATCAGCTCCACCGGCAGGCCCATCTGGTAGCGGAACGGCAGCCAGTCGATGACGGCGCGCAGCCCCGCGGGCAACAGCTCCACCGGGTACATGTAGCCGGAGCAGACGAAGAAGAGGACCATCCAGACCTCCATCATCTTCTGGCTGCTGTCCATGAAGAGGCTCAGCGCGCCGATGGCCACGTTGGCCAGGAACGTAATCGCCCAGCCGCCCAGCACCGCGAGGAGGAACAGCGCCCAGCCCCACGCGTGCTGGGGCACCGCCTTGTCCGCGCCCACCAGCGCCACGCTCACCAGCACCACCGGCACCGCCACCACGACGCGCATGGGGAAGCCCGCGACGTTCTCCGACGCGTAGGCCCACAGGGGCGAGACGGGACGCAACAGCCGCATGGCCAGCGTGCCCTGCTTCACCTCCCAGTTGATGAGCCACGCGGCCCAGGCGCTGGTGAGCTGGCGCACCGCGAAGGTCGCCAGGAAGTAGCTGACGAAGTCGACCTGGCCGTAGTTGCCCACCGGCGCGTCCTTGGACACCGCCATCCACAGCACCATGTTGACCAGCGGCATGGTGGTGGACAGCACCCAGACGAACATCTCCGCGCGGTAGGCAATCGACTCGGCGAAGCCCACGCGCAGCATGGTGGGCAGGGCGCGCAGCACGCCTCGGGCGCTCACGCCGGCACCACCTGGGCCGTCGCCTCGCGGCGCGCCTTGTTCTCCGCGAACAGCTCGCTCATGACCTCCTCGAGCGGCGCGTTCTCCACCGTGAGGTCCGTCACCGGCAGCCCCGACAGGGCGCGGGAGATGGTGGCGTTGACGGCGTCCTGGCGCACCTGGAGCACCGCCATCCCCGCCTCGTGCGTCACCAGCTTGCCCAAAGGCTCCAGCCTTCCCGCTTCCACCTGCTCGGACAGGCGCAGCACCACGCGCTTCTCCGGGCGCACGCGCTGCACCAGCGCCTCCAGGCTGCCGTCATAGGAGAGCAGCCCCTTGTCGATGACGATGACGCGCGGGCACAGGGCGGCCACGTCGTCCATGTAGTGGCTGGTGAGGATGAGCGTGGCGCCGTACTTCTCGTTGTAGTCCTTGATGAAGGTCCGCATGGTGGCCTGCATGGACACGTCCAGGCCGATGGTGGGCTCGTCCAGGAACAGCACGCGGGGGCGGTGGATGAGGGCCGCGGCCAGCTCGCACTTCATGCGCTCGCCCAGGGACAGCTGCCGGGTGGGCTTGCCGATGAGGTCGCCAATCTCCAAGAGGCCCACCAGCTCGTCCAACGTCTGCTTGTATTGGAGCGTGGGCACGTCGTAGATGGCGCGGTTGAGCTCGAAGGTCTCCGCCGGTGGTAGGTCCCAGAGGAGCTGCTGCTTCTGCCCCATGACGAGCATGATTTTCTTGAGGAACGCCTCCTCGCGCAGGCGCGGCACGTGGCCGTCCACCCGGACCTCGCCCTCGGACGGGTGCAACAGGCCCGAGAGGACCTTGAGCGTCGTCGTCTTGCCGGCGCCGTTGGGGCCCAGGAAGCCCACGCGCTCTCCGGGGCGGATGTCGAAGGAGATGCCGTCCACGGCCTTCACGGAGGTGTAGGTGCGGTGGAAGAGCGAGCGGAGGGCCGCCTTGAGGCCAGGCGGGCGCTTGTGGACTTTGTAGTGCTTGCGCAGCCCTTGGACGGAGATCATGTGCGACAAGGGTTTAACGCGGACGCCCCCGGGTGGCGACCGTGGAGTTGAGCAAGTGGCGCGGTGACAACGGGTTGACACGGGCCGCTTCCGGGAGCGGCCCCTCGGTCGAAGGCTTGGCGGGATGAGCAACGCATACAGCAAGGACCTGGAGCGGTGGATGCCGCGGCTCATCGCCGTGTGGCGCCAGTCGCGCGGCCGGGGTGACGGGCCGGAGACGAAGCTGACGCCGCAGGAGGTCAAGGAGGTGGGCGCGGGCGTGCGTCAGCTCTCCATGGGCCTGACGCGGGAGCGCCAGCTCGCGGGCGCGCGCTACATGGACGACCCGAAGCTCCTGGGCGCCTATCTCCTGTTCTACTGGCCGGTGTCCTACGCGCAGGCCCGGCAGGTGCTGGGAGAGCTGCCGAACCGGCCCCGACAGGTGCTCGATTTGGGCAGCGGCCCGGGGCCCGTGGCCTTCGCGGCGATGGACTCCGGGGCCAAGGAGGTGACGGCGGCAGACCGCAGCAAGCCGGCGCTGAACCTGGCGCGCGCGCTGGCGACGGAGGCCGGCGAGGCGCTGGCCACCCGCGAGTGGGACCCGACGAAGAAGGCCGCGGCGCTGCCGGAGGGCCAGTTCGACCTCATCACCATGGGGCACGTCATCAACGAGCTGTACGGCACGGGCGAGGCGGCGACGAACCCGCGCGCGGCGCTGCTCGAGGCGGTGCTGGCGAAGGTGAAGAAGGGCGGCAGCCTGCTGGTGATGGAGCCGGCGCTGCGCGAGACGAGCCGGGGCCTGTTGCACGTGCGCGACGCACTGGTGTCGCGGGGCTACGCGGTGCGCGCGCCGTGCATGTACCGCGGGGCCTGTCCGGCGCTGGTGAAGGAGACCGACTGGTGCCACGCGGAGCGGCCGTGGCCGATGCCTCGCGTGGTGGAGGAGCTGGCGCGCGCGGCGAGCCTGCACAAGGAAGCGCTGAAGATGAGCTACCTGATGCTGGCGCCCAAGGGCGAGGAGTGGCCGGAGACGCCGCCAGGAAGGCTGTTCCGCATCGTCTCCGAGCCGCTGGAGGGCAAGGGGCGCCACCGCTACATCGGCTGCGGGCCCGAGGGCCGCGTGGGTCTGGCGATGCAGGAGCGCCACCGCAACGAGAAGAACGAGCGCTTCCTCATGTTGCACCGGGGTGACGTCATCGCGGTGACGCAGACGGAGCCCAAGGGTGATGGACTCGCGCTCGGCGAGACGTCGGAGGTGCGGATGGTGGCGCCGGCGGGCAAGGGCGTGCCTCCCCCGCCTCCGAAGGAGGACGCGCCCGTCGGCCCGGGAACCAGCCCGAGCCCCGGCGCGCCCTCCTGAGACGTCCACGTGCCCCTCGGGGACCGACACGCCCCGCGAGCCCATCGACGTCGGTTTGCCGCGCCCCGGAGGTTCATCCCCGGGGCGCGTCGTTCTCCACCACGGCTACGGACGGGCCTGCGCGTAGGTGCCGGTGAGCACGTCGAGCATGTGGCGGAAGGACTTCACCTGGTCCTTGGCCACGGAGAGCGCGCCCTGCGCCAGGACGGTGGCCTGGACGCGGACCAGCGTGGTGAGGTGGGTGGACTTGTCCTGCGCATTCTTCCGAGGGGGGTTCATCAGGGAAGCGATGTTCATGGAACGCTCCGGGGTGTGGAGTTGGGTACAGCATCCACCACCCCCGCAAACGCCACGTCGCACGCGGGCAACTTCGTCGTCACATCGCGCCTGGCGCTCCCCGGCGCCTGGAGGCTGTGCCCTGCCTGACAGTCTCCACGCCGAGCGAGAGGACACGCGAACACCTCCGCATGCGGGCTGTGTGCGTGGCGTCGCGGGAGCAGCGCGCATCCGCTAGCGTGCGGGCTCCCTCGCAGTCCCGGAAGGCGCATGTCCGTCCCGTCCCGGTCGTCGCGGACGCTGTACCCACCCGTGGAGCCCTACCGCATGGGCCGCCTGCGGGTGTCCCCGCTCCACGAGCTGTACTTCGAGGAGAGCGGCAATCCCCAGGGCAAGCCCGTGGTGTTCGTCCACGGAGGCCCTGGAGGCGGCACCGACGCCCGGCAGCGGCGGTTCTTCGACCCGGCCGCGTACCGCATCATCCTGTTCGACCAGCGAGGCTGTGGCCGCAGCACGCCGCACGCGAGCCTGGAGGAGAACACCACCTGGGATTTGGTCGCGGACCTGGAGCGGTTGCGCGAGCACCTGGGCCTCGAGCGGTGGATGCTCTTCGGGGGCTCGTGGGGCAGCACGTTGTCGCTCGCGTATGCGCAAGCGCATCCGGAGCGCGTCACGGAGCTGGTGCTGCGAGGCATCTTCCTGTTGCGCAAGCAGGAGCTGGACTGGTTCTACCAGCGGGGCGCGAGCGCGCTGTTCCCGGAGGCCTGGGAGGAGTACCTGGCGCCCATCCCCGTCGAGGAGCGGCATGACTTGCTGGGCGCGTACCACCGTCGCCTGACGGGCGCGGACGCGGAGGCGCGCCTGGAGGCCGCGCGCGCGTGGAGCGTCTGGGAGGCGCGCACCAGCTACCTGCATCCCAACGTGGAGCTGGTGGCGCGCAACAGCACGGGGGACTTCGCGTTGGCGTTCGCGCGCATCGAGTGCCACTACTTCTTCCATCGCGGGTTCCTGCGTTCGGACACGCAGCTGTTGGAGGACGTGCCGCGCATCCGTCACATCCCGGCGGTCATCGTGCAGGGGCGATACGACGTGGTGTGTCCGCCGGAGAGCGCGTGGGCGTTGCATCGCGCGTGGCCGGAGGCGCGGCTGGTGATGGTCGCGGACGCGGGGCACTCGGCGAACGAGCCGGGGACGACGGCGGCGTTGCTGGAGGCCACGGACCGCTTCCGTCCCCAGTGAGGGGCGTGGGCGCTTTCGCGCGGCCCGGGGAGTCCCTAAGGTGGGGAGGAGTCAGTCCTCGGGAGACGAACACATGTCAGCAGAGAAGGCCGCGCGAAGCTGGGTGGAGGAGAGTGCGTTGAGGGCCGCAGGGGCCGCCGCGCTGCCCATCCCGGTGCCGGGCGCGCACACGGCGCTCACGTCCGCCATCGAGGCGTACATGATTTATCACGTGGCGGGCATCTACGGAGAGACGCTCAGCCTGGGTGAGGCGCTCGGGCTGATTCCGACGTTGGGCGCGGGCATCGTGGCGCGCAAGGCGGCCAGCTCCATCGTGGGTGAGACGGTGGGTTGGATTCCCGTCGCGGGCTGGTTGCTCAAGGGCGCGGCCAGCGGCGGCACCGCGTTCGCGATGGGCGTGGCGGCGGTGGCGTACTTCGAGAAGAAGTACCCCGGCCGCGAGGCCGTGCCCTTCGACACCGTGTCCATCAAGGACTGGGTGAAGGCGGCGCTCGCGCACCTGGGGTTCGGCAAGAAGTAGGAGCATCCAGCACGGCTTGCCGCCGGCATCGACCTGGCGCGTCGTTCAAACCGGTTGAGGCGGGAGGTAGCGTTAGCCCGCTCTCGGACGGGAAACGTCCCACACATTCCTCTCTTCGAGCGGAACGTGCCTCGTCGTCAGGAGTGCTCATCCTGGCGGACCCGAGGTGGACCATGCGCGCGGACGGCCTGCTTGTCCTATCAGTGCTGCTGACAGGCTGTGCCTCGGGGGTTCGTGTGACCGAGCGCGGCGGAACGCTGCACTACGAGCCACGGCGCGCGCCTGCGTCGCAGGTCGAAGCACCTGACGATGAGTCCCCACGCACCTCAGTCTCCCAGCCCGGTTCCACTGAGGGGCGAAGGGACGACAACGGTTCTGGCGGCACAAGCAACAACGAGAGGTGACGAGCGTTGGCTCTCCCGCCCTCAGGAGTGAACCGCCCAGCGTCACGCTGACGCGTCAAGCAGTCCTCGATGCCATTGCCGAGGTAGAGGACTCATTGAAGGCCACCGAAGCCACGCGCGCACAGCTTGCCTCACGTCCTGTTGCCTTGGGAGACCGAGGGCTCGATGGAGTTTTCACGAGGTACCTCGACTACGGCGCGCATCAACTGACGTGGCTTCGTGGTGCGTTGAGGAGCACCGCCACGCTGGTGGAAACGGCCTCGGAAGTGGAGGACCCGGACATGGAGCTGGGCATCCTCCGCATGTCGGGTGCCCGCATCCAGTCCGCGATGTTCGGAGCCCTCCTCCTCGCCTCGTGGGTGGACTTCCTCCAACTTGCTGACGCCCTGTTACGAGACTGCCCCATGTGCGGCACCGAGAAGCTCTTCGTGGACTTACATCGCGTCCAGGGATTGATGGAGCCCGTGCAGAAGGAACTGGCGTCACTGGCCCCGGAGCGCGCCGAAGCAGCATCGACCGCGATGCCCGAGTTGATGGGGAAGCTGACACGTGAGTTCGACGCGATTCATCGAGATGCACGCTCGGCCATGGAATCGGGCGGCAAGGTCATGGTCGCCGTTCAGGTGATGGAGATGCTCGCGCTCATCTCCACGCTGAAGATGTCGCTGCCCCGGTTACCCCCATCTGCGCCCGCGATGCTCGGCACGGGCCTGGTGATGAGCTCGGGGGGCGTCATGGCGGGCTCGCGGCTGGTCGTCTCCGCCGAGTGGGTGGAGATGATGCGAAGGCTGGTGCAGGCGGGCGTCATCTCGCTCCCCGTCGCGAGCGCGGCTGTCCGCATCCACGGCGGTCAGGTGATGATGTCGCAAGGGCGCCAGGACCTACCCAAAGGCGTGCGTGAAGCCCTGGGCGACAGTCCTGAAGTGCGTGGCATGCAGGTGACTGGCAAGGCGGGCGCGGGAATGTCCGAAGCCCCCAAGCACCACGTCCTACCGAACGAGCATCGCAAGTGGTTCGAGCAACGCGGCTTCAGGGGCGACATGGACATCGACCAGTTCTGCGTGCGTCTGGAGCAGGCGGATCACGAGGCGATTCACGGTGGGGCGAACTGGAAGCTGGGTCGCACCTGGCCGGGTGAATGGAACCGGATGATCATGAAGACCCTGGGCGACGCCGAAATCGCCACGGGCCGAACCCTGACGCGGAACGAGATCCTGAATCTCGTCGCGAAGAGCATGCGGGACTATAGAATCCCGATGAGCTTCACCCGTGGGAGAGGACGATGAGCGGTGGAGGAGCCTGGCAGGGCAACATCAAGGCACGCCTGTACGAACGGGTCCGCGAACGAGGCTTCGACTCGCTGACCGCTTTCGCCGAGGCACGCCCCGCCGTTCCGCTCCACGTCCTGGCCGACGAGTTGGGCAACGACGTTGCTGCAGTGCAGCTGTTGAGCGGCTTGTTGTACGAAGCGGAGCAGAACAAGAGGGTCACGCGCTTCGTTCGCGACGTGCTCGTGCGCGAGCTGGCCGAGGGACTCCCGAACGGCTGGCCGCCAATCCTGGACGACTCAAGCCGCTTCGAGGTCGCCATGGCGCTGGGTCGCTGGTCGGCGTACACCCCAGAAACCCATGAAGAGCGCGTGCGACAGGTGCGCGATGTGATTCTCGCCAGCCCACCACCTCCTGGCTGGCGCCCACTCGGCCCCGACGACGAATTGCTCCGCACGCTGCTCCCGGACGAAGGCGCCTGAGTCACGAAGCCGCCTCCGTCAGGGCCCCCGCCTCACCGCGCGGTGAGCGCCCGCGCCAGCTCCTCGTAGAGGTGGATGGCGCTGCGGATGGACTTCTCCCAGTCGCCCACGTGGAGGCTCTCGTTCTCCGAGTGGGCGTACGTGTACGGGTCCTCCACCCCGATGAGCAGCGCGGGCACACCGCCCAGCTCCCGCGCGAACGGCTCCACGAACGGAATGGACGCGCCACAGCCGATGGCCACCGCCTTCGTCCCGTAGCCCTTCTCCAGCGCGCGGAACGCCGCCTGGAACGCCGGATGCGACGGGTCCGTGTACCACCACCCCGACGCGCCCTCGGTCTGGAACTCCACCTCCAGCCCCCACGGGCACACCTCGCGCAAGTGCTCCTTCAACCGCCGCTCCACGTCCGCCGGGTCCAGGTCCGGCACGATTCGGATGCCCACGCGCGCCCACGCCGCGTCGCAGATGATGTTGCGCGCGTCCTTCCGACTGCTGGCCTGGATGGCGTTGATGGCGATGCTCGGCTGACGCCAGTTCGTCTCGTACGGATGCCGCCCTCCCAGCACCTCCACCCCCGGCAACAACCCCACCTGCTCGCGGAACGTCGCCTCGTCCCCCGGCAACGACTGGATGCTCGCGCGCTCCCCCGCCGTCAGCGGCTTCACCTTCTCACTCAAGCCTTCAATCGCGATGGAGCCGTCCGCGTGCGTCAGCGTCGCCAGCATCCGGCACAACGCCATCACCGGGTCCGGCACCGGCCCACCCCACATCCCCGAGTGCACCGCCTGCTTGAGCCCCCGCACCTCCACGTCCACCGTCACCAGCCCCCGCAGCGCCGTGGTGATGGACGGCAGCCCCGTGTCGAAGTTCGACGTGTCCGTCAGGACAATGGCGTCCGCCTTCAACAAGCCCGCGTGCCGACGCAGGAACTCCGACAGGTGCCCGCTGCCAATCTCCTCCTCACCCTCGATGAGCACCTTCACGTTGAGCGGCAGCTTCCCCGCGCCCTTCAACCACGCGTCCACCGCCGACGTGTGCACCACGATGCCCGCCTTGTCGTCCGCGGTGCCCCGCCCGTACAGCCGCCCGTCGCGCAACGTGGGCTCGAATGGAGGGCTCTTCCAGAGCGCCTCGTCCCCCGCCGGCTGCACGTCGTGATGGGCATACAACAGCAACGTCGGTGCACCGGGCGCCCGCAGGACCTCCCCATACACATAGGGATGGGCATCCCCAATTTCGAGTAGCTGGATGTTTTCAAACCCACGGTCCCTCAAGAGTCGAGAAGTCGCCTCGGCGCTCTGCCTGACGCGGGCGGCGTCGAAGCCAGGGAACGAGACGCTGGGTATGCGCACGAGGGCCATGAGGTCCTCGAGGTAGGCATTCTTCTGGGACTCGAAGTGAGAGAGGGCCGGGTCAATGGACATGCTCACCCCTTAACCCAAAAAGGCAGGCAGGCGACGCAGACCCTCGCGCGGATGTTGCGCGGTCCAAGTATCATGCGGCGCCATGTCCGACACCCCGACACTGCTGCTCGTCGACGACGACAGCTTCGTGCGCCGCATCCTCAAGGACGTCATCGCCGACACAGGCATCGAGCTGCGACTGCTCGAGGCCGCCGATGGTGAAGAGGGACTCGCGGTCGCCGCCCGCGAGAAGCCCGCGGTGATGTTCCTGGACCTGTTCATGCCGAAGAAGAGCGGCCTGGAGGTGCTCGGCGCCATCAAGCAGGTGTCGCCCGGCACGCGCGTGCTCGTCATCAGCAGCATGGACGCGGAGCCCGTGGTGGAGCAGGCCATGGCCGCTGGCGCGGTGGGCTTCGTGGGAAAGCCCTTCCATCCGCTGGAAATCGCCTCGGCCGTGCGCCAGGCGTTGGCTCACTGACTTCAGAGGTGTCTGCGTGTCGTCTCCTGCTGTCGGTTACTGGGTAGCGGACAATCTCGGCCGCGTGCTGGGGCCCATCGCCCTCCAGGCCCTGCGTGAGCTGATTGCGTCCGGACGGATGAAGGCCGCCGTGCGCGCGTCGCGCGATGGCACCCAATGGGTGGCGCTCCAGGAGCTGCCGGAGCTGGCCGACCTGTTCGCCGCCGCGCGCCCGTCGCAGTCCGTGGAGCAGCAGCAGGCCGAGCGCCTGCGCACCCAGCTCAAGGGGCTGCAGAACCTGCCTCCGCACGAGGTGTTCGGCGCCAAGCCCACGTCCTCGCTCGACGAGGTGCGGCTGGCCTTCTTCCGCATGGCCAAGCGCTTCGCCCCCGAGCACCTGGCCCCGGAGACGCACCCGGAGCTGCGCAAGGTGTCCGCTGAGATTTTCGACTTCCTGTCGCGCTGCATGCGCGAGGTGGAGGTCCTCTACTCTCAAGGCGCCTACCAGCCGGCCCGCGCCGCGCCGCCGACGCTGGACATGAACGGGCCCCTGCCGCCCGCGCCTCCGCCCTCCATCGCCCCCGCGTACGCGCCACCGCCCGTGGCCGCGCCCGCCTACGCGCCGCCTCCGGTGGCCGCGCCCGTGGCGGTCGCCGCCAGGCCCCAGCCTCCGCCGCCGCCGCGTCCTCCGCCGCCGGTGATGCAGCCCTCGGCGCCGGTGGCGGCCCGGGTGCCCGCCGCGCCGCCGGTGCAGCGCACGCACACCCTGCCGCCGCCGCAGCCCGCGCCGCCCCCGGCCGTGCCCCTGCGCAGGGCCGCCGCCGCGCCCACCTATTCCAGCGCGGAGTTCGTGGGTCTGGAGCGCCGCCAGGATGATCGCATCCACGCGGACGTGAAGGTGTCGCTGCAGAACGCGGGCATCTTCACGGACCACCGCATCATCAACCTGTCCTCCGGCGGCCTGTTCATCTCGACGGACAAGCCGCTGAGGCTGGGCACGCTGGTGGAGCTGACGTTGCGCTTCGATGACCCGTCGCGCGTGATGACGCTGCGCAGCTCGGTCATCTGGGAGAACTCGCTGGACGATGGGAAGAACCCGCGCGGCTACGGCTTGCGGCTCAGCAGCCTCCGCAAGGAGGAGCGCGAGTTCATCCAGCAGTTCGTCAGCAGGAAGCCTCCGAAGTAGGCCCGAGCGGTAGGGTCCGCTCGGACAGGACGACTAGAGCAGCTGTCCGAGCAGCACCGCGCCCGTCATCACGAAGGTCGCCATCACCGCCATCACCGCCTTGAGCTCCAGGTCATCGCGGCCCATCACATTCATGAAGTTGTTCATGGTGTCCTCCATCCCTCGTGTTGCCCCCTCCCCCTTTCCTACGGGACACCGCGCAGACGATTGCATCCCCCCTCCCGACGCCCTCCAGGATGACCTCCGTGCCCCCCGACGCCCCCGCCACGCCTCCTGACTACTGGCTGCTCGACGGGCTGCCCACCGCCGCGTCCGTCATCCGGGGAGAGCAGGTCCTGGTGGCCAACCAGGCCATGGCCTCGCTGCTGGGAATCTCCCTCGCGGAGCTGAAGTCCACGCCCGTCTCCGCCCACATCGCGCGTTTCATTCCCGCCGAGCACGGCTGGGTGGAGGCCTTCCACGAGGCGCTCGCCCGCGACGGCAACCGCCCCGAGCATCCCTTGTGGCTGCGCATGCGCCGCGCGGATGGACAGGAGCGCACGCTGACGGCGACGTACTCGCCCGGCGCGTCTCCCGACGAGACGGTGGTGCTGCTGCACGACGCGGGAGGCGAGGACACCGCGCGCAGGCTCACCGAGGCGCTGGGCGCCGCCACCAAGGAGTTGCTCCACGCGCGGGACGAGCACGAGGTCCTGGAGACGGCGGTGGAGGCCGTGCACCGTCAGGGCTTCTACGCGGCCATCCTCCTGGTGGAGGGCGACACCTTCCGGCACGGGCCCATGCGGCAGGAGCCCGAAGTCGTCGCGCTGGCCGAGCGCCAGTACGGCATGCCCGTCACCGAGGTGCGGCTGCCGCTCAGCACCCTGCCCCACCTGGCGGAGGTGCTCTCACGGCGCAAGGCGGCCTTCCATCAGGACGCGCTCGGCGCGGCCCACCGCATCCACAGCAGCGAGGTCTTCGAGAACATCCAGCGCGCCTATCCCCCTGGCATCCGCGCGCTCGACGCGCCCATCTTCGTGGAGGGTCAGCCCTTCGGCGTCCTCTCCGCGCAAGGCCTGGACCTCACGCCCGCCGCCGCGAGCACGCTGGAGCTGTTCGCGCAGATGGTGGGCGGCGTGCTGGAGAACGTGCGCCACCACCGCGTCGCCGTGCAGCGCCTGGAAGAGGTGTCACGGCTGCAGGACGAGCTGGTGGCGCAGGAGCGGTTGATGGTGTTGGGCGAGGCCGCGGGCGTGGTGGCGCACGAGGTGCGCAATCCCCTGGGCGCCATCCTCAACGCGGTGGCGGTGCTGCGGCGCGAGGCGCACCTGGGCCCCACGGGGCAGGCCGCGGTGGGCATGTTGGAGGAGGAGGCCATCCGGCTGGAGGACATCGTCCGCGACCTGCTGGACGTGGTGCGTCCGCTGGAGCCGAGGCCGCGGATGGTCCACCTGGGCGAGCTGGTGCGGCGCGCGCTGGGGCAGATGCACGGCCCTCCGGACGCGCCCACGCTGCGCTTCACCGTGGACGAGGCCCCGGACACGCCGGAGCTGATGGGCGACGAGACGCTGCTCCAGCTCGCGGTGACGCACCTGGTGCGCAACGCCGTGCAGGCGTCGCCCCCGGGCGGACGCGTGAAGCTGCGCGTGGAGCCGGGCGACGAGGGCGTGATGCTGACCGTGGAGGACGAGGGCCCGGGCATCCCCGACGTGGACCCGCGCCGCGTCTTCGAGCCCTTCTTCCTCACGCGCGCCAACGGACGCGGGCTGGGGCTGGCCATCGTCAAGCGCGTGGTGCTGGCGCATGGCGGGCAGGTGCGCGCCAGTGGCCGGCCCAAGCGGGGCGCGCGCTTCGAGGTGGTGCTCCCGCTGGAGCCTACCCGTAGGTCTCCCGCCTGATGCGCTTGTCATCGATGCCGAGCGCGTGGAGGTGGCCGAGCACCGTCTCCATGAAGCGCGGCGTCGCGGGCGTGCGCGTCTCCAGCGCCTTGCGTCGGTCCCACGGCGTAATCGCGGGGCCGCACGCGTAGACGAGGCACGTGTCGCGGTCCGGGATGAGCTCCTCGAGGAGCGCCTGGTGGACGCGGCCCTTGCGCACGTCCCCGCCGAAGCGCGACTCGTCCAGCTCGCGGGTCAGGGTGTGCACCAGCCGGACGCGGTCCGCGTGCTTCCGGGCCAGGGCCTCCAGCTCGTCGCGATAGAGGATGTCGCTCCACGTCTTGTTGGACATGAGGACGGTGTGGCGCGTCTTCAGGTCCCGGTGGAGCGCGTCCTTGAGGATGGCGAAGTTGGGCACCGCGCCCGAGCCGGCGACGAGGTGGACGACGTGGCCGGTGCGCGTCTCCACGTCCTCGGGAAGCACGTAGGGGCCCATGAAGCCGAGCACCTTGAGGCGCGCGCCGGTGAGGCGTCCGTGGACGAGGAAGGGCGAGAGCAGCGGCGGGTAGCGGGTGAGGCCGGGGATGAACTCCTCGTCCTTCACGGTGATGGCCACGTGGCGCTCGTGGGGGGCGGAGGCCAGGGAATAGGAGCGCTGGGGCTCCTTGCGCCCCTTCTGCTCCTGCAGGTAGGCGGACAGGCGCCCGAGCGCGGGGAACTGGTGCGGGTCGATGTTGATGAACTGGCCGGCCTTGTAGTCGGGCCGGACGTCCCCGAAGTCGAGGAAGAGGGTCGCCGTGTCGTGCGTGTCCATCCGCACATGGTCGACGGTGACCTCGTACTCCACGGGCTTCCTGCTGCGCGAGGGGCTCGCTTCGGCGGCGCTCATGGGCCCTCCCTTAGCCCAAACCCGGGGTGCTCGCCGATGGGGTTGACGCGGGTTGAGTGGGATACCGGTCCGTGACAGGGGGCCGGGAAGGCCCGTCCTGGAGTCGGTCCGGAGCGTTGGCTGCACGACGGGACGGCATGCGGGCAGGGGGCTCCCTCGACGCGAGCGCTGACCGGGAGGGCGGCTGGGACTACATCTTCTGGTGGCCAGTGGCGGTTCTGAAGGGTTGGCGAAGGAGGTCGGACGCCTGGGCGCCGACCCGTCCATGCTCTCGGGCCGTCCCGAGGTGGAGGCGACCGACACGTGCTCCGCATTCTCTTTTCGCTGATGGCGCGGCTGCCGGAGGGAGTCCGGCGCCACGTGGTGCGTACCCTGATGGACGGGGTGTGGGATGCCCTGGCCGACGAGGTGGTGGAGGGCCGGAGCAACATCCCGGACGTTCCCTGTCTCTACATCTGCAACCACCTGTCCAACGCGGACGGCTTCACGTTGGACCGCGCCTTTCGGCCCCGGAGGTTGGTGTTCCTGGCGGGCGTGAAGCTGCAGGGCACGGTGATGACGCGGCTGGCCTCCGAGGTGATGGAGACGATTGCCATCAAGCCCAACTCGCCGGACATCGAGGCGATGCGACGCGCGGTGGAGACGCTCAAGGGGGGCAGCTCGGTGCTCATCTTCCCCGAGGGCGCGCGCAGCCGGACGCACGAGCTGCAGCAGGCGAAGAAGGGCGTGGCGCTCATCGCGAAGCGCGCGGGCGTGCCCGTGGTGCCGGTGGCGCTGATGGGGACGGAGAAGCTGATGCCCATCAACGACTCGGACATGGGGGGTGAGCGGCTGTTCCACGCGGATGTCCGTGTGCGGGTGGGGCCGGCGTTCCGCATGGAGGATTTGGAGTCCGAGGTCATCGGCGCGGACGACCCGAGGCAGGCGCTGACGGACGCGATGATGCGCCGGGTGGCGCGGCTGCTGCCGCCCGAGTACCAGGGCGTGTATGCGAATCCCACGGCTCCGCTGGCCGTGACGCGACTGCACGAGCCGCCCTCCGCTCCCGCGCCGTGAGCGCTGGCGTGCCGGGCCAGGAGGTCCCGGCGCGGTGCTCCGGTGGGAAGGACGGAGGGCCTTGTCCGAGCACCGGCGCCGAGGATGCGAGGCGCGGGTGATGCCCTCGCCGCAGGGCCTGCTCTCGGGGCGAGGCCGCGCTCAATCACGTCGGTCGGCGCCGGCGTGCGCGTCCTCGGTCGAGGCCGCGCTCAGTCACGTCGGTCCACGCGGGAGTGCTCGACCAGGGGACGACGCCGCAATGAGTCGTTGCGGTCTGCTCGGGAGCACGGACAATGCGCCTCCCGTGACGAACACCCGCGCCTCCGAGCATGTCTACGTCTCCACCCTCCCTGGACTGGAGCCCGCGCTGGAGTCGGAGTGCGCCGCGCTCGGGTGGAAGCCTCGACGCGCCGAGGGCGGCGTGGAGCTGGAGGGGCCCACCGGGCTGCATCAGGAAGCGAACCTGCGCCTGCGCACCGCGAGCCGCGTGCTGCTGCGGCTCGGCGTCTTCCGCGCGAATGACGAGGACGTGCTGGTCCGGGGCCTGCGTGGACTGGAGCTGTCGCGCATCTGGGACCGTCGCGCGCCGCCGCGCATGTCGGTGACGCTGAAGCGCTCGGGAGTCCCGGGGGCGGACGTGGTGATGGACGCGGCGGCCGAGGCGTGGAACGTGGCCTCGGTGGGGCGCGCGGGGCCGCTCGACGAGGAAGGCGGACCCGGGCTCACGTTGCTCGTGCGCGTGGAGGGGGAGGTCTTCACGGTGAGCGCCGACACCAGCGGCGAGCCATTGCATCGCCGGGGTTACCGACAGGAGATCAGCCGCGCGCCTCTGCGGGAAACGCTCGCCGCGGGCATCCTGACGCTCGCAGGCTACGATGGCACGGAGCCACTGGTGGACCCGATGTGTGGCTCGGGCACCTTCCTGGTGGAGGGCGCGTGGATGTCCATCAAGCGCGCGCCAGGATTGATGCATGGCTTCGCCTTCGAATCGTTTCCTGGCTTCGACGCGACGGAGTGGGCGGAGCGCAAGGCTCGGGCGGAGTCCGAGGCACTGGCGGCGCCGCGCGGAGCACTGCAGGGCTTCGACATCAACGCGGGCGCACTGGGGACGGCTCGCAGGAACGCGCGGCGCGCGGGCGTGACACTCTCCCTGGAGCGCAAGGACGTAAAGACGCTGACGGCGCCCGCGGGAGGCCCCGGCCTGGTGGTGGCGAACCCGCCCTATGGGAAGCGATTGGGCGAGGGCGAGGACCTGCCCGGGCTCTATCGCGCGATGGGCGAGACGCTGCGAAAAGGCTTCACCGGCTGGCGCGCGGCGCTACTGGTGCCCGAGGACACGGGGCTCGTGAAGGCGCTGAACCTGCCGGAGGCTCGAAGCCTGCCCGTGCGCAATGGCGGACTGCGCTGCAAGCTGCTCCTCACGGATGCACTCGCGCCCAAGCGCTGAGCCGCTCCAGGGGCCGCCTCGCCCTCGATGCTCGTGGGCGCGCGCTCAGGACGGAGGCCTTCGCACCCGCGTCAGGACCGCGATGGCGATGACGATGGCCAGCAGCGAGCCCACCCAGCCGAGGCGGGCATTGTGGGTGTCTTCTTCCTCCCCCGGTGACGGACCGCGCACGGCAGCCGACTCCGTGACGGGCGACGGGATGTCACGCGGCACGGCCGCCGCGAGGGACGAGCACACCACGGCCCCCACGAGCACGGCCCCCCTCCATCTCGAGGACATGATTCCTCTCTCAATCGAGTCCTACAGCAACGCATGAACGGGGACCCTGGGAGACCTTCGCCAGGTGCTCGACGAAACAGGAGGCGGCGCACGTATGCTTCCTCCTCCCACCCTGTCAGCACCACCTGGGCGCCCCACCCACCATGACGACTGGAAGCGATTCGAGTCCCCAAGACGTTGGAATGCGGCGCGCCGTCTCCCGCTGGGAGTTGGTGGGCTTCTCCATCAATGACGTCATCGGCAGCGGCGTGTACCTGCTGCCCGCGGCGGCCGCGGCGAACCTGGGCTCCGCGAGCACCGGCGCCGTGGTGCTCGCCGGACTGGCCGTGCTGCTGCTCGTGCTCTGCTTCGCGGAGGCCGCCAGCTACTTCGACAAGCCCGGCAGCGCGTACCTCTACACACGCGAGGCCTTCGGCGAGCTGGTGGGCTTCCAGGTCGGATGGATGACGTGGCTGGCCCGCGTCGCCTCGGTGGCCTCGCTGTCCGTCGGCTTCTCGCGGGCGCTCGGCTACCTGTGGCCCGGCGCCAACGCGGGCGTCGGACAGAGCCTGGCCATCGCGATTCCGCTGCTCGGGCTCACCGCCATCAACGTCGTCGGGGTGAAGAGCGGCGCTCGCACGGCGGTCTTCCTGGCCATCACCAAGACGGTGCCGCTGCTGATCTTCATCGGCGTGGGCATCTTCTTCGTGTCCGCGCCGCTGGCGACCTCCGTGGAGCCCAAGAGCACCGGCAGCCTGGGCGCCGCCGTGTTGTTGCTCCTGTTCGCGTACGCGGGCTTCGAGAACACGGCCGCTCCCGCGGGGGAGTTCAAGAACCCGCGCCGCGACGTGCCCTTCGCGCTCATCGTGCAGATTGGCGTCGTCACGCTCATCTACACCGCGGTGCAGTGGGTGGCGCTGGGGACGTTGCCCGGGGTGGTGGACGCGAAGACGCCGCTGGCCGATGCCGCCGCGAGATTCCTCGGAGGCTGGGGCGGGTTGATGATGACGGTGGGCGGCGCGCTGTCGATTCTGGGCACCAACAGCAACACGGTGCTCGCGGGGCCTCGGTATCTGTATGCGCTCGCGAGGGATGGCTTCGGGCCCGCGGTGCTCGCCACGCTGCATCCTCGCTTCCGTACGCCCACGGCGGCCATCCTGGTGCAGACGGGCATCGCGTTGCCGTTGGCGTTCTCAGGCTCGTTCGAGGTGCTCGCCACGTTGTCCGTGGTGGCACGGCTGGCCACGTACTTCGGCACGGCGGTGGCCGTCCCCGTGCTGCGCCGCAAGCTCCAGCAGCCGGCCCATGCGTTCCGCATCCCCGGTGGGCCGGTGATTCCCATCGCGGCGGCGTCGCTGTGTGTCGTGTTCGCGCTGAGCGCGGAGAAGAAGAACCTCATCGCGGGAGCCATCGCGCTCGCGGTCGGCTTCGTGCTGTATCGCTTCCAGCGACGGCCCGAGGGGAAGGTCGCGCTCGAGTAGGCACGCAGCCGGGTGCCCAGGCCCGTTCCCCGTGGGCCTGGGTTTCGTGTTAGCGGTGGCGACGTGGACGACGCGCGCATCACCCTGCTCGACGCTGGATGGGAGCCTCCTGTCGAGGGAGGCAGCCTGCCGAGCCCGTTCGATGAACTGGGCCCCTCGTTGTTGGCGAGGCAGGCGGCGGAGGTGTTGCAGCGCGAGCTCCACCAGGGGCAGGTGGCTCCGGGCATTCCCACGTCGATGTTGGAGGGGCACGAGGGCGGGAAGATGTTCGGGGTGCTCGTGGTGCGGCTGCCCGAGGGACACCTGGGGTTGCTCCGGGCCTTCTCGGGGATGCTCGCCGGACGGTGGGACGTGGAGGGGTATGTGCCTCCGCTGTTCGACCGTGAGGCGAGAGCGAACATGGAGCCCGAGGGCGAGGCCACCGTGAAGGCGCTCTTCGCCCGCGCGGAGGCCATGCGGGCCTCGCCCGAGCTGCTGTCACTTCGGGCAGCGCATGCGGAGCAGTCCGCGAGGCATGCCTCGGAGCTTGCGGCGCTGCGTGAGCGACACGAGGTCCGACGAAAGCAGCGGCATGCACGCAGGGCGGAGCTGACCGGGGCTGCGGAGCCGCGCGCCTCGTCAACGCCTTCATCCCTGGATGAGGCGCACGTTCGGACGCGGGTGGCGCTGCGCGACAGCCTTCACGCGCTCGACCAGGAGAGCCGTGGCGACAAAGCCGAGCGACGGCGCCTGGAGGCCGCCCACGAATCCGAGCGAAGCAGCCTCGAACCGAAGCGGATGCGTCTCGAGCGTCGGCTGAGAGCCCTGGACCGACTGCGCCACATGGTGAGCCGTGCGGTCATGCGGCGCATCCACGACACCTACGTCATCACCAACATGCGAGGAGAGCGCCGTCTCCTGCGCAATCTCTACGAGCGGGCGCAGCCGCCCTCGGGCGCAGCCGACTGTGCCGCGCCCAAGCTGCTCGCGTATGCGCAGGCGCACGGCCTGCACCCCGTCGCGCTCGCGGAGTTCTGGTGGGGCGCGCCGCCTCCCTCCGGGGGCCGTGTCACGGGCGCGTACTACGCGGCCTGTCGCGACAAGTGCGGCCCCCTGCTCCCGTTCATGCTGGAAGGTCTCCACGTCGCGCCGCCACGGACCTTCACGCCTCCGCCCACCACTCCGGGCTCGCTGAGCATCCTGTTCGAGGACCGCTGGCTCGTGGTCATCGCCAAGCCCCACGGGCTGCTCTCCGTCCCCGGACGCGAGGCCACGCTGAACGACTCCGTCCTCACGCGACTCCAGGCCCGTTACCCCGACGCCACCGGTCCCCTCCTGGTGCACCGGCTGGACCTGGACACCTCTGGGCTGCTCGTCGCCGCGCTCGATGCGCGCACGCACTCCGCACTGCAACACCAGTTCGTCCACCGCGAGGTGCACAAGCGCTACATCGCCTGGGTCGACGGCATCGTCTCGGGTGAACAGGGCCGCATCGACTTCCCGATGCGCGTGGACCTCGACGACAGGCCCCGACAGATTCACGACCCCATCCACGGCAAGCCCGCCGTGACGGAGTGGCGAGTCCTGGAGCGTCTCGGCGACCGGACACGCGTGGCCTTCTTCCCGCTCACGGGGAGGACGCACCAACTCCGCGTCCACGCAGCCCATCCCCTGGGGCTCGGCGCGCCCATCGTCGGTGACCGGCTCTACGGCCGCGACGCGGAGCGGCTCTTGCTCCACGCGGAGTCACTCACCCTCCTGCATCCTGGAACCGGTGAGCGCGTCACCTTCGACTGCCCCGCGCCCTTCTGACCGCGTCAGTGCATCACCGACGAAGAGGGCTCCGCGCCCGCGGAGATGACTGCGACCCAACGCCGCGAGCAGCACTCGCGGCCTTCAGCGCCTCAGCCCTCGGACGGAACTGGAGCCTCCTCGACGGGAGCCTCCTCCACCGGCTCGGCGGGCAGCTCCGTCGCACCCGACGCCGCGGGCTTCACGCCCAGCTCCCGCGTCAGCTTCGGATTCACACCCGTCTCCGCCAGCAGTCGCTCCAACTGCACCCGCGCCCGCCGATTGTCCCGGTGCACGCGGCGCCCCAGGATGAGCTCGTTCTTCAACGAGTGCTCCCACCCCGTCAGCTCCGTCACCGTCACCTGGTACCCGAACGCCTCCAGCGTCAGCGCGCGGACCACGTTCGTCAGATGCGAGCCGAACTCGCGCCGGTGCCACGGGTGCGCAAACAGGAGCCCCATGCTCCCCTTCCCCGCCGCCCGCTGCTCCTTGAGCTGCGCCGCCACCTCGGCCTGACAGCACGGCACCACCGCCACGTGGTCCGCCCCATGACGAATCGCCGCGATGAGCGCGTCGTCCGTGGCCGTGTCACACGCGTGCAGCGCCATCAGCAGGTGGATGCGCTCCGGATACGCCGCCTGGTCGATGTGCGCCGTCTGGAAGCTCATCCGCGAGAAGCCCAGCCGCTCCGCGCGCCCCTTCGCGCGCTCGGTCAGCTCCGGCCGCCCCTCCACCGACAACAACGTGCCCCCGGCCGCGTCCTTCAGGAACAGCTCGTAGAGCACGAACCCCAGGTACGCATTGCCGCTGCCCGCATCCACGAACACCGCGGACTCCGGATGGCGCGCCTTCACGTCCTCCACCGCCGGCCGCATCAGCTCCATCAGGTGGTTGACCTGCTTGAGCTTGCGCAGCGCATCCGCGTTCAGATGCCCCTCGCGCGTGAGCAGGTGCAGCTCGCGCAACAGCGCCTGCGACTGGTCCGGCAGGAGCTCCCGCCGGACCTGCGATGCCTTGACGTTGCGCCTCAGACGGACACCACTTCGAGCACCTCGGGGATGATCTCCCGCAGACGCCCCTCGATTCCCATCTTCAACGTCGCCGTCGACGACGGACACCCCGCGCACGAGCCCTTCATGTGCAGGTACACGATGCCGTCCTCGAAGCGGTCCAGCGTGATGTCACCGCCGTCCATCGCCACCGCGGGACGAATCTCCGCGTCCAGCACCTCGCGGATGCGCGACTCCACCGAGCCGCCCCCCTCCGAAGCCACCTGACGCGCCGCCGCCACCGCCGCCTCGTCCACCACCGGCTCGTTCGCTGTGAGGTGCGTGTCCAGGGTCTCCATCACCTGGTCGTTCAGCTCGTCCCACTCACCGTCATCGCCCTTCGTCACCGTCACGAAGTTCGTGCCGATCATCACCGCCGTCACGCCGCGCACGTCCATCAGCTTGTGCGCCAGCGGTGACTTCGCCTGGGCGTCCTCACGATTCGTGATACTCACCGCGCCACCCGCCAACAGGCGCCGATCCACCACGTACTTCAGCGTGCTGGGGTTGGGGGTCCACTCAAGCTGGATGTTCACCGACATGCAGTTCTCCTCGGCCACTCCTCTAAGGCGCTCGGGGCCCCATAGCAACCCGACCCTCGGGGAATCAAACGTCCGCTCGGGCCCCTCCCACCAGGTCCCTCGCCTTCTCAACGGGGAATAAAAGAACAGCCGGAATTCGCGGCGGAACCTGAAACAAACTATGGTGGGAGGACCTCTGCACCCCGGTGAGCCGTACATGGCCTCGAGTCCGCTGCGTCGCTCCGTCGAGTCAACCGCGCCCGCGGCTCCGCGCATCCCCACGAGCGTGCTGGAGGGGTTGTTCGTCCGGGGGCTGAAGGTCTCCGGGCGACTGGTGGAGGCGCTGGAGGCGCTGGGCTACGACATCAAGCGGCCGGAGGTGGACTATCCGGTGGAGGTCTTCCAGCGCGCGGTGCTGCTGGCCCGGCAGGAGTGCTTCGGCGCGCTGACGGACGAGGAGGCCTACCGGCGGGTGGGTCACACGCTCGTCGACGGCTTCGCTTCCACCCTGGTGGGCCGCGTGGCGGCGGTGGCCCTGCCCATGATTGGCCCCGCGCGCGCGACGGAGCGCATCCCCCGCTACCTGGCGCTGATGGGGCGCACGGACATCGACGTCACCCTGACGCCCGTGGGTGAGCGGGGCCGTCGCATCGTCTTCACGGACCGCTACAACCGCCCGGACCTGATGGCCGGCGGCCTGGAGCGGATGATGGAGCTGGCCAACGCCCAGCCACGAATCACGGTGGAGGAGCGCAACGCGGAGGGCTACCGTCTGCTCGTCCGCTGGTAACCCGGGCCCGCACCGGGCCTTGGAGTGTGAATGTCCTACCCTCCCCGACTCGCCCACCTCGCCACCCGCGCCGTCGTGGTCGCGAAGCTGGTGCCCACCTACGCCCAGGCGCACCGACTCGACGAGGAGGAGGCCGCGCAGCGGCTGACCGCCGCGATGACCGGGAGGATGCTCCAGGCGCTGCTGGACACGGCGTGGACCGCGATGCGCGGCAACACGAAGCGGCTCACGGAGGACGGCCTGTTGGAGAAGGTCGCCGGCACCCTGTCGGAGCGCCCGCTGCGCCCCGGCCGCGTGGCGGAGGTGACGCCGGCCTGGAGCGCCTTCCTGGTGCTGACGGACCTGGAGGCGGGCACCGCCAGCGACGCGGCCCGCCGGGTGATGGAGTCCCCCGAGGGACGTCGACGAGGCGACGAGGGCATGGCCGAAGCGGGCCGCTTCCTTGCCGCCGAACTGACACGCGGCAAGTAGGGGCCGGCCGGCCGTGGCATGAGGGGGCCCGCGTCGTTATAGGCTGGCCCCACGCTCCACCGCGCGCCGCCGATGTCCACCCCGCTGCCCACCACCCTGCGCATCCTTCCCTCCATCCATGAGGTCCCCGCCTCCCTCTGGGACGGGCTCGTGGACGAGGCGGCCCTGCCCTTCCTGGAGTGGACGTTCCTCGCGGCGCTCGAGGACAGCGGCAGCGCGGTGCCCGAGCGCGGCTGGCACCCCCGCCACCTGACGTTGTGGCGCGGCTCCCGGCTGGTGGCCGCCGCGCCCGCGTACCTCAAGGACGACAGCCAGGGGGAGTTCATCTTCGACGCGCCCTGGGCCACCGCCTCCGAGCGCGCCGGGCTGCGCTACTACCCGAAGCTGGTGCTCACCGTGCCCTTCACGCCCGCCACCGGCCGGCGCGTCATGGTGGCCCCCGGCGAGGACCGCGCCGCCCGCGAGGCGGAGCTGTACCAGGGCGCGTTGGAGTTCGCGCGCGCCGAGCAGCTCTCCGGCATCCACGTCCTGTTCCCCACCCAGGACGAGCTGCCCACGCTGGAGGCCCAGGGCTACGCGCTGCGGCTGGGCGTGCAGTACCAGTGGGACAACGCCGGCTACCGGACGATGGAGGACTTCCTCGCCCGCTTCCACTCCAAGCGGCGCAACCAGATGCGGCGCGAGCTGCGCGCCCCCGCCGAGCAGGGCATCGAGCTGAGGACGCTGCGTGGCGACGCGCTCAACGAGGTGGACGTGGACACGCTCCACCGCCTGTACGCCTCCACGGTGGACAAGTATCCGTGGGGGGCGCGGCTCCTGACCCGCGACTTCTTCGCGCGGATGCTCTCGGGCTTCCGTCACCGCTGCGAGCTGGTGGAGGCCCGGCGGGAAGGTCAGCTGGTCGCGGGCGCGTTCAACTTCAGGGCCCCCAAGGTCCTCTACGGGCGTTATTGGGGGTGTTTCGAGGAGCACCCCTTCCTGCACTTCAACGCCTGCCTCTACCACCCGGTGGCCGAGGGCATCGCCGAGGGACTGACACGCTTCGAGCCCGGCGCGGGCGGCGAGCACAAGCTCACGCGGGGCTTCGAGCCGCGCCTCACGTACAGTGCCCACCTCTTGCTCCACCCGGGGTTGGACAGGGCGGTGCGCGGCTTCCTGGAGCACGAGCGGGCAGCCGTCCAGGGCGGGCTGCCCCAGTGGCGGGCGGAGACAGGTTTCAAGGGAGTGGCCTGAAACGGCCCGCTTCCCAGGTCATCAGAGGGAGTCGGACAGACTTATGGCGCAGAAGCACGACAACGACGGCTCCGTCGCCACGGAGACCGCCCCCAAGCAGAAGCTCAAGAAGCCGACCCTCTACAAGGTGCTTCTGCACAACGACAACTACACGACGCGTGAGTTCGTGGTGGCCGTCCTCAAGGAGGTCTTCCACAAGTCGGAGTCGGATGCCGTGCAGATCATGCTGCACGTCCATTACAACGGAGTCGGAGTGGCCGGCGTCTATACGTTCGAGGTCGCCGAGACGAAGCTCAAGACGGTGGAGGCCGCGGCCCAGGACAATGGGTTCCCGCTGCGGCTGTCCATGGAACCCGAGGAAGGTTGAACCGTGGCAGGACCGCTGATTGCCAAAGAATTGCAGGCCAGCTTCCGCACCGCCCTGGAAGAGGCGCGGAAGATGGGCCACGAGTACCTGACGCTGGAGCACCTGCTCCTGGCGCTCACCAAGGACTCGCGCACCCGCGAGGTCCTCAAGGCGTGCGGAGCCAACGTCAAGCGTCTTCAGGAGAGGCTCGTCTCCTTCCTGGAGGAGACGGTCGAACGCCTGCCCGAGGACGCGGAGGCCGACCCGCAGCAGACCATCGGCGTGGAGCGCGTGCTCCACCGCGCCGCCATGCACGCCCTGTCCGCCGAGCAGAAGCTCATCGACGGCGGCGACGTGCTGGTGGCCCTCTTCCGCGAGGAGGAGAGCCATGCGCTCTACCTGCTCCAGCAGGAGGGCGTCACCCGGCTGGACCTGCTCAACTACATCTCCCACGGCATCTCCAAGGATGAGGCGGGCGAGGGCGAGGAGGGCGGCGCTGGCAACGGGCACGCGCCCGCGGGGGATGACGACGAGGAGGGTGAGTCCCCGCGCAAGAGCCCGCTGGAGACGTACACCACGCAGCTCAACATCGAGGCCAAGGAGGGGCGCATCGACCCGCTCATCGGCCGCGACAAGGAGCTGGAGCGCACCATCCAGGTGCTCTGCCGCCGCCGCAAGAACAACCCGCTCTACGTGGGCGAGGCGGGCGTGGGCAAGACGGCCATCGCCGAGGGCCTGGCGCTCTACATCCACGAGGGCCGCGTCCCCGAGCCGCTGAAGAACGCCATCGTCTACTCGCTGGACATGGGCTCGCTGCTCGCGGGCACCAAGTTCCGCGGTCAGTTCGAGGAGCGGCTCAAGGGCGTGCTCAAGGCGCTCCAGGAGCAGCCGGAGGCCATCCTCTTCATCGACGAAATCCACACGATTGTGGGCGCCGGCGCCACCAGCGGCGGCTCCATGGATGCGTCCAACATCCTCAAGCCGGCGCTCGCCAGCGGGAAGCTGCGCTGCATCGGCTCGACGACGTACCAGGAGTTCAAGTCCTCCTTCGAGAAGGACCGCGCGCTGTCGCGGCGCTTCCAGAAGATCGAGGTCGCCGAGCCCTCCGTCGAGGACACCGTCCTCATCCTGGAGGGGCTCAAGAGCCGCTACGAGGAGCACCACGGCGTGAAGTACACGCCGGAGGCGATTCGCGCGGCGGCGGAGCTGGCGGCCAAGCACATCAATGACCGGTTCCTGCCGGACAAGGCCATCGACGTCATCGACGAGACGGGCGCGGCGGAGAAGCTCAAGCCGGAGGGCGTGCGCACCAACACCGTCACCGGCGCGGACGTGGAGGCCGTCGTCGCGAAGATGGCGAAGGTTCCCGCCAAGAGCGTGTCCGCCAGCGAAGGCGTCCAGCTCCAGAACCTGGAGAAGGAGCTGCAGGCGGTCATCTTCGGGCAGGACGCGGCCATCACGGATTTGGTGAGCGCCATCAAGCTGTCTCGCTCGGGCCTGCGCGCGCCGGAGAAGCCCATCGGCTCGTTCCTCTTCTCGGGCCCCACGGGCGTGGGCAAGACGGAGCTGGCCAAGCAGCTGGCGCAGACGTTGGGCGTGGAGTTCCTGCGCTACGACATGAGCGAGTACTCGGAGAAGCACACGGTGAGCCGGCTCATCGGCGCGCCGCCGGGCTACGTCGGCTTCGACCAGGGCGGCCTGCTCACGGACGCGGTGCGCAAGCACCCGTACGCCGTGGTGGTGCTGGATGAAATCGAGAAGGCCCACCCGGACCTCTTCAACATCCTGCTCCAGGTGATGGACCACGCGACGCTGACGGACAACAACGGCCGCAAGGCCGACTTCCGCAACATCGTCCTCATCCTCACCACCAACGCGGGTGCCCAGGAGATGAGCACCAAGTCCATCGGCTTCGGTGACCTCACCAAGCCCGCGGACGCGACGCGCGCGAAGAAGGCCATCGAGCGCACCTTCACGCCGGAGTTCCGCAACCGGCTGGACGGGTGGATTCTGTTCTCCGGCCTGCCGCCCGAAATCATCCTCAAGGTCGTGGACAAGGAAGTCCGCCTCCTCCAGAAGATGCTCGAGGAGCGCAAGGTGAAGCTGGAGCTGACGCCCGCCGCCCGCGCGTGGCTGGCCGAGCGTGGGTATGACCCGGCCTTCGGGGCCCGGCCCATGGCCCGCCTCGTGGACAACTCGCTCAAGAAGCCGCTCGCCGAGGCGCTGCTCTTCGGGGAGCTGAAGAACGGCGGCACCGCCCGCTACGACGTGGACAAGGCCGGCGACAAACTGGCCCTGCAGACGTCCGCCGCTCCCGCTGCCGAGCCCGTGCCGGCGTAACGCCGCGCGGGCAGGTCCTCGAAAAGAGCGAGGCCCCGATTCCCACCGTGGGAGTCGGGGCCTTGCTCGTTCGTGGCGGCGCGAGCGCCGGGCGCTACTCGACGCGGTAGATCTTCACCGCGCTGGAGAGCTGCTCGGAGATGATTTGCAGCGTGGTGGCGGCCTCGCCGGTGGAGCCGATGCGGGCCACCGTCTCGTCCATCATCTTGGAGAGGTCGTTCACCGCGAGGGTGATTTGGTTGATGCCCACGTTCTGCTGGGACACCGCGGCGGCAATCTGACGGACGGCGGCGGCGTTGTCCTGGACGATGGAGGACAGCTCGCGCAGGTTCTGCCCGCTGGTGCGCACCTGGGCCAGGCCCGCCTCCATGCGCTCGGCGCCGCGCTCGGTGATTCGCACCGCGGCCGTCACCGAGTTGGCGATGTCGTCCAGCAGCTCCCGCACCCGCGTCGTGGCCTGGATGGACTGGTCCGCCAGCGCGCGAATCTCGCGCGCCACCACGCCGAAGCCCTTGCCGTGCTCGCCCGAGCGGACGGACTCAATCGCCGCGTTGAGCGCGAGCATGTTGGACTGGTCGGCCAGGTCCTTCACCGTCTGGGTGATGCCGCCAATCTGCTGCGTGCGCTCGCCCAGCTCGAGAATCTTCTGGGCAATCTCGCCCACCTGGACGCGGATGTCGTTGAGGCCCGCCATCGTCTGTTCAATCGACGCCTCGCCCGCGCGAGCCAGCGCGTCCGCGCGCTCCGCCACGGACAGCACGCTCTCCGCCTTCTGCGCGGCGAGCATGGAGGTCTGCTTGATTTCCTGCGCGGTGACTTGCGTCTCCTGGAGCGCGGCGGCCTGCCGGGAGATGGTCTGCGCCTGGTCCGTGGAGGACGTGTTGAGGTGCTCGGTGGACTGCGTCAGCGCCTGCGCGGCCTGCTGGAGGTTGAGCGTCACCTCGCGAAGCCGGGCCACCATCTGCGCGAAGGAGTTGGCCAGCCGGCCCACCTCGTCGCCGCTCTTGGCGTGGATGGGGCGCGTCAAGTCACCGGACTCGACGATGTGGCCGGCGACCTCGGTCAGCTCGCGCATGGGCCGCACGATGCTGCGCCCGAAGGCCGCCGCCACCGCCACGCCCAGCGCCACCAGCAAGAGCGCGAAGCCCATCATCCGCCAGCGCAGCGCGGACACCAGGTCGTCGATGTGGTCCCGGGAGACGCCCACGTGCACCGTGCCCAGTCGGCCATTGGCCACGGGCGCCGCCACGTTCGAGGCGTGCAGCTGGCGGCCCTCGGTCTCGAACGCGAGCACCTCGCCCCAGCCGTTCTCCTCGCTCACCTCGCCCTGCGCCACCGCGGACGCCTTCAGCGCGTCGGGGAAGGCGCCTGGCAGGCTGTGCACCACCACGTTGCCGCCCGCGTCCGCGACGAAGACGTAGGCGACGTCCTCGCTGGTGCGCGCGACCTCCATCAGGGGCCGGAGCGAAGGGAAGCCCATCTTCGCGCCGTGCTCCGCGGCCACCGCGAAGCTGCGGGCGAGCAGCTGCCCCTCGCCCATGTGACTGGAGACGAGGTCCGCCTCCAGTCGCCGCGTGGCGATGCCGGTGAGGATGGCGGCCACCGTCGCGCTGACGAGCGTGGTGACGAGAACGAGCTTCGGCGCCAGTCCGAGCGACTGACGGAACTGCTGGCCGAGCTGCGTGGTGAACGAGGTCTGTTCGGTGCTCACGGCATCACCACCCGGAAGACGTCGGGACGACACCCGCGAGGGCGCGGGGTGAATACAAACGACTCGGGACTACCAGCAAGCGACTCGGGAGCACCAGGGGGCTCATCGTCCCACCCCACCCTCTCCGCGCCCACCGGCCCGGAAGTGGGGGGGGATGCAGCTCTGGAGGATGAGGTCCGGCACCGAGGCCAGGGGCACGCCCTGGTCCGTGGCGTGGATCTCCAGCGCCGCGCGGGGCATGCCGTACACCACGGAGGTGGCCTCGTCCTGGGAGAAGGTGACGCCGCCGGCCTTGCGGATGGCGAGCAGTCCGCGCGCGCCGTCCTCGCCCATGCCGGTGAGCACCACCCCGCCGCTGCGCCGACCGAACGACGCCGCGAGCGACGCCAGCAGCACGTCCCCGTTGGGGCACGGGCCGCCCTTGCTGCGCTGCAGCCGCGCCAGCCCCGCCGGGTCCACCAGCAGGTCGTGTCCGTCCAGCGGGAAGTACACGCGGCCGGGCTCCAGCCGCTCGCCGTCCCGCGCCACGTCCACCGTCAGCGGCGTCACCTGGGACAGCCAGCGCACCATGCCCTGGGTGAAGCCCACGGTGATGTGCTGCGCGATGAGCAGCGGGACGGGCAAATCCTTGGGCAGCTTGGAGAGCAGCTCCGCCAGCGCGGGCGGGCCCCCGGTGGACGCCACCACGCCGAAGACGTCCACGCGCGCGCCGATGGGCGGCGGCGTCACCACGTTGGCGCGCTGACGCCGGGAGATGACCGGCACCTCCGCCATCAGGCACACCGAGTGGGCCAAATCGCGGCCCCACCGGCGCAGCTCCTCCACGTTGGTGACGTTGGGCTTGCCGATGAGCTCCAGCGCGCCGGCGCTCATCGCCTGGAAGCCCAGGTCCACGCCGCGCTGCTCGGCCACCGCGCTCACCACCAGGACCCGCGCGGGGGCCTGGGACATGATGGCGGTGATGGCGCTGGGGCCGTCCAGCCCCGGCAGCAGCAGGTCCATGGTGATGACGTCGGGGCGCAGCAGTCGCGCCAGCTGCACGGCGCGGTTGCCGTCTCCTGCGCGGCCGACGACCTCGATGCGAGGGTCCTCGGTGAGCAGGGCCGTCAGGGTGTTCGCCATGGTGGGCGAGTCGTCCACCACGAGCACCCGGATGGGAGGGCGTCGGTTGTTCACGCGCGCGCTCCTCTTCGGCTCATGACGTCGAGCACCTCGGCGAGCAGGCGGCCCGCGGCGCACTCGCGCTTGCTCAGGTAGCCATCCGCTCCCGCCGCCAGGCCCCGCTCCCGCGCCGCCGCGCTGTCATGCGCGGAGACGAGGATGACCGGCAAGGACGCCGTCTCCCGTTTCTCCCGCAGGCGGGCGATGAGCTGGGTGCCGTCCATCTCCTCCATGTCCAGGTCGCAGATGACGACGTCGTACGTGTCCGTCGCCAGCCGGTCCAGGGCGCGGGCGCCGCTGGCCGCCAGGTGCACGCTGAAGCCACCCGCCTCCAGCATGGCCCGGTGCAGCGCGCGCGCGGTGAGCGAGTCGTCCACCACCAGCGCCCGGCGCTGCGCCGTCACCTGCGTCTGACCCGACTCCGTCACCAGCCAGTCCGGCCGGCAGATGAGCAGGAGCTCACCGCGGCTCAGCGTCGCCGCGCCCTGCCACGCCGGCACGTCGCGGACCTCGGAGGGCAGCGGCCGGATGACCAGGTCCCGGTCGCCCACCACCGCGTCCACGCCCAGCGCCACGCGCTTGCCTCCGCTCTGCACGATGAGCAGCGGCTGGCCTTCCGCGGGCGGCGCCAGCGCGCGCAGGCCCAGCCGCGCGCCCAGGTCCACCACCGGCAACAGCTGCCCCTGGTACTCCAGATGCGCCTTGCGCTTGCCCAGCCGCAGCGAGTCCGCGCGCGCCAGCTGCGTGGCCTCCACCGCCAGCATCGGCAGGCCCACCAGCTGCTCCAGCGCGCGGACCACCAACACGGGCGAGCTGCCCAGGTCCACCGGCAGCGTCATCACGAAGCGCGTGCCCTGGCCCGGCGTGCTGTTCACCTCGATGCGGCCCTGCAGGCCCTCCACCGACGCGCGCACCGCGTCCAGGCCCACGCCCCGGCCCGACGTGTCCGTCACGTCCGAGCGCGTGCTGAAGCCCGGCCGGAAGATGAGATCCCTCAGCTGATTCTCATTGAGCCGCTCCGCCTCGTCGGAGGCGATGACGCCGCGCGACTCGGCCACCTTGCGCACCCGCGCCACGTCGATGCCCGAGCCGTCGTCCGCGCACTCGAGGAAGAGCAGGTTGCCCTGCTGCTCCACGCGCAGCGTGAGCGCGCCCTCGTGGTGCTTGCCCGCCTTCTCGCGCTCGGAGGGCATCTCCAGGCCGTGGTCCACGGCGTTGCGCAACAGGTGCACCAGCGCGCCCTGGAGCCGCTCCAACAGGCGCCGGTCCAGCGACAGCTCCGAGCCCACCACCGACAGCCGCGCCTCCTTGCCCAGCTGGCGCGACAAGTCGCGCACCATGCGCTGCAGCGGGTCCAGGATGGTGCGCACCGGGCGCGTGGTGATGGCCTTGAGGCCCTCCTCCAGCGCGTCGACGATGTCGCTCGTCTCCTCGCCATCGGTGCGCAGCGAGCGCGACGTGCCCGACAGCAGCGTGCGCGCCTCGGCCGTCTCCGCCAGCAGACCCTGCTTGGCCAGCACCGCCACCACGCGGTCCAGCTCGCGGCCGCGCTCCTCCACGCGCAGGCGCACCTCGCGAAGCCGCTCCACCTCGCGCATCAGCGCCGTCACCTGCCGCACGCTGACGCGCCAGCCCGTGTCCGCGGACTCCGCCTGCGTGTCCGCGCCCAGCTGCGCCGACAGGTCCGGCGACCCGGAGTCCTCCGACGCACCGTTCGCCTCCGGCTCCGCGGCGCCGTTCGAGGACAGGGCCGCAATCTGCGCGGCCACCGTCTCCGGCGCGGGCCCGTCCGCCACCAGCTGCGCCAGCGCGGCGGCCGGGTCCGGCAGCGAGTCCCCGCGTCCATCCGCGTGCGCCTGGGCGCGCAGCATGAACAGGTCCAGGCCGTGCAGCAGCACGTCCACCACGGACCGGGGCATCTTCTGCGTGGTCGCCTTCAGCGGCGCGAGCGCGTCCTCCAGCTTGTGGGCGATGTCGCCCAAATCCTGCAGGCCCAGGCTGGACGCGCTGCCCTTGAGCGTGTGCAGGTGCCGGCCCAGCCGGACGTAGAGCTTCGCGAGCGCGCCCGTGTCCAGGCCCTCGCGCTCCAGCTCCAGCAGGTCCATGGTGACCTTCTGGATGACCTCCTGGGCCTCGACGGCGAACCCCGTGACGAGTCCCTGCAGCATCGGGTCAACGGGCATTGCGTCCTCCCGTCGAGCGGGTGGTGAACAGGCGCTTGAGGTCGATGAGGTGGATGAGCTGCCGGTCCTGGGTGAAGACCTCCATCACCGGCCCCTCGGCCCGCACGCGCGCGGCCTCCACCGCGCTCGCCGGCAGCGTCGTGGGGCGCGGAATGGCCTCGCAGTCCAGCGCGCACAATTCGCCGTCGCCGCGGTCCACCACCAGCAACACCGCCGGGTCCTGCCGCCAGCCGTGTCCGCCCAGCATGGACGCGAGGCTCAGCGCGGAGAGCACCTGACCCTGGAAGCGCAGCACCCCGACGACATGCGGCGAGGACAGCGGCACCGGCGTCACCATCCGCAGGGGCAGGGCCGCGCGCAGCATCTCCAGCGACAGCGCGTAGCGCTCCTCGCCCAGCGGGAACTCGGCGATCCAGTGGACCGCCTCCTCCACCGTCGTCTCGGCCTGCTCACGCAGCCGCGAGGCGCGCCGCTCGAGCAGTTCGACGGCCTCCTGCTCCTGGGCCTCCTCCATGCTTCTGGGAAGGATTTTCATTCGAGGGCCCCTTGATTGAGGTAGGCGTCAGCGGACGCCTGATAGAACCGCGCCGGCAGGGCCTCGGGCCCGTCCACGAGGTGGTCCGGTGCGAGCCGTTCCGCGCGAACCCTGAGCGCGCGCATCAGCGGCACCGCCGCCTCGCGCGCCCCGGTGCGCTCCCGCAGGAGCGCGAGCTCGAGCAGGCCCGGCAGATAATCGGGAGCCTGACGCACGAGCGACTCCAGCACCGCCGCCGCGCCCTCCACGTCGCCCTCCTCGATGCGCTCCAGCGCCTCCAGGTGCAGCCGGGACGGCGGAGGCGGCGGCGTCACCCTCGCGGGCACCACCGGCACCGGCGTCGCCTTGGGCTTGCGGAACAAGGGCGCGGGCGGCTCGGCGCGCTCCACCGGGCGCGGCGCGGGCGCGGGCGTGGTCAGCTCACCGGGCGCCAGCATGCGGAAGGTCTGCAGCTCCGGCGGGCCCTCGCGCACCATGCCGGGCGGCACCCGGTCCGCCTCCACCGCGCCCAAAAAGAGGAAGCCGCCGGGGTTGAGCGCGCGCGTCAGGAGCGAGATGGCCTGCTCGCGCGCGGCCGGGGAGAAGTACGTGAGCACGTTGCGGCAGAGGATGAAGTCGAAGCGGCCGAAGCGCTCGGGCAGGGGCGCCAGCAGGTTCCCCTGCGCGAAGGTGGCGACGCGGCGCACGACGGGGAGGATGGTGACCTGCCGCTCCGGCGCGTCCAGGTAGAGCGGGAACAGCCGCGGCGCCGACTCGCGCCGGGACCAGGTGCCGTAGGACGCGCGCCGCGCCGTCTCCAGGCTGGCCTCGTGCAGGTCCGTGCCCAGCACCTCCACCGGGAAGCCGTGCGGCACCGACGCCAGCAGCGCCGCCGCCAGCGAGTAGGCCTCCTCGCCCGTGGCGCAGCCCGCGCTCCAGCCGCGCAGCGCCAGCGCGCCCTTGCGCAGCGCCGCGGGCACGCCCGCCTGGGAGATGTAGCGGAAGTGCTCGGGCTGCCGGAAGAAGTAGGTCTCCCCCACCAGCGCCGCGCGCACCAACGTGCCGGACAGGGGCGACTGGGGGAAGAGCATCTCCCCCAACAGGTCCGCCGACGAGCGCCCACGCGCGAGCTCGCCACGCACCACGCGCTCCATCGCCTCGGAGGCGATGGCGTCGTCGCGGAAGCCGGTGATGGATGACACCACTTCCCGCGCTCGGGTCAAAAGCCGCGGGTCGAGCTCTGCGCTCATGCGCTCCGCCTGGCCTCCGCGGCCTCCACCATCTTGGGCAGGTCCTGCAAGAGGCCCCGAGCCACGAACACCCGCGGATCCAAAATGGGCAACAGGTGCCCCCCGGCGCGCAACATCCCGATGAGCCCATCGCGCAGCGGACCATGGTCCGTGCCGCCCACGCGCTCGCGCCGGTCGATGTCCGCCGCCGCGTACTCCTCCGGGTCCTTCACCGTGTCCACCGCGAGCGCCAGCGCCACCCCGTCCACCTGGATGACCACCAGCATCCGCTCCACGCGCGGCAGCGAGTGCTCCACGCTCAGCCGCCGGGCCACGTCCAGCACGCACAGCGCCTCGCCCCGCACCTCCACGTATTCGCGCAGGTACGAGGGCGCCGTGGGCAACGGCCGCGTCGCCGGATGCAGGAGCACCTCGCGCACCGAGTCCAGCGGCACCGCGAACTCCAGCGTGCCCACCGTCACCCGCAGCACCAGCAGCGAGCCGGTGCGCGCGCGGCGCCGCGAGTTGGCCAGCGCCTCCCCCACCGCGTGCAGGAGCTCATCCGCGCGGAAGGGCTTGGCCAGGAACGTCTCCGCGCCCAACCCCAGACACGCCTCCGCGCGCGACTTCTCCGAGGAGATGATGATGACCGGGATGTCCGACGTGGCCGGGTCCGCCTTCATCCGCTGGAGGACCTCGTCGCCGTCCATCTCCGGCATCGACAGGTCCAGCAGCACCGCGGCGGGCCTCAGGCGGGAGACCTTCTCCAGCGCCTCGCGCCCGTTGCTCGCGGTGTGGATGGTGTAGTGGCCGGAGAGGATGGCGCGTTCGAGCGCCAGGATGGCGTCGCTGTCGTCGACGAGCAGCAGGGACGGCAGGCTCACGGCATCAGGCCTTGGACAGGAACTGACGGACGGTCTCCGTCAGCTCGTGGTGGGAGACCGGCTTCTGGATGAACGCGTTGGCGCCCGCCTCCGTGCCCCGCTGGCGCAGGTCCACGTTCTTCTCCGCCGTCAACAGCAGGATGGGCACCGTGCGCAGCTGCGCGTTGCGGCTGGCCCGGACCTCCTTGACGAAGGTGATGCCATCCATCCCGGGCATGTTGATGTCCGCGATGACCAGATTCACCGGGACGAGCTGGAGGATCTTCAGCGCGCGAGTCGCATCGTCCGCCTCCAGCGCCTCCACCCGGAGGTTCATGAGGTAGATCTTGACGATGTTCCGAACGGTCGGGCTGTCGTCCACCAGCAAGACCTTGGTGCTGTTGGTGCTCACGGTGCCACGGCTCCTGCGCAGGGGTTGGGCCAATGCGGCCGTCCTCTGCGAAACGTTGGAGACTCTACCGTGAGCGCTCTCACGGGAGAAAGCGGGGTGACCTGCCCGCATTCACTGCGGGCGGGCAGGTGTCGGATGACCTCGACGCCGGGAGCGGGTGGCGCCTACTCGCTCGCAGGCTTGGTGCCCGCGGGTTGGGCGCCCGCCACGGACTCCGGGGGCACCGGTGGCGCACCCACGGCGTGATAACCACCGTCCACGTGGATCATTTCGCCCGTGGTGGAGGGCAGCCAGTCCGACAGCAGGGCACACGCCGTCCTGGACACCATGTCGTGGCTGTCCTTGGCACTCCAGCCCAGTGGGGCCTGGGTACCCCACCCCGCCTCCAGCGCCTTGAAGCCCGGGATGCCCTTGGCGGCCATCGTGGACAGGGGTCCCGCCGCCAGCGCGTTGACCCGGATGCCCTTGGGGCCCAGGTCGCGGGCCAGGTAGCGCACGGTGGACTCCAGCGCGGCCTTGCACACGCCCATCCAGTCGTAGATGGGCCACGCCACGCGGTTGTCGAAGTCCAGCGTGACGATGGAGCCGCCCGGCGGCATCAGCGGCGCGCACGCCACCGCGAGCTCCTTGAGGGAGAACGTGGAGATGCGGAACGCCGTCTGGACACTCTCCCAGGGCGTGTTGAGGAAGTTGCCGCCCAGGGCGTCATCCGGGGCATAGGCGATGCCGTGGAGCACGCCGTCCACCCGGTCCCAGCGCTGCTTGAGCGACTCGGTGAGCGCCTTGAAGTGCTCGGGGTTGGTGACGTCCAGCTCCAGCACCTCGAGGCCCGGCTTGAGGCGCTTGGCGCTGCGCTCGGTGAGGGACTTGGCCCGACCGAAGCCCGTCAGGAGGATGTCCGCGCCCTGCGCGAGCGCGTGCTCGGCGATGCCATAGGCGAGGGACTGGGGGGTGAGCACCCCGGTGATGAGCAGCTTCTTGCCCTGGAGCAGCATGTGAGGCGGCCTCTTGGGAGGGAGAAGGGGATGGGGGAGCGGGCTGTCTAGCACTCCTTTCGACCGAAACGGGACGAAACGGGCGCTGGGAGTCCCCGGGTGTCGGGGTGTTCCCAGGTGAAGGGGTCGGGTGAAGCTGGGCTCAACAGCGGCATGACTTGGGCTGCTCCCCTGGAGAGGCCCCTCCCCTGGGGTGGTGCCAGGGCTCAACAAAGACGCCTCGAAAAACCCCCAACGGGGCGGTCATCCAGTAAAAGACGACACCGCCATGGCGAACTTCCAGGACTCGTTCCTTTCCGGCGCCAACATCGACTTCATCGAGGGGCTCTACGCCCGCTACCTCGAGGATCCCTCCAGCGTGGATGCAAGCTGGCGAGAGATCTTCGAGCGAAACGATGGCGCCGGCCGTCCCATCTTCAGCACGAAGCTCTTGGAGGTGCCCGCGGCGGCCGTCGCGCCCGGCAAGGGCAACGGCAAGGCCGCGGGTGCCGCCCAGGCCCCCGCCGCCGCGCCGGCCGCACCTGCCCCCGTCGCCGCCCAGAGCACCGCCCAGGCCCAGGCGCTGGAGCTGCAGTCCAAGGTGGACCAGGCGCTCTTCGCGTTCCGTCTGCGCGGCCACCTGCGCGCCGACCTGGACCCGCTGAGCCGTCCGCGTCCCGCGCTCGAGCACGTGGCCGACGTGAGCATGGTGGATGACGGCCACTTCTCGCCCAAGGAGCGCGAGCAGCAGGTGGAGACGCACAACGTCTTCCCCCAGCAGAAGGTGAAGCTGGACGAGCTGCTCGCGCGCCTGCACCGCACGTACACGGGCAGCGTCGGCGTGGAGTTCATGCAGATCCTCGACAGCGAGCGCCGCCGCTGGCTGATGCAGCGGATGGAGCACAGCGAGAACACCACCGCGTTCTCCGTCGAGGACCAGCGCCACATCCTCACGAAGCTGTCCTACGCGGAGGGCTTCGAGAACTTCCTGCACACCAAGTACGTGGGCGCCAAGCGCTTCAGCCTGGACGGCGGCGAGGCCCTCATCCCCATGCTGGACGCCATCGCCGAGGTGGGCAGCGGCCTGGGACTGAAGGAGGTCGTCATCGGCATGGCCCACCGCGGCCGCCTCAACGTGCTGACGAACATCCTGGGCAAGCAGCCCGGGCAGATCTTCAGCGAGTTCGACGGCCCCAAGGACCCCCGGGCGTACCTGGGCCGCGGCGACGTGAAGTACCACATGGGCTTCTCGTCGGACCACACCACGCGCCAGGGCAAGAACGTGCACCTGTCGCTGGCGTTCAACCCCAGCCACCTGGAGGCCGTCAATCCGGTGGTCGAGGGCCGCGTGCGCGCCAAGCAGGAGCGCTTCGGCGACACCGAGCGCGTGGGCGTGATGCCCCTGCTCATCCACGGCGACGCGGCCTTCATGGGCCAGGGCGTCGTCGCGGAGACGCTCAACCTGTCGGGCCTCAAGGGCTACACGACGGGCGGCACGCTCCACGTCGTCATCAACAACCAGGTCGGCTTCACCACCGACCCCCACGACTCGCGCTCCTCCATCTACGCCACCGCCATCGCGCAGATGCTGGACATCCCCGTGTTCCACGTGAACGGCGATGACCCGGAGGCCTGCGTGCACGTGGCGCGGCTGGCGGCGGAGTACCGCCAGACGTTCCACACCGACGTGGTCATCGACCTCATCTGCTACCGCCGCTACGGCCACAACGAGGGCGACGACCCCTCGTTCACCCAGCCGGCGATGTACGACATCATCCGCAAGCACCCGACGGTGCGCACGCGCTACGCGAAGGCGCTGGCGGACGGCAACCGCATCAGCGCGGAGGACTCGGAGGCCATCAAGCAGCGCTGCCTGTCGGAGTTCGACGCCGCGCTCACCCGCGCGCGCCAGGAGAGCGAGTTCAAGGAGCCCAGCGCGCTGGAGGGCCTGTGGAAGGCCTACCAGGGCGGCTCGGTGAAGAACGCGCCCCAGGTGTCCACCGCGGTGGACAAGGCGAAGCTGCGCGACGCGCTCCAGCGGCTGTGCACGGTGCCCGAGGGCTTCAGCGTGCACCGCGACGTGGAGCGCACCGTCATCAAGAAGCGCCTGGGCATGCTCGACAGCGAGGAGCTCCAGTGGAGCGAGGGTGAGTCGCTGGCGTACGCCACGCTGCTCGCCGAGGGCCACCCGGTGCGGCTGTCCGGTCAGGACTGCGAGCGCGGCACGTTCAGCCACCGCCACGCGGTGCTGCACGACGTGACGACGGGTGCCAAGTACACGCCGCTGCAGCAGTTCTCCACCGGCCGCGCCAGCTTCCACGTCGTCAACAGCGCCCTGTCGGAGATGGGCGTGCTCGGCTTCGAGTACGGCTACAGCCTGGACGTCCCGGACGGCCTCACCATCTGGGAGGCCCAGTTCGGCGACTTCGCCAACGGCGCGCAAATCATCATCGACCAGTTCATCGCCGCCGCGGAGAGCAAGTGGCGCCGGCTGAGCGGAATCACGCTGCTGTTGCCACACAGCTACGAGGGCCAGGGCCCCGAGCACTCCAGCGCGCGCCTGGAGCGCTTCCTGGACCTGTCCGCCGAGGACAACATCCAGGTCTGCTACCCCACGACGCCCGCGCAGATCTTCCATCTCTTGCGCCGTCAGGTGGTGCGCCCGGTGCGCAAGCCCCTGGTCATCATGTCGCCCAAGAGCCTCTTGCGCCGGCCGGAGGCCACCAGCAAGGTGGACGAGCTGGCGACGGGCGGCTTCCAGGAGGTCATCCTGGACAGCGTGGCGCCCGCGGGCGTGACGCGGCTGCTCTTGTGCAGCGGCAAGGTGTACTACGACCTGGTGAAGGCGCGGAACGAGCGCAAGGACGACAGCATCGCCATCGTCCGGGTGGAGCAGCTCTACCCGTTCCCGGCGGACGAGCTGGCGAACCTGGTGGCGAAGCTGCCCAAGCTCGCGGAGGTCTACTGGGTGCAGGAGGAGCCCCGCAATGCCGGTGCGTGGCACTTCATGTTCCCGCGCCTGCATGACCTGGTCTCGTCGCGCTCGCAGCAGCCCGTGAAGTTGGGCTACATCGGGCGCGCGGAGGCCGCCAGCCCCGCAACCGGCTTCCCCAAGACGCACGAAATCGAGCAGCAGCTCATCATCGAGGAAGCCATCTTCCGAGGGACCAAGAATGGCCGTTGAACTGAAAGTACCCCCCCTGGGCGAGTCCATCACCGAGGCCGTCGTCGGCAAGTGGAACAAGAAGCCGGGTGACGCGGTGTCCGCGGACGAGCCGCTCGTCGTCCTGGAGACCGACAAGGTCACCATCGACGTGCCCGCGCCCGCGGCCGGTTCCCTGGCGTCCGTCGCCTTCAAGGAAGGTGACAAGGTGCGCGTGGGTGACGTGCTCGGCCTCATCGAGGCCGGTGCCGGCGCTCCCGCCGCCAAGCCCGCGGCGGCCGCTCCCGCCGCCCCGGCCGCCGCTCCCGTCGCCGCCGCCCCCGCGCAGGACGCCGCGTCCGACGCGCGCATCACCCCCACCGCCAGGAAGATGGCGGAGGAGAACAAGGTCGACGTCAGCCAGCTCAAGGGCAGCGGCGCCAGCGGTCGCATCACCAAGGAGGACGTGCTCGGTCAGCTCAACCGCCCGGCCGCGCCCTCCCAGCCCGCCGCCCCGGCCCAGCCCGCGGGCCCGCGCCCCAACGCCGCGCGCGAGGAGCGCGTGCGCATGACGCCCTTGCGCAAGCGCGTCGCCGAGCGCCTGGTCCAGGCCCAGTCCACCGCCGCCCTGCTCACCACCTTCAACGAGGTGGACATGGGCGAGGTGATGGCCCTGCGCAAGAAGTACAACGACAAGTTCCAGGCCAAGCACGGCGTGAAGCTCGGCTTCATGAGCTTCTTCGTCCGCGCGTCGATTGAGGCCCTCAAGGCCTTCCCCCAGGTCAACGCGGAGATCGACGGCGAAGACGTCATCTTCAAGCACTACTACGACATCGGCGTGGCGGTGAGCGGCAGCCGCGGCCTGGTCGTCCCCGTCGTGCGCAACGCGGACAAGCTGTCCCTGGCGGAGCTGGAGAAGGGCGTGGGCGACCTGGGCACCCGGGCGCGCAACGACAAGCTCACCCTGCCGGAGCTGCAGGGCGGCACCTTCACGATTACCAACGGCGGCATCTTCGGCTCCATGCTGTCCACGCCCATCATCAACCCGCCGCAGACGGGCATCCTGGGCATGCACAACATCGTCGAGCGCCCCGTCGCCCGCGACGGTCAGGTGGTCATCCGGCCCATCATGTACGTGGCCCTCACCTACGACCACCGCCTCATCGACGGCCGCGAAGCCGTCCAGTTCCTCGTGCGCGTGAAGGAGTGCATCGAGGACCCCGAGCGCCTCCTGCTCGACGTCTGAGGCCAAGCCAACGCGACGCGTCAGCTTTGCCTGAGATGCCCGGCCTCAATGCAAACCGGGCATTTCAGGTCGCTGGCTGGACTTCCAGGCAGGCGTTTCACTAAAACCGGACATGTCTCCCGGTCGTCGGGGGGCGGGAAGAACGGGCGACTCTCACGCGTCGCCCCGCAAGACTGAAGGAAGTGCAATGGCAACCGGTACCGTGAAGTGGTTCAACGACGCGAAGGGCTTCGGCTTCATCACCCAGGACGGCGGTGGTGAGGACGTGTTCTGCCACCACACCGCCATCAACATGGACGGCTTCCGCACCCTCGCCGAGGGTCAGAAGGTGGAGTTCGAAGTGACGCGTGGCCCCAAGGGCCTTCAGGCGCAGAACGTTCGCGCCGGCTGAAACGTCGTTGCCATGAGCCCTTCCCCGCGAAGGGCTCGTGAACGGAGGCCCGGCCCCTGTCCAAGGGAACCGGGCCTCTTGCTTTCCTGAAGGACGGTGGAGGCCCCCGGGGCGCGCGCGCCACCCGCGCACCGGAGTGCTCCCGTCACAGGTTCTTCTTGAAGTGCTCCATCACGCGCTCCCACTGGCGCTGCTTCACCAGCGGGTCCGGGACCATGTGCGTCAGGCCGCTCAGGGGGAGCAAATCGTGCGGCTTGCCGGCGCGGAACAGGGCGTCGCTCAGCTTCAGCGTGTGGAAGAAGTAGACGTTGTCATCCGCGGTGCCGTGGATGAGCAGCAGCTTGCCGATGGGCTTGTCCGCCTTGGCGTAGGTGAGCAGCGAGCTCTTCTCGTACGCCTCGGGGTGCTCCTGGGGCAGGCCCAGGTAGCGCTCGGTGTAGTGCGTGTCGTAGTCGAGCCAGTCCACCACCGGGGCGCCGGACACCGCGGCCTTGAAGACGTCCGGGCGCTTGAGCGCGGCCAGCGCGGACATGTAGCCGCCGAAGCTCCAGCCCTGGATGCCCACGCGGTTGATGTCCAGCTCGGGCAGCTCCTTGGCCAGGGCCTGGAGCGCGTCCACCTGGTCATCCAGCGTGACGGTGGCGAAGTCGTACTTCACCTCGCGCTCCCAGGCGGCGCCGCGCAGCGGGGTGCCGCGCACGTCGAACTTCACGACGAGGAAGCCCTGGTCCGCCATCCACTGGGACATCAGGTGCGCGGCCATGCTGTGGTGCACCACGGTGGTGGTGGGGCCGCCGTAGATGTCGACGATGACGGGCAGCTTCTTGCCGGGCTTGAAGTCGCGCGGGCGGGTGATGGACGCCCAGTAGCGCTTGGGGCCCACCTGCCTGAGCTCCGTGTTGGGGACGAAGGGCGGCTCCTGCGCCACCTCGGGCAGCTGGCCCACGCGCGTGCCGTCCGCGCGCAGGACCTCCGTGCGGCTCATGCTCTTGAGGCTGGACGTGTTGACGACGAACACCCCGCCCTCGCGCGAGGCGGAGCCGCCCTCGATGCCCTCGCCGTTCTTCGTCACGCGCTCGGGCGCCCCGCCGTTCTTCACGCGCCACAGCGCGCTCTGCGTGGGGTTGGGGCCGCCGGAGAAGAACAGCGTGCGGTCCTTCTGCACGAAGCGCGACAGGCCGCGGAAGCCCGCGTCCGGCTTGACGATGCTCTTGTCGAGCGAGCCGTCGGCGCGGCGCAGCTCCACCTCCGGGCCGCCGTTGCGCTCGGTGTACCAGAGGAAGCCCGAGCCATCGTCCAGCCACAGCGGGAAGTCCTGGTCCAGGTTGAGCCAGGCCGAGTCCTTCTCCACCAGCAGCTCACGCGTCTTGCCCGTGGCCGGGTCGACGGAGAGCAGCTGCTGCTCCGTCTGGACGCGGTTCTGCACGAGGATGGTGAGCGGGCCGCCCTTGGGCCACACCACGGTGGCCAGGTACGGGTACTTCGCCGCGTCCCACTGCACCCACGTCGTCTTGCCGCCGGTGACGGCCGTGACGCCCAGGCGCACCTTGGCGTTGGGCTTGCCGGGGCGCGGGTACGCGAAGATTTCGCCGCCGCGCTCGGGGTGCATCACGTCGACGATGGTGAGCTTCTCCACCTCGGTGGTGTCGGACTCGGTGTAGGCGACGCGCCTGGCGTCGGGGCTCCACCAGTAGCCGGAGAAGCGGCTCATCTCCTCCTGGGCGACGAACTCGGCCACGCCGTGCGTCTTCTCGGCGGTGCCGCCCTTCGTCACGCGCTGCTCCTTGTTCGCCGCGACGTCGATTCGGTAGACGTCGTTCTCGCGGACGTAGGCCACCTGCTTGCCATCCTGGGAGAAGCGCGGGTCCAACACGCCGGGGCCCGTCTTGAGCTCGGTCACCTTGCCGCTCGCGCGCTCGACCACGTAGAGCCGGCCGGAGAGCGGGACGAGCAGGCGCGAGCCGTCGTCGGAAATCTGGTACGAGGTGAAGCCCCGGGCGCTGACGCGCATGCGCTCACGGCGGGCCTTCTCCTCGGGGGTGAGCGTCTCCTCGGTGCCCTTGAGCAGCGCCTCGGGGGTGAGGACCTCCTTCACCTCCCCGGTCGCCACGTCGAACGCGTAGAGCGTCTGGACGTTGGAGGTGGCCTGGGTGCGCAGGAAGAGGACCTGCTTCTCGTCCGGGGTGACCTTCACGCTCACCGGGCGGCCGCTGGAGAAGTTGCGGGTCTCCGACAGCTGCCTCAAGAAGGGGTCTTGCGAGTGCGCCGTCTGGGGCATGGTGAGGGGCTTCACTTCCTGGGCGAATACGGGCGCGCTCACGAAGATGAGCGCTGCGGTAAGGACCTGGCGCATGCGTAGTCGAACTCCCGCCGGCGGCGGGGCTCCTTTCACGGAAAGGTGCGGGGAAGCCTACACTCGGCCGCCGCGCAAGCTGAGCAAACCCGCGACGGACGCGAGGATTCCCGAGGCATGAAGACCGACGACGACGGCCTGCTCCACCTGCGCCTGGCGGGCGTCATCCGGCTGGGGCTGGGAGGCGGCCGGGGGCCGACGGACGCGTACGTCTTCGACCCCCACCGGCTCGCCCTGCCCTCCTGGGCCATGGCCCTGGGGGACTCCGGGCCCGCCGCGCTGCTCGTCACCCTGGACCGCCACCTGGACGTGGTGGTGCCCCGGAGACCGGATGCGGTGCCGGACCGCTCGGCGGGCCTGCGAGCGCTGGACGAGCACGCCCGGTGGGAATTGGACGTGCGCAACTACGACCACATCCTCGCGGCCATGGAGGCGGGGTTGGTGGGAGATGCCCTGTTCATCGCCCGGACGCGGCCCCGGGGCGCCTTCGCGGGAGACACCTACGTGGACACGCGGGGGCGCTCGCATCGACTGGTGGTGGTGCCCACCGTGGACCGCGCGTCCGAGGCGTGGAGCCGCCCCGCCCCGGGGGACGCGGTGCGAGACGTGCTCGAGGACGCGGAGCGGGTGCTGCTGGACGTGGACCTGGACTGCTTCACGTCGCTGAGCGACGCGGACCCGACGACGGTGCTGCCCTGGCCGCGCGCCATCATCCGCGAGTTCCTGCTGCCCGAGGGCTCCGAGTCCTTCTGGGACGCGGTGCTCCAGCGCGCGGTGGCGCTGACGCTCGCGAGGGAGCCGCACCACTGCGGCGGCCTGCTCGCGTCCGGAGCGCTGTTCCGGGACGCCGCCGAGGTGTTGTTCCGGGAGCTGTTGCGCGTCGAGCCGCCGTGAGTGGCTACAGCGGTGAGTCGAGGAAGCTGGGACGCAGGTCCGTCACCTGTCCGCCGGCGAACGTGAAGCGGCTGCCGATGGGCGGCCGGTCGTCGTTGAGCACGTAGCCGAAGTCGATGCGGAACGGATTGACGTTGAACTGGGGGAAGAGCAGGCGCAGGCCCACGCCCACGGACGTCACCATGTCCGGGCGGTCGTTCCACGCGCTGCCCGAGTCGAGGAAGAGCACGCCGCCCACGTGCACGGTTTTGATGACCAGCGGCGCGGTGCGGTACTCCACGTTCACCAGCAACATCTTCCTGCCGGAGTATTCGTCGGCGGGCGCGCCGCGCAGGCCGTTGCCTCCGCCCAGCAGGGTAATCCGGTCGAACAGGTCATCGATGTTGATGTCCAACAGGCCGCGCGCGACGAAGCGGCCTCCGAACACCTTGGGCGACACCTGCGTGAGCTCCGCCGCCCAGTGGCGGTTGTTCCACGTCGCCGCGGCTCCCAGCTGCCGACGGATGGAGCCCGAGGCCGCCACCGTGGTGAGCGCATCGCCCCAGCGCAGCCGGTAGCGCGCGGCGAGCCCCGCCTCGGCGAAGTGCGTGTCGTCATCGAAGACGGGGGGTGCGTAGCGCAGCGTCGCGGAGAGCCAGTGCCCCATCTGGTAGTCCTCGGAGAGGACGTAGGAGTCCACGTCGCGCAGGACTTCGTAGCGGGCCTCGAAGGCGCGCAGGGACATGGACACGTAGCCCGCGTCCTCGGCGCGCGGCAGGTAGTTGCTCCGGAACCAGTCGACCTGCGACTGCCCCAACATCGACGACATCGGAGGGTCGTAGGCGTAGTGGTACGCGCCCACGGAGCCGCTCACGTTGACCTTGTAGCGCAGGCCGAAGGAGCGCGTGTACGAGGCCGCGCCGGCGACCTCCTCGGTGCGGTACACGTAGGGCACCGCCGGGCCACCGGGGAACGGGAGCTGCCAGATGTCCGCACCCCGGTAGACGCGGTTGGTCTCCACGTTCCACGCCACGGACGAGCTCACGCTCCACGGCGTCGACAGCGAGTACAGCGGCCGGCTCACGGAGACGCTGCCCCGGGAGCCCTCGGCCTGGCCGCTCTCACGTCCGATGATGATGGCGGCCGACTCGGTGAGCGACCAGCGGGAGCCCAGCACGCGCGGGTCCGTGTAGCTCTGGCCGAGGCTCAGCGTGTCCAGGCGCAGGATGAAGTCCACCGCGAGCTTCTTGCCCCGGCCCAGGAAGTTCTGCTCCGTGCCCTGCAGCCGCAGGTACTGGAGCAGCGAGCCCACCGCGGAGAAGTCACTGTTGAGCCGCAGCGACCAGATGTCCTTGGTGACGACGAGCAGCGACACCGTGCCGGGTGTCTTCCCGACGAGCGGGACGACGCGCACCACGGAGAACAGGCGCAGTGAGCGCAGGTTGCGCGCCGTCTCCTCCGCGAGGCGCGTGGAGTAGGGCTGACCGAGCGGCAGCAACACCTCGCGGCGGACGACCTCGTCGCGGGTGCGCACGTGGAAGATGTTGAGGAAGTTCGGATACGGGTCGCTCTCGGCCACGACCTCCTCGGTGTCGACGAGCACGTCCGAGAGCGGCTTGCCCTCGGGCGAGGGGTCCACCTTGCGGCCATGACGGACGAGCGACTCGACGATGAGCGCCTCCTCGTAGTTCTCCTGCGGCAGCCCGGGCGCGCGGGCGGGCGGCGGCTCCACCGTGACTCCTTCCGGCTGCTCGCCCTGCTGTGTCGCGATGGGGGCATCCGGTGGCGGAGTCGCGACGACGGGAGCCGGCGTCTCGGAGACGGGCTCTGGCTGCCTCGCGGCGAGCGCGTCCGGTGGCGGCGACGCGACGACGGGAGCCGGTGACTCGGAGACAGGCGCTGGCTGCCTCGCGACGAGCACGACCGGTGGCGGCGACGCAACGACAGGGGCCGGTGTGTCGGAGACGGGCTCTGGCTGCCTCGCGGCGAGCAAGACCACTGGAGCCGGCCTCTCGGAGGCAGGCTCGGCCTGGAGTGGAGTCAGGGCGAGGGGAACGACGATGAGGGCAACCAGTGGTAGCGCCACCCCACCATCCTGGCATGCGCCGCATTCCTGGCGAGCATCTTCATCGCGGGAAGCTCGGATGGCGCGGTCCGCCAACTTCACCTTTCCCTTGAGGTCCTGGCTGCCGCTCGGGCACGGGCCGCCAAGAGCCACGGAGCGCGGACAGCACCGCCACTTGCACGGAGGTCCTACCTTCGGCGCGAGCCATGGCAAGTCGCTTCGTTGGTCGCTGTCAGTCGAGCCACCCGACGGCCCCCCCCGTGTGAGCGCCGAATCCGAGGTGCGCGGCCCCACACGCCGTAGCAGCCCCCCTCCCCCGCTGGCGGTACGCCTCCTTCAGAAAACCTCGGGAAATGCCGCTGTAATACCGCGCGAAAGGTGGCGTCTTCCTCGATGAACGGTGGGTCGCGGCTCGTGGGTCCCCGAGCGCGCCCCTCCAGCACCATTCATTCCTGGAGGTCCCTGTCCCCATGTCGGGTTCACACAGTCATGCGCCCACGTCGCACGGCCGAGCCTTCGCGCTCGGTGTCACCCTCAACCTGGCCTTCGTGGCCGTCGAGGCCCTCTACGGCTTCATCTCCGGCTCGCTGGCGCTGCTCGCGGACGCAGGCCACAACCTGAGCGACGTGCTGGGGCTCGTGCTCGCCTGGGGCGCCAGCATCCTCGCCCGGCGCGCGGCGACCGAGCGGCGCAGCTACGGCCTGCGCGGTGCCTCCATCCTCGCGGCCCTCTTCAACGCGCTCATCCTGTTGGTCGCCGTGGGCGCCATCGGCTGGGAAGCCATCCGCCGCTTCGGCGAGCCCGCGCCCGTCGCCAGCCTCACCGTCATGAGCGTCGCGGGCATCGGCGTCGTCATCAACACCGCCACGGCCCTGCTGTTCTGGAAGGGGCGCAAGAACGACCTCAACGTGCAGGGCGCGTTCCTCCACATGGCGGCCGACGCGGGCGTGTCGCTCGCCGTGGTGCTCAGCGGCGCGCTCATCTACTTCACCGGTCAGGCGTGGCTGGACCCGGTGGTGACGCTCGGCATCGCGCTGCTCATCCTCGTCAGCACGTGGAGGCTGCTGGTGGACTCCGTCAACCTCGCGCTGCAAGCCGTTCCCGCGAACATCGACCTGAGCGCGGTGCGAAACCTCATGACACAGGCGCCCGGTGTCGCCAGTGTGCACGACCTCCACGTCTGGGCCCTGAGCACCACCGAGTCGGCCCTCACCGCCCACCTCGTGGTGGAGGCGCCGTCCGGTGATGAGGCGCTCGTGCCCTCGCTGAAGGCTCGGCTGCACGACACGTTCGGCATCGAGCACGTGACGCTGCAGCTCGAGCCCGCGCTCGCCGCGACCTGCCACCCCTGCGGGCCCGGCGACACACGCCACGCCGCTTGCGCCTGACACACATCGAGACCTCCCATGACCCCGACACTGCGAACCCACTTCGACCTCGAGCTGCACCGCGCCGCTGAAGCCCATGCACGCGGAGCCCATCAAGACGCCTGGCGCTTCCTGGAGCGCGCTCACATCCTGAGCCAGGCGCATGCGTGGCCCCACCTGCGCGTCCACGGCGCCATGTTCCGGTGGGCCGTTCAACATGGCGACTGGCGGGAGCTGCTCGGACAGTTGCCGCGACTCCTCCTTGCCGCGCCGGGCTCGTGGTTCGGTCGCGCCCCACTGGGCAACACAGGCGGCGCCAACGTGGGCATCTTCACGCCCATGGACATCCCCGAGGACCTCCGCGCCATCCTGGACGCGCGTTAACTCCCCGCGTCGAGCTGACGTCCCGCGTCGAGCCCCCCGCAATGAATCCGTGACGGACGCGGCACGAGATGCGGGCATGGACTGGCGCTAGGCTCCCGAGCAGGTGGATTCCCGCCACCGGGGGGCACGCTTCATGACCGCGTCGGACACCGCGCACCGTCAGCCATCATCCCGTCTGCCGAAGTCACTGCCGGAGCTGCAAGCGCTGCGAGCATGGCGCGAACCCATCTCCGGCCCCGCGAGCTTCCACGTCGAGCCGACGGACATCTTCGTCGCCACCTATCCCAAGTGCGGAACCACGTGGACGCAGCAAATCGTCCACGGGCTGCGCACGCGCGGAGACATGAACTTCGAGGAGATCTCCCTCGTCGTCCCGTGGCACGAGAGCCCACCTCTCCCAGGCGTCGACCTCGCGGGTCCCCAGGTCGCTCGCCCCCGCGCGTTCAAGACGCACCTGCATTGGGAGCGGGTGCCGAAGGGCGGGCGCTACATCTACGTGATGCGAGACCCGGCGGACACGCTCACGTCCTTCTACCACTACGTGAATGGCTGGATGTTCGAGCCCGACTCCGTCAGCGTGGAGGAGTTCTGCTTCGGCATCTTCCTGAAGGACGCGCGCTTCGGCCGCTACTGGGAGCACCTGCGCGCCTGGTGGAACGTGCGTGAGCGCGACGACGTACTGCTCCTCGCCTACGAGGACATGAAGGAGGACCTGGAGTCAGCGGTCCGCCGCATCGGCGCCTTCATGGGTGTCCACCTGGACGACGCGCTCGTCGCGCTCGTGACGAAGCAGTCCACCTTCGAGTTCATGCACGCGCACGAGTCCCAGTTCGACGACCACCCGACGACCGAGGCCGTCAATCGGCTCACCGCGCTCCCACCCGAGATGCAGACCACCAAGGTCCGAGCGGGGCGCGTGGGAGACTCCTCGGAGCTGTCCGCGTCGGTGCACGCCGTGCTCGCCGAGACCTGGCGCGCGGACATCGGGGTGCCCCTCGGCATCCCCTCCTATGCCCGGATGCGCCAGCAGCTACGCTAACCCCAGGCTCAAGCCCGGACGATTCGCTCGTAGCCCAGCGCCTCCAGCACGTCCTCATGGCCCGCGAGCGCGGCGTTGATTTCATCCAGGTCCGCGGCGCTCATGCGCCCGAGCGAGTCCCCGTTGAAGTCACGGATGGTGCTGTGCTCGCCCATGATGTCGAACGCGCGGCCGACATCCAGTCGCCCCAGCTCCGGGATGTACTCGAGGATTCGCGCGGCGATGGTCTCCGGCGACTGACAGAGGTCCTCGTAACGGAAGAAGAGCGAGCCCTTGAGCACCGCGCGGTTGCGGAGCTGCAGCCGACTGGAGCGCACCCAGTGCGCCGTCGCGGTGGACAGCGGATAGCCACGCTTGCGCCGCACGCCCTCCGCGAAGGCGTACGGACTGCGCACCGAGACAAGGAACCGCGCGGGCGCGAACTGCTCCTGCAACAGTGGCGCGGCCATCACCATGGGAGGGCTCTTCTCCACGAGCACCGCCTTGCGCAAATCCCACGCGCGATGCCAGACGGCCTTGATGCGCTCCCAGTGGTAGCGCTGGGGGTCCGCGAACTTCGCCTCGTTCGTCGTCCAGTTGCGAAGCTCGTCCGACTCGGTGTCGGGGATGGGCATCGCCTCCGGGTCATCCCGGTGCACCAGCCACTGGCCCTCGTGGTTCATCGAGTCGAACACGGAGACCTGGTCCGACGTGGCCAACAGCCGCACCAGCAACGTGCTGCCGCTGTTGTTCGGACAGATGACGAATGTGTAAAGCGGCGACTTCCGCACCACCTGCTCCACGAATCACCCCCGGGGACGGAGCGCAGGCGTCTCACGAATCGTACCCCCACGTCATGACGAGGCGCGGCGAGCCTTCGCGAATCCCCGCGCCGCGCCGCCCGTCGACCGTCGCGTGACACTCCAGAACACCAGCGCCACGGCGGCGATGGCGGCCCCCTGCGCGCACACGCCCACCCAACCCGCGTGCGCGAACACCACCGTGGACGCGAGCGAGCCCGCGCCACTGCCGATGGAATAGAAGACCATGTAGCCCGCCACCAACCGGCTGCGCGCCTCCGGGCGGACCGCGTACAGCTCGCTCTGGTTCGTCACGTGCAACGCCTGGATGGCCAGGTCCAGGCCGATGATTCCCAACCCCAGCGCCCACAGCGACTGGTGCGTCTGCGTCAGCACGAGGGGAACCCACGACGCCACCAGCAGCACGAGCGCGAACACCGTCGTCCGGTTCCCGAAGCCCCGGTCCGCGAGCCGCCCCGCTCTCGACGCCCCCAGCGCTCCCGCCACGCCCGCGAGACCGAACAGGCCCACCTGCGTGTGCGAGAGCGAGAACGGCGGCGCCGCCAGCAGCAGCACCATCGGCGTCCACAAGGTGCTGAACGTCGCGAAGCCCAACAACGCGAGCACCGCGCGGACGCGCAACACGGGCTCCTCCACGAACAACGTGAGCACCGAGCGCAACAACTCCGGATAGGACAGCCGCGTGCGCGCCCGCTCGCGAGGCAGCACCCGCAGCAGCGCCAGCGCCACCAGCAACGTCGCGCCCGCCGATACGAGATAGACGGAGCGCCACCCGGCGACGTCGGACAGGAAGCCCGCAACGGTGCGCGCCATCAGGATGCCAATCACCACCCCGCTCGTCACCAGCCCCACCACGCGGCCCCGCTCGGCGGGCGACGCGAGCGACGCGGAGAACGCCACCAGCACCTGCGTGACGACCGCGAGCAACCCCACCACCGCCAGCGCGCCAAGCAACACCGCCCCCGTGGGCGCCAGCCCCACGAGCGTCAACGCCCCCACCGACAGCAACATCTGGAGCGCCACCAACCGACGCCGCTCCACCAGATCTCCCAGCGGCACCAGGAACAACAACCCCAGCCCGTACCCCACCTGCGTGACGGTCACCACCACGCCCACCGTCGCCGGCTGCAACCCCAGCTCCCGCGCCATCGCATCCAACAACGGCTGCGCGTAGTAGACGTTCGCGACGGCCAGCCCACAGGCCACCGCGAACAGCCCCGTCACCGCGCCCGACAGCCCGGACTCGCGCCGCATCCCTCACCTGCCCGCATCTGGTTTCAAAATAAAACCAGATGGGAGTTAACGGCCCACAGGGGATGTGGCAACCTCCGTTTCCGAATGGCGCAGCGAAAGCCCCACAGCCAGGCCGAGTGCCCCGTCGAGCGGACCGTGGACATCCTCGGGGACGAGTGGTCCCTGCTCATCCTCCGGGACGTGTTCGACGGCCTGCGCCGCTTCGGGGAACTTCAGAAGAACCTGGGCGTGGCGCGCAACATCCTCTCCGGCCGGCTGCGCAACCTCGTCGCGCACGGCATCCTGGAGACGGTGGCCGCGTCCGACGGGAGCGCGTTCCACGAGTACGCGCTGACGCCCAAGGGCAAGGACCTGTTCCAGGTCATCGTGGCCTTGAGACAGTGGGGCGAACACCACTGCTTCCAACCCGACGAGCCCCACTCCCGACTGGTGGACGCGGAGCACGGCAGGCCCGTGCGCCTCCTGGAGCTGCGCGCCGAGGACGGCCGCCCCCTGGCGTGCTCGGACGCCGTCGTGAAGAAGGTGTCCGAGCAGAAGCCGCGCAGGAAGCGCTGAGCGCTACCCCGCGGGCAGCACCTCGATGGTCGGCTCCATCACCACCTCGGCGGTGATGCTCTGGCCGATGAAGCAGTACTTGTGCGCCTTCACGAACATCTCGCGCACCTTCTCCACGTCCGTCCCCGGCGCCACGCGGATGAGCGGCGCGAGGCGGACCTTGTTCACCCGCTTCACCTTCTCCACCGTGTCGAGGAACACCGTCACCTGGTCCTCGTACGAGCGCACGTCCAGCCGCAGCTTCTTCGCCAGCGCCAGGAACGTGAGCAGATGGCACTGCGCAATCGAGGCCCCGAACAGGTCCTCCGGATTCCAGCGCGAGTCCTCACCGCCATACCCCGTCCCCGCGCTCACCAGGATGTCCGGCTTGCCGTCCGTGCCGGCCACCGCGTTGCGGCTGTACTCGCTCGCGGTGGAGCCCTTCCACGTGAGCCTCAGCGGAAATCCTTCCACGTCCTGCCTCCTTGCGATTCGTGTGTCCTCGCGCCCGAGCATAGGCGCGGAGACCTCGTCCCGGCGCGGCTGTCGCACCGGCTCACTCCATCGAGGGAGTCCGCCCCCCACGCGGCGTCCGGACCTCCGTCATCCGCCGCGCAGGTCCGCGCCCTTCGGCACCGGCAGCTTCTCACCGCGCGCAATCGCCGAGACGATGCGCGCGAGCCTCTCCACGCCGTCCGACAACGCCGCGGGCCCCGGCTGCAGGATGAGGCTGCTCTTCACTTCATAGAGCTGGTCGTCCACCACCGCCGTCACCTTCTCCCAACCCGGACGCGCTGAAATCTTGTCCCGCTTCGCCTTGCGGCCACACCAGCTGGCGATGACGCCCTCGGGGTCCCTGCGCGCCACCTCCTCGGGCTCGAAGATGCGCCCCTTGGCGCCCTGTGACGCGCGCGACTCACGGCACACGTCCACCCCGCCCACCAGCTCCACCAGCTCCGAGCACCAGCGGATGCCGGAGATGAGCGGCTCGTGCCACTCCTCGAAGAAGATGCGCGGCCGGCGCGGCAGCGACTCCGCCGCGTCCGCGTGGCGCGTGAGGTTCGCCGTCAATTCCTCCGCCAGCTTCTCCGCCGCCTCCGCGCGCCCCACCAGCGCGCCCGTCAACCGCACCGACTGGAGGATCTCCGCCACCGAGCGCTGGTTGAACAGGTACACGGGCACGCCCCGCTTGCACAGCTCGCGGCCCAGGTCCGCCTGCAAGTCGGAGAAGCCCAACACCAGGTCCGGTTTGAGCTCCAAGATGCGCTCGAAGTTGGCGTCCAGGAATGACGACACCCGAGGCTTCTTGCGCGCCTCCGGCGGCCGCACCGTGAAGCCAGACACCCCCACCACCAGCTCCCCCGCGCCGATGCGGTAGAGCACCTCCGTCGTCTCCTCCGTCATGCACACCACCCGCCGCGGGTAGGCGGGCGCGCTGGAAAGCAACTCGGTCAGGTGGACGCTCATCCCTCCACCCTAACCGCGCGCCCCCTCTTCGCGGAGGCTTCGTGAAATCCCGAAAACCATGTTCCACACTCCGAGTCGCTCACGCTCGCGTCCCTCAGTCCGCGTCTCTTGGCTGATCCACCGAGGCGCGTGTCCGGTGTCGGACGTTGCGGCGCTCGCGCCGGTTTCTCGGGCTTTGATGCACTGCGCCAACCTGGCAGGTCGCTTGGGCAGTGGACGATTGCGGTGTTAGCATCCGCACGCATGTTCGACCGGAGCGTCACGAGCCTTCCCGGTCGGTGGGGGCAGACATGATTGAAAACAACGCCCCGACGAACGGCGCTCCACCAGAGATGGTGGATCCGCTGCTGGGGCGCGTCCTCAACGAGCGCTTCCGCATCCTGGAGACCCTGGGCGCCGGAGGCATGGGCCGCGTCTACAAGGCCGTGCAGGCGCCGCTGGACCGGCTGGTCGCGCTGAAGGTCTTGAACCCCCACTACAACGACGAGGGCAAGGACCCGGGCTTCCAGAAGCGCTTCTTCCTGGAGGCCAGCGTCACCGCGAAGCTGCGCCACCCCAACACCGTCACCGTCATCGACTACGGCAAGACGGACGACGGCATCTACTACATCGCGATGGAGTACCTGGACGGGCTCACGCTCGGCCAGTTGCTCACGCAGGTGGGCCCGCTGCCGTGGGCGCGCGCGCTCAACATCACGCAGCAGATCGCCCGCTCGCTGCGCGAGGCGCACAAGGTCGGCCTCATCCACCGCGACCTGAAGCCCGCCAACGTGATGGTCCTCAACCAGGAGACGGACCACGACATCGTCAAGGTGCTCGACTTCGGCCTGGTGAAGTCCTTCATCGGCGACACGGACGTGCCGCAGGACACGTCGCTCACCCAGGCGGGCATCATCCTGGGCTCGCCGCAGTACATGGCGCCGGAGCAGGCGCGCAACGTCGCCGACCCGCGCAGCGACGTGTACAGCATGGGCGTGGTGCTCTATCAGATGCTGATGGGCCAGCCGCCCTTCCTGGCCGCGCAGAGCATCGACGTCATCGTCAAGCACATCAACGAGCCCCCTCCCGCCTTCGGCGCCGTCTGGGCCAGCCACGGCGTGCCCGCGGAGGTGGAGGCGCTCGTCATGAAGTGCCTCGCGAAGATTCCCTCCGAGCGCTACCAGTCCATGGACGAGGTGCTGGAGGCCATGCGCCGCCTCTCGCACGTGGTGGGCGTCAGCGGCGTCTTCAGCGGCCCGCGCCTGACGGGCGCAGGCTCCGGCCCTCGCAGCGGCCCCATCAGCGCGCCGGTGAGCGGCCCCGGCTCCGGCCCCAGCACCATGGCGCTGGACATCGCCGTGGAGGAGCCCGCCGCGAAGTCCGGCAAGGGCCTGCTGTTGCCCATGGCCATCCTCGGCGGCGCCATCGTCATCGGCGGCGGACTCTTCGCGGTGGCGATGATGATGCGCGAGCCCAAGCTCAAGCCGCTGCCGGCCAACTACGCGGCCACCCAGGCCGCGGCGCCCAAGGTGCCCGCCGCGCCCGCCACGGGCTCGGCGGCCATCGCCGTGGATGACGAACTGGCGCTGGCGCCGCTGGTGCCCGGCAACGCGCCCTCGGTGCTCTTCACCATCGAGAGCGAGCCGATGGGCGCCCGCGTGCGCGTGGGGAACAAGGACCTGGGTGTCACCCCCGTGACGCATAAGGTACGCCAGGACGGTGAAGGCAGGGCGAGCGCGGAGCTGACCTTCACGATGGAGGGCTACCAGTCCCTCACGGTGAAGGCCGAGGGCACGGGCACCGCACAGACCATCCGCCACAAGCTCAAGAAGAAGCCGACTCCGGCCGCCCGCCCCCAGCGGCCGGCTGAGCCGCGCGACGATTTCAAGGACAACCCCTACTAGTGAAACACTTCAAATCCCTTCGACGAGTGGGCCTCGTGGCGCTGTGTCTTTGCGCGTCGCAGGCCCTGGCGGACGCACGTCTGGAAGCCCGTCGCCACTTCCGCAACGGCATGAGCCTCATCGCCCGGAAGGAGTACGACCAGGGCATCGCCGAGCTGGAGCAGGCGTACGCCATCAAGCCCCACCCCAACGTCCTCTTCAACATCGCGCGGGCGTACCAGGACGCGGGCCGTTCGGCGGAGGCGCTGGACACCTACCGGCGCTACCTGGCCAGCAACCCTCCGGACGCGGCCACGGTGGAGAGCACCATCGCGGCGCTGGAGCAGAAGCAGCGCGAGGCGGAGGCCGCCGCCGGCACGCCGGACAACTCCGCGCTGCCCATGCCGCCGCCTCCCGCCAGCGTCCAGTCCCAGCAGCAGTTGGCGGGGCTGCTCGAGCGGCTGGAGAAGGCCATCGAGCGCGCCGAGTCCATGCCGACGACTGGCGCGACGCCCGCGCCCTCCACGTACGTGCCCTCCGTGGTGCCCGGCATCACCTCCGAGGCGGCCACCGGCGACGACGGCGCGGTGCCCTACGAGGAGCGCGTGGTGACGGCCAGCCGCCGCGCCCAGTCCTCGCTGGAGGCGCCCAACGCCACCACCGTCATCACCGCGGAGGACATCCGCCTGTCGGGCGCCACCAGCCTGCCGGAGCTGTTGCGGCGCGTGCCGGGCGCGGACGTGATGTCGCTGGGCATCGGCAGCGCCAACGTGTCCATGCGCGGCTTCAACCAGCGCATCGCCAACAAGGTGCTCGTGCTCGTCGACGGGCGCACCGAGTACCAGGACTTCCTCGGCCTGACGCTCTGGTCCACCATCCCCATCGGCCTGGATGAAATCGAGCGCATCGAGGTCATCCGCGGCCCGGGCAGCGCGCTCTACGGCGCCAACGCCATGTTGGGCGTCATCAACATCATCACCCAGGCCCCCGGCTCGGGCCCCCGCGCGCGCTTCAACGTGACGGGCGGCACGGGCCACAGCGTGGCGGGCTCGTTCCTGAGCCACGGCAGCTCCGGGGCGCTGCGCTACCGCGCGTCGGTGGCTTACTCGCAGGCGGACAAGTGGAGCCGCGACTACGCCAGCGACCGGCCGGACATCGTGCTCAGGGACCCGGACCCGGACATCGGCATGCGCGGCGCCCGGGCCACGCTGTCCACGGTGTACAGCTTCGCGGAGGGCCGCACGGTGGGCCTGTCCGGCGGCGTGCACCGCTACGCGACGGAAATCTATCCGCTGGGCCTGCTGCGCAACTACTTCATGGACGGCCTCAACGCGTACGCCAAGGGCGACGTGGAGCTGGGGCCGCTGAAGCTCAAGACGTTCTGGAACCACATCTCCGGCAGCGCCGGGCCCCAGTACGAGCCCATCGGCCAGCGCTCGCTGGGCACGGAGGTCAGCTCCAACCTGTTCAACGCGGAGCTGCTCTTCGCGCGCGCCTTCCACCTGGGCGGCGAGCACCAGCTCAACGTGGGCGTGGAGGGCCGCCTCAAGCGCGTGGGCTGGGACTACCTGGGCCCCTTGCGCGAGGAGGTCCACGCGGCCGCCTTCGTGCAGGACGAGTGGCGCCTGGCGGACCCGCTGCGCCTCATCGCCAGCTACCGCGTGGACCGGCACCCGCTGCTCGACGGCGGCTCGCCGGGCCTGGCGCACTCGCCGCGCGTGTCCGCGTTGTTCATGCCCGTGGAGGGCCACGCGTTCCGCATCAGCGCGGCGTCCGCCTTCCGCGAGCCCACGTTCCTGGAGAGCTACACGCGGCTGCTCGTCCCCGTGCAGGGCGTCAACGGCGCCAGCGCGCTGACGACGGGCAACACGTCCCTGCGCCCCGAGCGCCTCACCGCCTTCGAGCTGGGCTGGCGCGGCGAGTCCGCGGAGCTGGGCATGGACTGGGACGTGGCCCTGTACCAGAACCGGGTGAAGGACCTCATCGGCCTGTCCAACTTCGAGCGGCTGCCGGTGGGCGAGTCCTACGACGCGGCCACGGGCAACTACCTCATCGGCCGCTCGCGCTTCGTCAACGAGGACTCCATCTACACCGCGCGCGGCGCGGAGGCGGGCCTCACGCTGGCGCTCATCGACGGCCTGGGCATCAAGGCGAGCGCCGCCTTCCAGACCGTCTCCTCCGACCTGGAGGACAAGGAGGAGTGCGGCCCGTGCAGCCAGGCGCCGCAGCTCAAGCTGTACGGCGGCGTCACCTACCGCACCAAGGCGGACCTCGAGTTCGGCGTGGACCTGGCCTACACCTCGTCCACCACCTGGATTGAGCGCGAGCCGGCGGCGTCGGACCCGACCCGCATCGAGCTGGCCTCCAACGCGCTGGGCGCGCACACCATCATCAACGCGCGCGTGGGCTACGCGGCCGTGAAGAACCTGGTCGACGTGGCGCTCATCGGCAGCCAGCTCGGCGCCGCGCACTCCCAACACCCCTTCGGCAACCGCATCGAGCGGCGCGTCTACGCGACGCTGACGGTGACTCCATGAGCCGCACCTCCTCCTCGTTCAAGCACTCCGCGCTCGCCGCGCTCACCTCGTCCCTGCTGGTGATGGGCTGTGAGTCCCCGTCCGTGGTCCCCACGGCGGACGGCCAGCAGGCCCTGCACACCGCCCGCATCGAGGGCAGCCTCGTCGTGCAGTCGGGTCTGCGTGGCAACGCGGTGGTGTTCCTCTACGACGTGGACAAGCGCCCGCTGCCGCCGCCCCAGGGCAGCGGTCGTCCGGTGGCCTTCACCGTCATCCCCGCGGCGCAGCTGTTCGGCCCGGCGATCGGCACGAACTCGCCGGGCCCCTTCACCGCGCCCTTCGCGTTCAGCCTGGTGGGCGCGGGCCGGTACATGCTGCGCGGCTTCATCGACGTGGACACCTGCGCGACGGGCGTCACGCCCTGCCACCTCCCCGACTTCAACCCCTGGTACGGCGTCACCAGCGAGCCCAACACGGGCGACATCGGCGGCGCCGCGGTGGACCTGACCAACGGCCAGCCGCTGGTCCTGGAGGTCACCAAGGACGCGGAGGGCCACCCGCAGCCGCTCACCAACGTCACGGTGAGCTTCTCGCAGGCCACCGCGCAGGTGCCCGTGGACCGGCCCGCCTTCCAGGCCACCGTCGTCGTCGGTGGAGACCCCACCCTGGTGGCGGGTGGGCCCATGAAGGTGCTGCGGCTGACGCCGCAGGTGGTGGAGGCAGGCCCGGTCGCGCAGCGGCCCAAGGCCTTCCTCGTCAGCTACGTGGACGCCAACCGCGACGGCGTGCCGGACGACGCCAACCGCGACGGGGTGCCGGATGTCTGGCCGCGCGTCGTGGTGCGCAAGCTGGCGGATGCGCAGGGCCTGCTCGAGGACAATGACAAGGACCGCGACAGCGTCCTCGACGCGGACGGCACCGACTACCCCCGCGCCGACGGCACCCGTGACGGCAAGCCGGACCTGGTGGTGCTCGCCGCGGGGCTGGTGATGGACCCCATCATCGCGGCGCTGACGGACGAGAACGGTCAGCCGCGGATGACGCCCGTCCCCCTGGCGGAGCTCCAGGTGGCCGTGCAGCCCATCGCCCTGGACGCCAGCGAGGCGGCCCCGGTTCGCCTCGAGGGGCTGCCGAAGGGCCGCTACTCCGTGGTGCTGATCCAATCCACGGGGCAGACGTGGCGGGTCCCCAACGAGCTCGCGCCGCCGTTGGCGGCCAGCATCGGGATTCCCGGAGTAGAAAGTCAGGCCTTCGTTCTTGAGGTCCCCTGAGCCCCACTTCGTGGGGCGTGAGGGTGTGAGACGCCCCACGACGGCAAAAAAGAGAGGAAGGACGGTGCTTTGACTTCAGCATGTCCTTCCGTCAACATGGTCGGGTCTGCAGGGGGACAGCCCCACCTGAGGTTGATGATCCGATGAAGGCCGGTACCCTTCCCTCCCCTGAGCCCGTTCCCAACCGCACCACGACGGACCCGGCGCGCCCTGGAGGAAGCCGGACCGCGACGGGCGGCGCGCCACAGCGCGTGCTGCTGGTGGATGACAGCCGCTCCATCCGGACGCTGCTGAAGATCTACCTCATGGCGCGCAACTTCGAGTTCCTGGAGGCGGAGTCCGCCGAAGAGGGACTGAAGGTCGCCGAGGCGGAGGGCATCGACCTCATCCTCACCGACTTCCACATGGACGGGATGAACGGCGCCGACTTCGCGGCGCAGATTCGCGCCAACGCCAACCCCCGGTTGGCCAAGGTCCCCATCCTGATGATGACGGGTGACCCGAACGTCGCCGAGGTGCGCGCGCTGGGTCAGAAGGCCGGCATCAGCGCCTTCGTCCGCAAGCCGGTGAGCTGCGCACAGCTCATGACGCTGGTGGACACCATCCTCCCGCTGCCGCGCAAGTAGCACCTGGGGCCCAAGGCCCCGCCCTCACCTCACGCCGGGTTCCGGGCCGCCGCAGCGGCGCGGGCCCGGCGTTTTCGCATCGCCTCACCCACCCGCACCGCGAAGAGCAGCGCGAGCACCGCGCCGTAGATGAGCGGCTCGGTGACGTCCTGCTTCACCCGCCACACGAAGTGCACCACGCCCAGCACCGCGGCCACGTAGGCCAGCCGGTGCAGGCGCTGCCAGCGCGGGAAGCCCAGCCTCCGCACCCAGCGATTCGTGGACGTGACGGCCAGCGGAACCAGCAGCACCCACGCGGTGAAGCCCACGGTGATGAAGGGCCGCTTCACCACGTCGTCGAACAGCGCCCGCCACGCCAGCCCCTGGTCCAGCACCGCGTACGTGAACAGGTGCGCGCACGCGTACGTGAAGGCCAGGAGCCCCAGCGTCCGGCGCACGCGCGCGGGCCACGTCCACCGCGTGACGAGCCGCACGGGCGTACACGCCAGTGACGCCAACAACATCACCAGCGCGAGCAGCCCCGTCTGGTTGAGCGCCGCCTCGATGGCGTTGGGACCCAGCTGTCCCAGCGGCCCCTGCACGGCCAACAACGCCAGGGGCAACAGCCCGCCCACGGTGAGCGCGGGGTTGAGCCAGGGATGTGGAGTCGAGGCCATGGCGTCAGAAGTTCTCGCGCAAATCCATGCCCGCGTAGAGGTGCGCCACCTGCTCGCCATAGCCGTTGAACGGCAGCGTGGGCCGCCGCCCGAAGTCACCGATGCGCCGCTCGGTGGCCTGGCTCCAGCGGGGATGGGACACCGCGGGATTCACGTTGGCGTAGAAGCCATACTCGTGCGGCGCCGCCATGTTCCAGGTGGTGAGCGGCATGGTGCGCGTCAACGAGATGCGCACGATGGACTTGCCGCCCTTGAACCCATACTTCCACGGCACCACCAGCCGCAGCGGCGCGCCGTTCTGCCCTGGCAATTGCTTGCCGTACAGGCCCATGGCCATGAACGTCAGCGGGTGCATCGCCTCGTCCAGCCGCAGCCCCTCCAGGTAGGGCCAGTCCAGCACCCGCCGCTTCTGTCCGGGCAGCTGCTCCGGGTCCATCAGCGTGGTGAACGTCACGTAGCGGGCCTGGCTCGTCGGCTTCACCCGGGCCAGCAGCGCGGCCAGCGGGAAGCCCAGCCACGGAATCACCATGGACCAGGCCTCCACGCAGCGCATCCGGTAGACGCGCTCCTCCATCGTGAACCAGGACAACAGCTGGTCGATGTCCACCGTCTTCGGCTCGTGCACCTCACCGTCCACGGTGACGGTCCACGGCCGTGGCTTGAGGTGGTGCGCGAGCCGCGCCGGGTCGTTCTTGTCCAGCCCCAGCTCGTAGAAGTTGTTGTACGTGGTGACGTCCTCGTACGGGGTGCGCGGCTCGTCCGTGTCGAACGCCCCCTTCGCCTTCACCACCGGCCCTGTGACGTCACCCGCGTCCGGGACATACGCGTCCATGAGGCGACGCTGCTTGCGGGTGAGCAGGTACAGGCCCCCCGCCACGGCGGCGGCCGTGCCCGTGAACAGGCCCGCGTTCCTCAAGAAGTCGCGGCGGCGCAGATACAGCCGTTCGGAGGTGATTTCGGAGCCAGGCGGCTCCACGGGCGGCTTGTCGCTCATGGCCCTTTTATAACGGCCCAGCGTCCCCGGCCGTTACATCGCCCGCCCGCTGCGGCACGGCGCGAGCGTCCTTGATGCGCCACAGCCGCCACCAGGGCGTGCCGGGGGACTGGTGGTGCTCCCAGTGGTAGCCGAAGAAGTAGCAGGACAGCATGGCCCACGCGTGGTTGCGCGGCAGCGTGCGAGCGTGGTGCGGCGCCATGTCCGGCGTGTCCGGGCGCCGGTGCGGCAGGTAGGTGCCGAAGTAGAAGAGCTGCAACGTGCCCAGCACGGCCGGCACCACCCAGAACACCAGCACGCGCGGCTGGGACACGCCCAGGAAGACGAGGATGTTGAACTTGGCCGCCATCACCCCCAGCTGCGGCAGCGTGGTGTAGCGGACCATGAACGTGCCCAGCCACGGCCAGAAGGACTGGGTGCGGGTGGAGAAGTCCGGGTCGTCGTCGCCCGTGGGGTTCTGGTGGTGCGCGTGGTGGTTCAACACCAGCCGCCGATAGGACAGCCCCGCGAACAGGAAGCAGGCGAGCGTCCCCACCGCCTCGTTCACCCAGCCCTGCCGGGCCACCGTGCCGTGCATGGCGTCATGGCCGGTGATGAACAGCCCCGTGCACAGCCAGGCCTGGAAGGCGACGTGCATCCACGTGAGGGGCGAGTCCAGGGGCAGCCCCGGCGACATCAGCATCCACGTCAGGTGCGCGCCCCACACGCCCAGGATGACGAGCGCGATGACGACGCCCCAGGGGCCAAGGGGTGTGGCGCGATGACGGGCCGAGGTCTCCATCTCACCTGACTCATGGGGACGACCTCGCCGCCGCGCACGGGAAAGCACCCCGGCGCGGCGAGCGGGCCGTCGGCCGTGGCTACTTCCGCACGCCGGCGTCGGCCGCGGGGGCGGTGGCCTCGCGCACCAGCTCCTCCGCGGTGACGTAGCGCGGCTCGATGTCCACCGGCACGTCCTTGAGCCGCTCGAGCACCTTGCGCACCGGCGGACGAATCACGCCCATCTTCGCCAGCAGCGCCTCGGCCGCCTTGCGGTCGCCCTTGGCCTGAATCTCCATCAGCTGCTTCGTCAGCGAGGTGACGGACTTCTTCATCGTCTCCGGCACCACGGAGAAGGTGCCGTCGGCGGCGACCTTCACCGCGCCGGTGTCCAGGAAGTAGTTGAGCTGCAGCGCCACGCCCTTGCCGTGCGCCTCGTCGATGCCGAAGCGGATGGAGCGGAACGCGGAGGCCAGGAACGTCGTGTACATGGTGCGGCCCATCGCCTTGTCGATGACGCCCGTGTCCATCAGCCGCTGCAGCGCCCACAGGCCGGAGATGTCCGCCTTGGCCTCCTCGAGCGCGCTGGACGACACCTGGAGCGCCTGACGCACCGTCGTCGCCTTGCCGCCCACGGTGATGTTGTGCGGCCCCAGCCCGTGCATCAGCTCGTGCATCAGGATGTGCGTGAAGAAGGCGTCGAAGGCCACGTCCTGCTGGTCCTTGGCGGACAGCGCCACCTTCGCGATGGGCACCAGCACGCGCTGGAACTTCGCCTCCTGCACGTTCTTGAGCATCACGCGCTTGGAGCCCATGGCCTCCGTGACGCGCTCGTCGTTGGGCAGGTTGTACGCGGCCGTCTGCACGCCCCGGTTGGCGTCACCGGAGGAGAACAGGCTGTTGACGACGCGGATGGGGGCCAGCGCGCCCAGCTTCGGGTTGCGCAGCTTCGCGTCGATGGGCAGGTGGTTCTCCAGGTCCTGCAGGTGGTCGCTGAACTTCGACAGCTTCTGCGTCTCCGCGTCGTCGCGCAGGCCGACGAAGGCCTCGAACGCGGCCTTGTAGTTGAACCAGCCGTCCTCGTAGACCTCGTAGGGCCCCACGGTGGGCTCGATGCTCGCGTCCAGCTTCATCCACGCGACTTCGCTCGCGTAGTAGTCGTTCGAACCGAACGCGTCCGCGCGCGACTCCAGGAACGCCTTGAGCGTGGGCTGCTTCGTCAGCTGCGCGGCCTCGCGGAACAGGCGCGCGGCCTCGGCCAGCTCACCCTGGTACTCGATGCTGTACGGCACGGAGACGAACTTGCCGTCGGTGCCCCGGCGGATGGTGGTGTAGAAGCCCGTGGCCTCCTTCTGCTGGGCCTCCGGCAGCGACTTCACCCACGCCTCCACCTGCTCCTTGGTGGCGCCGGCCGGATAGAAGTTGCCGGCCTCCGGCTTCGCGGGCACGCCCGGCAGGAACGGCCGCCCCTCGTCGAGGCTGTTCCACGGGCCCTTGTCCAACACGAACGCGTGCAGGCGCGCGCGGCCCAGCGGCGAGTCGTCTCGCACCAGCCCCAGGAGCACCGTCTCGCTGCCCGCCCAGCGCTGGCGCAGGAAGAGCGCGTCCATCAGCTGCGAGGCCTGGACGATGCGCGCGAGCGCCTGACGCTCGTTTCCGGGCAGGGCCTTCAAGTCCACCTTCAGCTCCACCGGGGCGAAGCGCGCGGTGAGGCGCTGCAGTTCGGCGGCGTCGGGCAGGGCGGCGGGGGCGGCGGCGTGCTCGGCGGCGAGGGCGGAGCCGGACAGCATCGCCGCACCGAGCACGGACAGGAGGGTTCGGTTCATGGCCCTTCCCTACCCCAACGTCGCGCCCCCTCCCAGCGCTCCCGTGCGCCTGTGCGCATCGGAACATTCCAGTCACGACGGTTTGGCGGCGCGCGTCAGCGCTCGCTGACAACATGCGCAAGCCTGGATTTCCCGGGCAATCCAGGTGCCCTTCAACCCGGGCACGCGAGGACTTCTCATGACGACGACTCGAACCGACCCCCTGTCCCGCCGGGGCCTTCTGCCGGGGCTGCTGGTGGCCCTGTGCGTGGGGCTGTTCTCCTCCTCCGCGCTGGCGGCGGACGAGGTGCGCCTGCTCAAGGCGGTGAGCACCGTGGGCAGCCGCTATGGGCAGACGTGGCAGGACGTCACCTACCTCCTGGTGGTGAAGAACCTGGCGTACGAGAAGCAGGTCGCCATCCACGACAAGCAGCCGGATGGGACGTGGCTGGATTTGGAGGCCAGCTACTCGGGCGACGCGGGCGCGGGGTACGAGCTGTGGAAGGTGACGCGCCAGTATCAGAGCTGGGGCACGTCCCCGCAGCCGACGCGCGATTTGGAGTTCGTGGCGAAGTACACGGTGAATGGCCAGACGTACTGGGACAACAACGGCGGGGCCAACTACCAGCTGGTGCGCACCAACGGGCCGCTGCTCCCCCGGGCCAACGTGCTGGTGGGCAGCAGCTACTGGCAGCCCACGGGCGAGGTGGACATCGGCATCGACGTGAAGAACCTCGCCTACACCAAGAGCGTCACCGTGGTGTACTCGACGGACCACTGGGCCACGTCCCACGAGGTCTCCGCGGCCTTCGTCCCCGGCTACGCGGTGGGCTACGCGTACGTCTCCAGCCCCAACGCGTACGGCGTGGAGCGCTGGCAGGCCCGCATCCCGGCCGGCACCGGCACGCCGCTGTACTACATCCGGTACGAGGTGGACGGGCACACGTACTGGGACAACAACTTCGGGTACAACTACCCGCCCATCTACCCTCCCCTCTAGCCCTCCCGAGGGCCGACCCGGGGGCCTGGCCGTCCAGCGCCGGGCCCACCGGGGGGCATTCGGGCGAAGGCCCTCGACAGGCCGGTTTGCATGGTTATGGGGAGACGACGCTTCGCGCCCACACGGGGCGCGCCCGGAGGCCTTGAACCCATGACCGTCGACGCTTCCCCCCAGCGGGAAACCCACGCCTTCCAGGCGGAGATCAACCAGCTCCTCAGCCTGGTCATCAATTCGCTCTACAGCCACAAGGAGATCTTCCTCCGGGAGCTGGTCTCCAACGCCTCGGACGCGCTGGACAGGCTGCGCTTCCGCGCGATTACCGAGCCGGAGCTGCTCGCGGACGCGCCGGAGCTGGAGCTGCGCATCATTCCGGACGCGGAGAAGAACACCCTCACCATCGAGGACACCGGCGTCGGCATGTCGCACGACGAGCTGGTGAAGAACCTGGGCACCATCGCCCACTCCGGCTCGCGCGAGTTCATCCAGGCGATGACCCAGCGTGGCCAGAAGGACATGCAGCTCATCGGCCAGTTCGGCGTGGGCTTCTACAGCGCGTACCTCGTGGCGGACCGCGTGGAGGTCGTCAGCCGCGCCGCCGGCAAGGACAGCCAGGCCTGGAAGTGGACGTCCGAGGCGCACGGCACCTTCACCGTGGAGCCCTCCGAGCGCGCCGCCCGGGGCACCTCCGTCATCCTCCACCTCAAGGAGGACCAGAAGGAGTTCCTGGACGAGTGGCGCGTGCGCTCGCTGATTACCCAGTACTCCGACTACGTCGGCCACCCCATCAAGCTCCAGGTGACCAAGACGACGGGCACGGGGGACGACGCCAAGACGGAGAGCGCGCTGGAGGTGGTGAACAAGGCGAGCGCCCTGTGGCAGCGCGCCAAATCGGACATCACCGACGAGCAGTACCAGGAGTTCTACAAGCACCTGACGCACGACTGGGAGAAGCCGCTCGCGTGGACGCACTTCAAGGCGGACGGCAACCAGCAGTTCACCGGCCTGCTCTTCCTGCCGAAGAACCCGCCGTTCGACTTGAACGCGCAGCAGCAGCGCGGGGTGCGGCTGTTCGTCAAGCGCGTGTTCATCATGGACCGCTGCGAGGAGCTGGTGCCGCAGTGGCTGCGCTTCGTGCGCGGCGTCATCGACTCGGATGACCTGCCGCTCAACGTGTCGCGCGAGCTGCTCCAGGACTCGCAGACCGTGCGCGCCATCCGCAAGCACGTGGTGAAGAAGTCGTTGGACCTGTTGGAGAAGCTCGCCAAGGACAAGCCCGAGGACTACACGACGTTCTGGAAGGCCTTCGGCACGGTGCTCAAGGAGGCGCTGGCCACCGAGGCCGAGCACAAGGACAAGGTGGGCGGCCTGTTGCGCTACGAGAGCTCGCGCGACGAGGGGCTCACGTCGCTGGCGGACTACGTGTCGCGGATGAAGGAGGGCCAGGAGGCGCTCTATTACATCTACGGCGAGTCCCGGAAGGCGGTGGAGGACAGCCCCCACCTGGAGGCGCTCAAGCAGCGCGGCTACGAGGTCCTCTTCATGACGGACCCGGTGGACGAGTGGGCGGCGCAGGGCCTGCGCGAGTTCCAGGGCAAGCCGCTGGTGTCCGCGCTCCAGGCGGACCTGAAGCTGCAGTCCACGGACGAGCAGAAGAAGGAGCACGAGGAGAAGAGCGAGGGGCTCAAGGGGCTCACGTCGCGGATGAAGGACGTGCTGCAGGACTCGGTGCGCGAGGTGCGCGTGTCGGACCGGCTCACGGACTCGCCGGTGTGCCTCGTCGTCCCCGAGGGCGGCTCGCCCGCGTACCTGGAGCGGCTGCTGCAGCAGCGGGGTAAGGGAATGCCGAGGGTGAAGCGCATCCTCGAGGTCAATCCCAAGCATCCGGTCATCGAGCACCTGAAGACGCTCCACGCCCAGGACCCGGCGCAGGCTCAGGTGTCCGAGTGGATTGAGCTGCTGCATGACCAGGCGCTGCTCACCGAGGGCAGCACCATCGCCGACCCGAACCGCTTCGCGCGCCGGCTGACGTCGCTGCTCACGCAGGTGGCGGGGCAGGCCGTGAAGGCGCCCGTGGCGCAAGCGACCTGACGCCGGCCCCCGACCCTTCTTCATGGAAGGGTCGGGGTGCCTCTCCAGGGAAGGGGCCCTCTAGGGGCTCGTCCATTCGCGGGTGTATGGGGCCGGGGGGACGACCCGCTTGGCGCCATACAGGGCCACCCAGCGATGCATGTCCGCTCCATTCTCCTTGTAGCTCTCGCAGTACCAGCACGAGACAAGCGAGCCCCGGAACTGGTCTAAGTCGACCGACCCATCCCGCACCTCCCGCTCCCGGTAGAGGTTGACGTGGAAGGCGGACCTTCCCCCCAGCGCGGTACAGAGCGCGGGGTCCTCGAGGTCGGTCCAGCGCAAGCCCAGACCTGGCAGGTACATCAGCCCCTCCGTCAACTCGTCCGGGAAGGACCTGTAGAGCGACGTGTAGGCCCCCCACGGCTCCAACCACTTCCAGATGTTCACGGAGGCGAGCTTCGCCTTCGTCGCGGCCTTCTGGGGACACCTGTCCTTCCCTGTCTGCCGGCTCGTCTTCATTCCCTTGTAGGTGTGAAACGGGTCGCGCTGCTTGTCGTTCGTCCCCAGCAGGTTGACCGTCACGGCCAGGCGGGCCCCGGCGTCATCGGCGGTGAGCACGCCGCTGCTCACCCACCCCGAGCAGGGCCAGTTCGGAGGGTCCTGGACCAAGGACAGCACGCCGTGGGCGGGGACCACTCCGACCTGTTCGGTCCTCCCCATGCAGGGGCGGGAGAAGCGCAGGCGGACGGTGCGAGGAGTCGCCTCGGCGTTCGCCACCTGGACCCCGCTGAAGTAGCCGTAATTGTCGGCCATCACCAGAGGGAGGACGAACTGGGAGCTCGTCTCCTCCAGGCCGAACGCCTCGTAGGTCGACGAGGAGTAGCCCCAGGTGGCCAGGGGGCGCTGGTGATTGACCAGCGCGACGATGGGCGCGCCCGTCGAGGTGATGCGCCCGCTGCCGTTGAGCACGCAGTCGCCGAACATCTCCACCGTGACGAAGAAGTGCGACGAGCCGGGCGCGATGGTCGCGAAGCGCGAACCCGGACGCGCGCTGGCATCCGTGCAGGTGGACCCGGGCCCCGGGACGAACTTCATCTCCACCTGGGCGGGGACGGACCCGACGTTCGTCACCGCGGTGCCGGACCAGAACCCGAACCAGTTGTGCTGGATGATGGGCGCCAGCACCGTGTTCGAGCCGTCATGCTCGCTGAACATGGAGGCCGCGTTGATTCGCCGTGACAGGTCGAACTGGAGGACGGTTCCCACGAGCATGGACAGGGGGCCGCCGCTCGCGGGGCCCTCGACGATGCCCGTGGCGGCGACCGCGCCCGTGGGGAGCCCCGGCACACGCCACGCATCGAGGCTGCGGGACTGTCCGGCCTCCAGCCGCAGCGGCGCGCTGCCCAGCGCCGGGTGGTAGATGGGCCCTCCGGGAAAGTCGAAGCGGACCCGGAACGTGAGCGGTCCGGGCGTGGGGTTCTGGTAGGTGAGGATGGAGTTCCAGCGCGCGTTCGAGTCTCCATTGCGCACCTGGACCACGGGAGCGATGGCTCGGCTCCCGGAGGGACGCAGACCGTTGTAGCTGGAGCCGCCCTCCTGGTTGCCCCGCATCAGGTTGACCATCGCCTCCACCGTCGTGGGCGAGGAGCCCTCCGTGGTGACGATGGCGGAGCCCTGGAACGTCGTGGGCACGGGGCTGCCCGTCAACACGCGCCCCCGGACGGACACCATGTTGGTGATGTCATCCACGCGAGGAATGGAGATGGAGTCCTGGGGCGCGAGGGTGATGACCTGACGCGCGGCGAGCGCGCCTCCCATGCGCTCATCGACGTAGAGGATGTGGACCGTGTTCTGGGTATTGCCGTGGTTGATGAGCGAGATGCCCGTCCAGAGCGGCTCGACGCGCCCGTCCTCCAGGACCCGGTTCGCCGACTTTCCCGCGATGAGGGGCAACAGGATGCTGTCCGGCGCGCGAATCATCAGCTCGCCGACGCGCGTCCCCGTGCCGAGCGAGAGCGCGGCCTCGGCCTGCGCCACCGGGGATGCGGTCTGTTGTGCGGGGACGAAGACATCCTCCGCGCCGCCGCAACCGACGAGCGCCGCGCAGAGCCACGCCAGCAGCAGCACACTTCCACCTCGAGAGGGCTTCCACGAGGCCTTGCGCGAGGAGCACGACCGGACGACCGGAGATACGACGACGCATCGACCACGCGGTGGCTGCATGCTTCCTCCCTGCTGGAAGAAACGGCTCGATGGAGGACTCCTCGCGGGAGCCCGGGAGCTGAAACGGGAGCTGCAATTGTAACTCAAGACGCGGATTCGGCGCCCGTGAGGCCGACGCCGCGCGAAAGGCACGCCCGCGCGGCGCCACGTCCCCTGCCGGCGGGTCCAGGCGGTCCCGGGTCCCGCTGGATGGCTTTTCGCCGGAAATGCCCCAGTCCGGAGCCGTACCGTTAGACAGCCATGTCAGCGATAGGGAATGATGGCTGGATGTCCCAGACCTCCTTCGCCGTCTTCACGTGCGACATCCTCCCGACGGCGGACGCCTCTGTCCGCTCCGCCATCCAGGGAGTGGTTCGCGCGGAGCTCAGCAAGCCCCACCGTCGCGTGCGTCAGCCGCTCGGCAACCAGTGGCTGGTGCGCTTCGACGACGGTGGCTTCAATGCCTTCGTGCTGGTGCTGAGCACGCTGCGCGCGCGCTACCCGGAGTCCTTCCGCTACCTGGTCGTCGGCTGGAACGACATGGGCTCGGTGGCGCTCTATCCCCTGGGTGGCGCGACGCCCAACACGCTGAGCCTCGTCACCGCGATGGCCGCCGTGGCCTCGGGCGCGGACGAACTGGCGGCGCCGCTGCTGCTGGCGTCGGGCCCGCTCACCGCGAACGACTTCCCGCTGCAGTGGGCGGACGAGGCAGGTGAGGCGGAGAGCCTCCTGGGCGCGGCGGCGGCGCGGACCCGGCGCGTGGCGACTCCCGGTCCTCGTCGGAGCGTGACGCGGACGCCCCGCGCGCCCGCGCCCGCGCCCGTCATCAGCGAGGCGCCCGTGCCGGCCCCGGTGGTGGTGAGCGCGGTCGAGGAGGCCCCCGCGCCCGTGGTGAGCGAGGCCCCCGCGGCGGAGGTTGCCGAGACCCCGAGCGGCGGACGCAAGGGTGCGCGTCGCAAGGGCGCGCGCAAGGCCGGCACGGCGCGGGCGAAGAAGGCCCCGGGCGGGAAGCGGGCCGCCAAGAAGGTGGCCCGAACGGAGCGCACGGAGGAGGCCGCGAAGCGTCGGCGTCCCACCGCGACGAGCAAGCGGACCGGTGGCAAGCGCCGGGGCACCGCGGTCAGCGCGAAGCGCTCCACGTCGGGAAAGCCCAAGGCGGCCAAGGCGAAGGCCAAGAGCCCTCGCGCGACGGCGAAGCGCAAGGGCAAGAAGGGCGCTCGCTGAAGCGTGCGTCGTGACGCCGCGCGCGGCTGACGTGCGCGGCGTCTTGCTTCAAACCGACGGTGGCGTCATCGCCGGAAGTCCGAACGCACCTGCGCCGTGTGTGCCCTGCGCGGCCCCGCTTTGAGCTTGAGCTCCCTTCGTGGCGCATGGCGCCGGGCTGCTCGACCCGGCGGCCTCATCGATAGACGGCCGGACGCACCTGCGCTGTGCGCGCTCCATGCGAGGCGCCCTTGAGGTCACGCGCCCCTTCATGCGCATGGGCACCAGTGGCTTCGCCGTCGGGAGCGCCAGGGTCGCCACAAGGAGGAGGCACTGCGGAGACTCGCCCACGCGGATGCCCTCGACGAACGTACCGTCGTTCACCTCACCGTGAGGCCGCCCCAGACGCGAGCGCCACCTCTCACAATCCCATGTCGAGCAGCACCGCCTCCGCCGCGCGCCGTCCCGAGCCCAGCGCGCCGTGGATGGACGCGCTGTCCCGGTGGTCACCGCACACGTAGAGCCCCGGTGACAGTCGCACCGGCCGATGCGGCGGCTCCAGCGCGGCCACCGTCTGCGCCGGCAGCGCGAACGGGAGCGAGTACGTGCGCAGGTGCCGCCAGTCCGCCACCGCGGCGCCGAACCACTCCGCCAGCTCCACGCTCACCCGCTCACGCAGCCCCGCCTCATCCGAGTGCACGCCCAGCACGGACACGGACACCAGCGCCTGTCCCCGCGGCGCATACGCGGGCGACACCTCGCTCATCACCGCCACGTTGTTCACCACGCCCCGCCCCTCGCCATTGAGCAGGAGCCACGGCCCCTCCACCGGAGGCTCCGGCGCGGCGAAGTACAGACACGTCACCGCGTTCATCATCGGCACCGGCATCCCGGGGAGCAGCCGCGCCGCGGCCAACGGGTCCGTGGCCACCACCACCGCCTTGGCACCGAGCATCTCCCCATCCGCCATCCGCACCCGGTGCCCCCACACATCGGCCACGGGTGCGTGCCTTCGCAGCGCGACGGGCGGCAGCTTCGCGGCGAGCTGCTCCGCAATCACCCCCATCCCCCGCTCCGGCACCCCGGCCTCGCCCGAGGCGAACATCCGGAAGACGAACTCCAGGAAGCGGCTGGACGTGTTCAGCGAGCGGTCCAGGAAGATGCCCGCCAGGAAGGGCCGCAGGAAGCCCTCCACCATCTCCTCCGTGAAGCCCAGCTCCTCCAGGTAGCGCCGCGAGGTGCGCTGGGGACGCAGCCACACGTCCTCGTCTTCTCCCGAGCGCGAGAGCTGCCGCAGCTCCAGCACGCGCAGCTTGTCACCGAACGTCCCGGGGACGTCGAGCAGGTGCGAGAGCGCCGTCACCGGCTGACGCAGCGGGTCCGCCACCGTGCGGAGCCGCCCCTGTCGCCACACCTTGGCGCCCGGCATGAAGCGCCGCAGACTCAGCGCCTCCACGTCGAGCTGCCTCCGCCCCTCCGGGTAGGCCGTCAGGTAGACCTGGAACCCACGGTCCAGCAGGAAGCCCTCATGCGAATCCGTGCGGACACGGCCACCCGGAGCATCCCCGGCTTCCAGGACCACCACTTTCAAGCGGGATTGGACGAGCGCTCGCGCGCACGCCAGCCCCGCGAGACCCGCGCCCACGACGATGACGTCCGGGTTCGACACGCGCTCTCCCACATCCACGCTGGCTCCCCTCCATGCTGGTGCGGCGAGCGCGCGGGCTGCAACCAGCACCGTCGTCCAGGTTGCTCGGGAGCGAACACTTGTGCAGAACTGGAAGGCGAGGCGCCACATGCAAGAGCCTCGAAACGCCGGGCTTCCCGGCGTCACCTGAGTGGAGAGAAGGCGGGTTACCCCATGTTGATCGTGATGCGACCAGACGCGACGGCCCAGGACATCGAGCGTGTGAACGACGAGATCCGCCGCCGTGGCTGGCAACCGCACGCGATTCCAGGGGGCACTCGCACGGCCATCGGCATCACCGGCAACCCCGGCGCGGTGGAGCCCGAACCCTTCCGAGTGCTGCCCGGCGTCGCGGACGCGGTCTCCATCTCCCAGCCATTCAAGCTCGTCAGCCGCGAGGTGAAGCCGGACGACACGCAGCTGCGCGTGGGCGACCTCACCATCGGCGGCTCCTCCTTCCACGTCATCGCCGGGCCGTGCTCGGTGGAATCCCGCGAGCAGATCCTCTCCACCGCCCACGCGGTGAAGAAGTCGGGCGCCACCATGCTGCGCGGTGGCGCGTTCAAGCCGCGCACCAGCCCCTATGAGTTCCAGGGCCTCAAGGGTGACGGCCTCGCGCTCCTGGCGGAGGCGCGCCAGGAGACGGGCCTGCTCGTCACCACCGAGGTGAAGGACACCGCCACGCTGGACGCGGTGGCGGACGCCACGGACATCCTCCAGGTGGGCGCGCGCAACATGCAGAACTTCAGCCTGCTGGAGGCGGTGGGCGAGCGGCGCAAGCCCGTGCTGCTCAAGCGCGGCATGAGCGCGACCATCAAGGAGCTGTTGATGGCGGCCGAGTACATCGTCGCGCGCGGCAACACCCAGGTCATCCTCTGCGAGCGCGGCATCCGCACGTTCGAGACGATGACGCGCAACACGTTGGACCTGAACGCCGTGCCCATGCTCAAGCAGCTGTCGCACCTGCCCGTGTTCGTGGACCCCTCGCACGGCATCGGCGTGCGCAAGGCGGTGCCGGCGATGATGCGGGCGGCGGTGGCGGTGGGGGCCGACGGCATCATCGTGGAAGTGCACCCCGACCCGCCGCGCGCGAAGTCGGACGGCGCCCAGTCGTTGGACTTCTCCGAGTTCGACAAGTCCATGAATGAAGTGCGGGCGATTGCACAGGCCATGGGCCGTGAAGTCGTGCGGTTGGGATAGCGCGCGATGACCCTCAAGGAAGCGCTGGGCAAGGTGGTGGGCCGGCGCGACCTCACCCGCGAGGAGATGGCCCGGGTCATGGGCCTGATGCTCGCGGGCGAGGCATCGCCTGCCCAAGTGGGGGCGCTGGCGACGGCGCTCAAGATGAAGGGTGAGACCGAGGATGAAATCCTCGGCGCCGCGGAGGCCATGCGGGCCTGCGCGGCGAAGCTGTCTCCGCGCGCGCAGGTGGTGCTCGACACCTGCGGCACGGGCGGGGACGGCGCGCACACCTTCAACATCTCCACCGCGGTGGCCTTCGTGGCCGCCGGGGCGGGGGTGACGGTGGCCAAGCACGGCAACCGCGCGGTCTCCAGTCGGTGTGGCAGCGCGGACGTGCTCGCCGCGCTGGGTGTGTCCATGGAGCGGCCGCACGAGCGCGTCGCGCTCGACATCGACGAATACGGCGTGGGGTTCCTCTTCGCGCCCTCGCACCACAGCGCGCTCAAGCACGTGGCGCAGGCCCGGCGGGACATGGGCTTCCACAGCATGTTCAACCTGCTGGGGCCGCTGACCAACCCGGCCGGCGCGCGCTATCAGCTGCTCGGGACGTTCGATGGCAAGCGCGTGGAGCAGACGGCGCGCGTGCTGGGGCGACTGGGCAGCCGGCGCGCGTGGGTGGTGCACGGCCACGATGGGCTGGATGAAATCTCGCCCTGCGCGCCCACCGAGGTGGCTGAGCTGCGCGAGGACGGCACGGTGCGCTGCTTCACGGTGCGGCCCGAGGACGCGGGGCTCGAAGTGGTGTCACGCGAGGACATCGCTGGCGGTGACGCGGACGAGAACGCGAAGCGGCTGCGCTCGCTGCTCGACGGCGAGCGCTCCGGGCTGCGCACGGCGGTGCTGCTCAACGCGGCGGCGTCGCTCGTGGTCGTCGGACAAGCGGAGGACCTGCGCGAGGGCGTGAAGAAGGCGGAGCACGCCATCGACTCGGGCGCGGCGTCGCGCAAGCTCGCCTCGCTCATCCACGGGGCCGTGTCATGAGCTGGTGGAATCGCAGCGCATCTCAGGCCGCCCCGGGGACGCTGGACCGCATCATGAAGCGCAAGCGCGAGGAACTGGACGCGCGGACGCCCATCGCGCCGTATCCTCATCCCGCGCCCCGAGACTTCGCGGGGGCCCTGCTGCGACGAGCCCCCGGGCGTCCCGTGAGCGTCATCGCGGAAGTGAAGCGCAAGAGTCCATCCGGCGGAGCGTTTCCGCACACGGACGTGGTGGCGGTGGCGCGGGCCTATGAGGCGGCGGGCGCCAGCGCCATCAGCGTGCTGACGGACGGGCCGGACTTCGGCGGCTCGCTGGCGGACCTGGTCGCGGTGCGCGCGGCGGTGTCGGTACCGGTACTGCGCAAGGACTTCCTCGTCGCGGCACAAGAGGTAGAGGAGAGCGCGCTGTTTGGCGCGGACGCGGTGCTGCTCATCGCGGACGCGCTGGAGGACGGCGAGCTGCGCGAGATGCTGGCGGCGGCGCGCACGGCGAGGATCGCCGCGCTGGTGGAGGCGCACACGGAGGCGCACGCCGAGCGCGCCCTCGCGGCGGGCGCGGAGCTGGTGGGCATCAACAACCGGGACCTGGCCACGTTGAAGACGGACGTGGGCACGGCGCTGCGGGTGATGCCCAGGCTGCGCGCTCGGGCACGCGCGTTGGTGGCGGAGAGCGGGCTCAAGTCGGTGACGGAGCTCATCGCCGCTCGCGAGGCCGGCGCCGACGCGGTGCTGGTGGGCGAGTCGCTCCTGCGCGACGCGGAGCCGGGACGGGCGCTCACGCGGCTGCTCGGAGAGGACGGCACGCCGCCGTGAGTGTCCGGGTGAAGGTGTGTGGCGTGACGCGGCTCGAGGATGCTCGGGCCGCGTGGGACGCGGGGGTGGACGCGCTGGGGCTCAACTTCTATCCGCCCTCCCCCCGGTATCTGGACCTGGCCACGGCGGCGCGGCTCGGGCGCACGCGGCCTCCCCTGGGCGCGCTGATTGGCGTGTTCGTCAACGCGGCGCCGGAGGACATCCGACGGGCGGTGACGGAGTGTGGCCTCACGGCCGTGCAGCTGCATGGGGACGAGCCACCGGAGGCCTGCTCGGGGTTCGGGGTGCCGGTCATCAAGGCGCTGCGGGTGCGCGGCGCGGATGACGTGGCGCGGGCGCGAGCGTACGTGGGAGTGGGCGACGTGACGGGGCTGCTGCTGGACGGGGCGGCGCCGGGGTACGGCGGTGGTGGCGTGGGGTTCGACTGGTCGCTGGTGGCGGGAGTGTCGGGCAGCGGCGTGCCGGTGTTGGTGGCGGGAGGGCTGAAGCCCTCCAACGTGGCGGAGGCGGTGCGCGCGACGCGGCCTTACGGAGTGGATGTGGCCAGTGGGGTGGAGTCGGCCCCGGGCATCAAGGACATGGACGCGGTGCGCGCCTTCGTGCGGTCCGCGAAGTCCATCAACCTCTGGGAGTGACAGGGATGAACACGGAGACTTCCACCGGCCGCTTCGGCCGCTTCGGTGGGCGCTACGTGCCGGAGACGCTCGTCCCGGCGCTGATGGAGTTGGAGGCGGCGTACATGGCCGCCAGGGCAGACCCGACGTTCGACGCCGAGGTGGCGCGGGTGCTGCGTGAGTTCGTGGGTCGGCCCACGACGCTGACGCCGGCGCGCAGGCTCACCGAGGCGTGGGGCGGCGCGAACGTGTGGCTCAAGCGCGAGGACCTGGCGCACACGGGCGCGCACAAAATCAACAACACCGTGGGACAGGTGTTGCTCGCGAAGCGGATGGGCAAGAAGCGAATCATCGCGGAGACGGGCGCGGGCCAGCACGGCGTCGCGACGGCCACCGCGTGCGCGCTCTTCGGGCTGCCGTGCGAGGTGTACATGGGCGCGCTGGACGTGGAGCGGCAGGCGCTCAACGTCTTCCGGATGCGGGCGCTCGGCGCGGTGGTGCGGCCGGTGGAGTCGGGCTCGCGGACGCTGAAGGACGCGATGAACGAGGCGATGCGCACGTGGGTGTCGCAGGTCTCGGACACGCACTACGTCATCGGCAGCGCGGCGGGGCCGCACCCGTATCCGTCGGTGGTGCGCGACTTCCAGTCCATCATCGGGAAGGAGCTGCGCACGCAGGCGATGGCTGCCTTCGGCCAGCTGCCGGATGCGATTGTCGCGTGTGTGGGTGGCGGCTCGAATGCGATTGGCGTGCTGCATCCGTTCATCGGGGACGCGAGCGTGCGGCTCATCGGCGTGGAGGCGGGTGGGCACGGGCTGGACTCGGGGCAGCACGGGGCGTCGCTGACGCTGGGGACGGAGGGCGTGTTGCACGGCTCGCGCTCGCTGGTGCTTCAGGACGCGGACGGACAGATTCAGGAGGCGCACAGCATCAGCGCGGGCCTGGACTATCCGGGCGTGGGGCCGGAGCTGGCGCACCTGGCGAAGATTGGGCGCATGGAGGTGCGCACGGCGACGGACGACGAGGCGTTGGCGTCGTTCTACGAGGTGGCGCGCATGGAGGGCATCCTGCCGGCGCTGGAGACGTCGCACGCGTTCGCGCGAGGCCGGGAGCTGGCGCGGGAGCTGGGGGCGGGCAAGTACCTGGTCATCAACTGCTCGGGTCGCGGGGACAAGGACGTCGCGACGATTTCGGCGCGCGGGGTTCCGCCGGCGGTGGGGGTGAAGGCGTGAGCGGCGAAATCGCGAAGGCGTTCGCGCGGGCGAAGGCTCGGGGCGAGGGCGCGCTGGTGGCGTACGGGATGGCGGGAGACCCGGACCTGGCGCGCTCGGTGGATGTGTTCACGGCGATGGTGGAAGGCGGCGCGGACATCATCGAAGTGGGCGTGGCGTTCAGCGACCCCATCGCGGACGGGCCGGTCATCCAGGGAGCCTCGGAGCGCGCGTTGAAGGCGGGCTCCACGCTCAAGCGGGTGCTCGACGAGGTGGTGCCGGAGGTGCATCGGCGTTGCCCGGAGACGCCGCTGGTCATCATGACGTACGTGAACGTCATCATGGCGATGGGCGAGGAGCGGTTCGCGAAGCTGGCGCGAGAGCGCGGTGTGTCGGGAGCCATCCTGCCGGACCTGCCGCCCGAGGAGAGTGAGGCGTTGCGCGCCACGTTCGACGCGGCGGGCGTGGACCTGATTCCGCTGTGCGCGCCGACGACTCCGCGAGCGCGAGCCGAGGCCATCGCGAAGGACGGGCGCGGCTTCGTGTACTGCGTGTCGGTGGCCGGAGTGACGGGCATGCGCGCGGAGCTGCCGCCGGACCTGTCACAGCGGTTGGACCTGGTGCGCAAGGCGTCGCCAGTGCCGGTGGTCGCGGGCTTCGGCATCTCCAGCGCGGAGCAGGCGCGGACGCTGTCGGCGCACGCGGACGGTGTGGTGGTCGGCAGCGCGCTCGTCCGGGCCGCGCACTCGGATGGACCGCAGGCCGTCAAGGCGCTGTGCGCGGACATCAAGCGTGGCTTGAAGCGCTGAGGTCGAGCGGGCACGGAAGCGCTGCGTGCCCGTGCCAGCCACATGATGAGGTCGTGATGCTTCCGTGAGGAAGCCGTCCACGCGACATCACTTTCATGGGCGCTCTTTCAACAAAGGAGCGACCCATGCGCGGCAACCAATGGACGGTGAGCGGGCTTCTCGTGGCGCTGGTGACCAGCCCCTGCCTCGCGGGGGAACAATGGCGGCCACAACGAGAATTCTCTCCTGAGTGTCTGCTCGACGCCTCCCATGCGGCCGTGAAGCTCCGCTTCGCTCAGGCCCATTGCCATGGGGGCAATCATGGCTCACTCACGCTGACCCACTCCCCCATCGCGTCACGCATCGAGGGACACTTCAGAGAGTATCCCTATACCAGCCTCAACGTTTCGCCACGGGTCGTCTCCCCGTCCGTCTCGCAGCAGATGTTCCGAGCCCTGGTGGACGGAGCACTCCAGCGTGAAGGGGACCCGAAATGCCCACCCTGGACATGGAACTACGTCGTCACGTTTGAGTGGACCTGCGACACGAGAGATTCCGGCGCGTGGCAGGCGGCGACTTTCGATGCGCAGATATGCGACGACGATGAGTTCCCGAACCTGCCGACGCCAGACCCACGCCACGCCACGAGCGCCCAGCGCATCTATCGCATCGCGCACCTGATGCTCCGCGAGGCGCTCCGCTGATGAAGGCACCACGAGGATGGAGCGTCTCCACCATGGTGTCGCTGGTGCTCCTGCTCGCAAGTGCCTCCTCGTGGGCCGAGGAGACACCGCTCCCCCTCGTGAACCTCGGCGTCAGGGAGTTCGACATCCAAGGTCCCATCACCTTCGCGCGGCGCACCGATGACGACTGGTGGGCCCTCGCGTTCCACAGGAAGCCGCATCCAGACGGGATTGACGAGCGAGCCCGCGTCTTCCGCAGCGCGGACAAGGGGCTCACCTGGCGAGAAGACAGAGAGGCCGCTTCAGCAATCCGCGCGCCCACAAGCCTCCTCTCCTCAGCCTCGCCTCGCTTCGAGTTCCTCATCTGGTACACCCCCAGCGTCGGAATCATCGCGGGCGACCTCGGGAACCATGTGTTCCGCACCTCGGATGGTGGCCGCGCGTGGAAGAAGGTCACTCTCACGAAGCCCCTCTCACTCCGTGCGATGGCGCGTGTGGGGCAACGCACCTGGCTCTGCGGAGTCGGTGCCACCCTTCTCATCAGCGACACCCAAGGCGCCGAGTGGCGAGAGCTCTCCAGCCTTCCGTTCCAGAGCATCACCAACCGGTGCGAGTCCCTCTCCTTCCGAGACGAAAACCACGGCTGGGTCGTGGGTTCGAGGTCAGGACTCTGGGAGACCCAAGATGGAGGTTCAACATGGCACAAGCTGCCACTTCCCGAACGACCTCCCGTCGAACCTTCCTCGGGCGAGCGTACGCCCCCTTTGCTACATCAAGCCCTCCTGCTCTCCAGCAGGGTGGGTTGGGCACTCGGAGCAGGGGGGCGATTCCAGACCACGGATGGTGGGCTCACGTGGAAGTCCCGTCCGCTGAGCCCTCAACAAGCCCAAGCGGGCTTCGGCATCGTCCACCTCGAGACTGAACGACACATCGTCACCCTGGGACGCACGGCCCCGAACCTTCCCCTGTCGAAATGGGTCCCAACCCTGGAGCGCATCACAGAGGTGATGGGCCCCGACACCGTCGTGAGCATCGACAGGCGCTACGGCCGACGAGGCCCCTTCCGATGGGATGTCGCGGGGAAGCGAATCAGGGCAATCCCCCTCATCAGTCAGGGACCAGAACAATCGACCCGCTTGTTGGGAGTCCTGCTGCACCCGTCGGGTGAGCGGTTCGGCTGGACCTCACGGAAGGTCCTCGCATCTCACGACCAGGGCAAGACCTGGTTCGTCCGGGGAGGGCCTCCCTCCACGGCCTTTCCCATCCAGAAGCTCCACTTCCAGGAAACGCCGCTCGGCGCGCGTCTGCTCGCGCTGACGGAGAACACAGCATGGGAGTCCATGGATGAAGGCTTCACCTGGTCACGCATCGGCCACGGGCTCGACGACTACGAGCACGCGGTGAAGCAAGGGCTCTCACTGAAGGAGATGCGACTGCTGCCTACGCCGCGCTGCCTCCTGCTGTCACCGGACTCCATCCTGAAGGTCCAGTTCGGCATCCACGGAGAGGGCCATCAGGGACAGGGGCATCTGGAACTCACCCAGAGTGCCCACCACCTCTCCGTCTCGGGAGCGCACGCGTCCGACCTCACCGAGAGCATCCAGGTGTCCACGCGGCGATACGTCCGCCCTGATCGCGAATGGTTTCTCCGCGACCTGGTCGATGTGGCGACACAACCCGAACGCCCGGTGGAATGTGATGCGCATCTGCGCCACGTCGTCACGCTTGAGTGGACCTGTGGAATCCAGGAGCCCGCGTGGCATCGAATCGACTTCCAATCCCCCATCTGCCCCAAGGACCTGCTCTACCAGCCGCCGAACTCATTCACGGATGGCGAGCCGGGGGACGCTCCCTCCATGCGGGCTCGCTCCCTCCATCACACCGCGTACCGCCTGCTCCACGACGCGAGGCCCTGAGGGCCCTCACCTCCTCACGAAGCTCCACGCGGTCGACGCACCACCGCGAACCCAAGCATTCCCAGGAACGTCATCGCGGAGAGGCCCAGTCCCCATCGCGCGGCGACATCCCGATAGGTCAACGTCACTCGATGTCGCCCCGCCTTCACGGGCACCGCGCGCACCGCCACGTTGGCCGGAAGAATCGGTGTCTCCACGCCATCCACCGTCGCCGTCCACCCCGGGAACCACGCATCGTTCACGATGAGCACCGCGTCGCGAGGACTCTCCACGTCGAACTCCAGACGCTCCGCCTCGTAGCGCTCCACCGTCACCTTCCCCCCCACGGCGGACACCTCCCCGGACGCAATCCCCGCCTCACCACACTCGACCAACGCCACCTGCCCGGCACGAACGAGCGGGTCCGCCAGCCCCGGCATCGCCGCCGCATACGACTCGACACAGCGAGCATTCGCCAGGAACACCCGAGGCAGCACCCCAGGGTGCTCCACCAACACCGCCTTGATGGACCGGTCCGTGACGGCGTTCTTCTTCCCAGCCGCCTCCAGCGCCTGCCACTCCACGAGCGGATGCACCGTGTACGCGACCGAGAACAGCGGAGCACGCTCCAGGAACCACGGCGTCACATCCCAGACGACCGCGCGCACCCGTCGACTCGTGGCGGGAAGGGTCCCATCCGCGCTCTCCATGCCCCACAGCCCCGGCGTGTCCGGCATGAGCGTCTGCGCCGCGACGAGCGAGCGCCACTGCCGCGCATCCATCCCCGGGATGAGCGACGTGACGCCAGCCACGTCGTAGTGCGAGGCCACCCGGATGGGCACCCGCGAATCCTCACGAGGCTGCGAGAGGATGTGCTCGGCGAACGGAGGCGGCGTGGACAGCACCTCCGGCGTGAGCAGCTCATAACTCCCGTACCCCACCAAGAAGCCCGACACGAACTGCGTCACCAACAACACCCCGGCACTCCCACGCGTCCACAGCACCCCGACCCCACAGAGCACCGCGCTCACCAGCGCCACCCCACAGACGAGCACGAACTGCCGCGACAGCATCTCGCGCAGCTCAGCGGGCATCTCCGGCCAGCGAGGCACCAGCAACGACGCGGTGAACCCCCGCCCCAGCGACTCGCCCACGATGAGCACCCCACACCCCACGCCCACCGCCACCGCCAGCCGGAGGAACACCCGCCGCCCCTCCACCTGGGCCACGCACTTCCACCCCAGCGCCGCCAGGAAACAAACCCCCAGCCCCAGGAACGGAACGAGCTTCGACGGATAGCGGAACACGCGCCACGGAGGCACCCACGTGTACATCGCCTCGTAGAGCGGCAGCGCGGGCCCCAGCGAGAGCCCCACGACGAACAGCCACACGCCACCCCAAAGCCACAACATCCGGGAGCGACGATTCACCCAGGCCGCCACCCCCGCGAGCAACAGCACGGGCACCCCCAGATACAAGGACCCCACCCAGAAGCTCGCGAAGCCCGAGGGCGCCACCTTGGTGACGATGGCCAGCGTCACGTCCGGCCGCTCGCCCGGAATCTCCAGGTAGGCCCCCAACAGCGGCTCGAGCAGCCGCAGCGGATGCACCGCGTACTCCTGCGCGATGTCGAGCGTCCTGCCTCCCGCCTGCGCCGTCCCCATCAACGCCACGGACGAGAACAACTGCGGCGAGGCCAGCAACGTCCCCACCCCAAGCACCCCCAACACGGCCACGAGCCGCGCCCGCCGCGACTCCACGGGCGACGAGAGCGCCAGCAACACCACCAACCCATACGTCACGCAGAACGCCTGCACGTCCCCCGCGAGCAGCACCAGCGCCAGCAACAACCCCGAGGCCAGCAACCTCCCCGCCCCCGGCGAGCGAAGCTGACGCTCCGTGGCCCACAGCGCCCACGGCACCGTGGCCGCGGCCATCAGGTAGCAGAGGTTGTTCGTGATGCAGACCAGGTAGCCGCTGAAGGCATACGCCATCCCCGCGAGGAACGCCCCCGCGCGAGGCACCTCCCACAGCCGCGTCAGCGCATACATCCCCAGCAGCGCGACCGGGAAACACAGCAGGATGTTCGCGTTGAAGGCGTGATTCAGCGCGAGCAACAGGTACAGCAGCTTGCTCGGATGGAACGGCGCCACGACCAGCGTGCCAGCGAAGGGCTGACCGAAGCCGTCCAGCGTCAGCCACTCCGGAATCCGCCCCGCGAGCACCGCCTCGCGCCAGTAATGGAACACCGGCAGGTAGACGTACAGCGAGTCGCGCGCGCTGAACATCTCCCCAGTGAGGAACACCTGGTGGAAGTAGAGCACCGTCAGCGCCGACGCACAGGCCACCAGCAACACGCACTGGGACACCCGCGCGTCACGTGGCGGAACACTTGGAGGCAGGGAGGGGGCAGCAGGCTCTGGAGAAGACACGCGAGCCGCGAGCATACCCAACCCCGCTCACGGCGTGGCGGAGCGCGTCTTCTCCCAGATGGGCCGGTAGTCGTACGTCGGGTAGAACTCCGTGCGGAACGCGCCCCACGCGCCCTTCTCGAACGCGAGGTTCACCTCGCGCAGCTTCTCGGGCGGCAGGCGCACCGTGACGACCTGCCCCACGCCCATCATCACGTACCAGGACACCACCTCCACGCCCGCGGGAGGGAAGCTCTTGCGGAAGCCCGTGCGGTCCAGGTGCGCGTTGATCTCCTCCAGCGTCTTTCCCTGGTCGTGCTTCATGAAGATGGTCAGCAACATCGTCCCGTCCGTGCCCCCCCCCTTCGCCGCGGCGGACTGCGCGTGTCCGGGAAGGGCCAGCGTCAGCGCCAGGAGCGACGCGAGGACGAACGACACAGGGGGAATCGAACGAAGGGAGTGCATGGACGCGAGGCTACTGTCCGATCGCCACCGGGTGTTTCATGAAACGCGCGCCGAGCCCTCGCCGGGTGGCACAATCCGTCGCCTATGAAAATGCGCGGTCCCCAGGTGGTGCTCGTTCGTCACGGAGAGACGGCATGGAGCCGGGGTGGGCAGCACACGGGGCGCACCGATGTCCCGCTGCTCGAGGACGGACGGAAGATGGCGGCGAAGCTCGGTGAGCCCCTGCGCGCGTGGGACTTCGCCCAGGTGTGGACCAGCCCCCTGAGCCGCGCCTTCGAGACCTGCGCGCTCGCGGGCTACGGCGAAGGGGCCGTGCGGCGCGACGATTTGATGGAGTGGGACTACGGCGACCACGAGGGACGCACCGGCGCGGAGATTCGCGTGGAGCATCCCGGCTGGACCGTGTGGAAGGACGGCGTCCCGAACGGCGAGACGGCGGAACACGTGGGTGCTCGCGCGGACCACGTCATCGCGGACCTGCGTCAGCAGACGGGCGACATCCTCCTCTTCTCCCATGGCCACTTCCTGCGAGTGCTCGCGGCGCGGTGGCTGGGGCTCGTGCCCTCCGACGGACGGCTGTTCCTGCTGAGCACCGGCTCCATCAGCGTGCTCGGGGCGGACGGACCGGATGCCGCCCAGCCGGCACTCGCCGGCTGGAACGACACCACCCATCTCAAGCCGTGAAGCTCAGCAGCCGCAGCTCAGCACCGCGCCGCCCGCCTGCTCGAAGTCGGTGCACGACGCACCGGCCGGGTTGAAGCACACGCGGTAGCGCTCCTGCGCGCCGAAGAGCGCGGGGAGCGGCTCGCGGTAGAGGATGCCGCAACACGGGGGCAGCAGCTCCTGGCCATCCTTGGACACCGTCGGCTCGGGGGCCACGCCGTTCGGACAGCCCCAGGGGTCCTCCTCGCAGACCCAGCGCATGCCGCACGTGGAGCTGGCGCCGCAGTAGCTGCCACCCACCGCGTACCAGGGGGACCAGTTGGCGCAGGAGTCGTAGCCCGGGCACTGGCCCAGCGACGAGTCCACCGTGGTCAGCTCCGCCTCGTCCATCGGCACGCCCGCGCCAGCCTCGGCGGACGGCTCCGCACCACACGCGCCCAGCACCAGCGCGCCGAACACCGCGACCAGACCGCGAGACACCGCACTTCGCACGTTCATCGAGGGCTCCTCCCAGCGCCGACTCCTGGATGGAGCCTCGGTCGCCGGAAGGACCCACGCTATGCGTGTGGATTTTCCGTCAAGAACGTCGGAATCGTCGGGCTTCGAACAGTGTCACCCACCCGACAATCCCCTCGTACTCCAGGGTGATGTCCCCTCTCAGAGACGCCCCTCCAGGAAGTTGCGGACCAGGGTGGGACCCTCGGGGGTGAGCACGCTCTCGGGGTGGAACTGGAAGCCCACGACGGGCCGCTCGCGGTGGCGCAGCGCCATGATGAGCCCGTCCTGACTCCACGCCGTGGCCTCCAGGGACGCGGGCAGCGAGGACGCCTCCACCACCAGCGAGTGGTAGCGCGCGGCCTGGAAGCCCTGGCTCGCGCCGGTGAACACGCCCGAGCCCTCGTGACGGATGCGCGCGGACTTGCCATGCACCGGCTCGGGCGCGCGGATGACGTTGCCACCGAAGGCCGCGCCGATGGACTGGTGCCCCAGACACACACCGAGCACCGGCACCTTCGATTGCGCGATGGCGGCCACGCTGACACCGGCCTCGTGCGGCGTGCAGGGCCCGGGTGAAATCACCAGGTGCGACGCGCCTTCGGCGGCGATGGCCTCCACGGTGAGCGTGTCGTTTCGCACCACCTTCACCTCGGCGCCCAGCGTGTAGAGGAGCTGGACGAGGTTGAAGGTGAACGAGTCGTAGTTGTCGATGACGAGAATCATCGCCCACCTCCCTCGCGAGCCAGCCGGAGCGCGGCGGCCATGGCGCCGGCCTTGGCCTCCGTCTCATCGGCTTCCTTCGACGGCACCGAGTCCGCGACCAGCCCCGCGCCCGCGGTCCAGAACGTCTTGTCCCCGTCCACGAAGAAGGTGCGCAGCGCGATGGCCACGTCCAGCGTGCCGCAGAAGGACAGGTAGCCCACCGCGCCCGAGTACGGTCCGCGTCGCTGCACCTCCAGCTCGTCGATGATCTGCATCGCGCGAATCTTCGGAGCCCCGGACACGGTGCCCGCGGGGAACGTGCTGGCCAGCGCGTCGAGCGCGTCGAACTTCGAGTCCAGCTTCCCGCGCACCTGCGAGACGATGTGCATCACGTGGCTGTAGCGCTCGATGACCATCAGGTCCTCGACGCGCACCGAGCCGGGCGCCGCCACGCGGCCGACATCGTTGCGGCCCAGGTCCACCAGCATGATGTGCTCGGCGCGCTCCTTCTCGTCCGCGAGCAGCTCCTTCTCCAGCGCCAGGTCCTCCGCCTCGGAGGCCCCCCGTCGACGCGTGCCCGCGATGGGCCGCACCACCACGTCCCCGTCGCGCACCTGCACCAGCAGCTCCGGCGAGGCCCCCACCAGCGCGCGGGCCTCGCCCATCTCGACGAGGAACAAGTACGGAGACGGATTCACGCGTCGCAGCGCGCGGTAGAGCGACAGCGGCGGAGGCGCGCCGAGCGCCTCGAAGCGCCGCGCGAGCACCACCTGGAAGATGTCACCCGCGCGGATGTACTCCTTGGAGCGCTCCACCGCGGCCTCGTAGCCGGCGCGGTCCCAACAGGCGACGGGCGCGGAGTCTCCCTTCATGCGAGGCGAGGGCACATACGCCTCGGGAGGCAGCGGCTTGAGCAGCTTCTGCGCCATGGCCTGCGCGCGCTCCTCCGCGTCTTTCAGCGCATGGGCCACGCTGCCATGGAGCGACGGCCGGGCAATCGCGGTGACCTTGAGCGTCCCGGTGCGCGAGTCGTGCGTGACGAAGTCCTCGCTGATGAGCCACTCGGAGTCCGGGAACGAGGTGTCGCGCGGGTGCCGGTCCGGGACGGTGGGCTCCATCCACGAGATGCAGTTGTAGCCCATGTACCCCACGAGGCCGCCCAGGAACGGGGCCTCGCCCGGCAGTCGCGCCACGGCGAGCTCGCGCCACAACGTGCGCAGGACGTCCAGCGGCTTGCCCTCGCGTCGCTCCTCGCGCGAGCCACGCCACAACGTGGCCCCCTGCGCGTCCAGGCGCACACGCCCCGCGGCGTGGGTGCCCACGTGGCTGTAGCGCCCGAAGCGCTCGCCGCCGTAGCACGACTCGAGGATGAAGCCGCGCGAGCCTCCGCCCAGCTTCAGATACGCCGACAGCGGCGTGTCGAGGTCCGCCGGCAACTCCACCGACACCGGCACCGACTCGCCCTGCTCCGCGCGTTGGCGATACGCCGCCTTCCGCTCCTGTGCATCCATCGTCATGACCTTTCCCCCGCGACCAGTATCGCCCGTCCCGGACAGCGACGGGGAGCCGCGCTCGCGCCTCACTCCACGCGAGCAGAAACCACGGTTCGCGACGGCCTCACCGGTGTAGCGCGGAGCCCCTCCCCGGGCGAGGGACATCGCACCCGTCCACGATGACGGGATGTTTCCCGCGCGGCGGGCGGGCGCGAGCCATGGGCGCCTGGCGAGCGTGCCGGCGAGCGGCGGAGGTGAGAGGCACGCGCACCCTGGGTGGTCACCCCTGGAAGCCCTCGTTATTTCAGAAGGACTGTGGACGCCTCCGTCTCCTTCAAACCTCGAAGGCCGCTCGTCACGGTGACGCCCCAGGGGCTCTTCTGTGAGCCCGGGGGCTTCCACATCGACCCCTGGCAGCCGGTGGAGCGGGCCCTCATCACCCACGCCCACGGCGACCACGCGCGCTCCGGCCACCAGCGCTACCTGGGCACCCGAGCAGGCGAGTCCCTGCTGCGGCGCCGCGTGGGGGCCACTTCCGCCATCGACACCCTGGATTATGGCGAGCCGCTGAAGATGGGCGACGTCACCGTCAGCTTCCATCCCGCGGGCCATGTCCTGGGCAGCGCACAGCTCCGACTGGAGCACCGGGGCGAGGTGTGGGTCGTGTCCGGCGACTACAAGCGCGCGGCGGACCCGACGTGCGCGCCCTTCGAGGTGGTGCGCTGCCACACGTTCATCACCGAGGCGACGTTCGGCCTGCCCATCTTCCGCTGGGACGACGCGCGGATGGTGGCGGAGGACATCCTGCGATGGTGGGACGCCAATCGCGCGGTGGGGCGCTCGGTGGTGTTGTTCTGCTACGCGCTGGGCAAGGCGCAGCGAATCCTCGCGGAGCTGGCGCGACTGACGGACCGGCCCGCCTTCATCCACGGGGCGATGCACGGCCTCGTGGAGGCGTATCGGGAAGCGGGGGTGAAGATGATTCCCACGCAGCTCGTGTCGGAGGTGGAGAAGGGCACGTCCTTCGCGGGAGCGCTGGTGCTCGCGCCTCCGAGCGCGGGCGGCTCCACGTGGATGCGCCGCTTCGGGGAGATGGAGACGGGCTTCGCCTCGGGGTGGATGCGGGTGCGCGGCAACCGGCGCAGGCGCGGCTTCGACCGGGGCTTCGTGTTGTCGGACCACGCGGACTGGCCGGACCTGCTGCGCACGGTGGAGGACACCAGCGCCGAGCGGGTGCTGACCACCCACGGCTCCGCGGAGCCCCTCGCGCGTTACCTCCGAGAGAAGGGGGTGGATGCCTCCCCGCTGGCCACGCCCTTCGAGGGCGAGGCGGAGGACTGACGCGTGCGACGACTCGCGGACCTGTACGAGCGGCTGGACCAGACCATGTCCACCAACGCGAAGGTGGACGCGCTCACCCGCTACTTCACGGAGGCCCCTCCCGACGACGCCGCGTGGGCGCTGTACTTCCTCACGGGACAGAAGCTGAAGCGGCTGCTCACCACGAAGCTGCTCGTCGGATGGACGCAGGAGCTGACGGGCATCCCCGACTGGCTCTTCGCGGAGGTGTACGCGTCCGTCGGAGACCTGGCCGAGGTCATCGCCCTCCTGCTCGACAACCTGGAGCGGCCCACGGAGCCGGAGGAACTGCCGCTCTCGGTGTGGCTCACCCAGCGGCTGTTGCCCTTGCGTGAACTGGACGTGGCCGAGCAGCGCGAGCAGGTCGTGTCCTGGTGGCGCTCGATGCCCCGGCGCGAGGTGTTCCTCCTGAACAAGATGCTCACGGGCGAGCTGCGCGTGGGCGTGTCCTCCACGTTGGTCGTGCGCGCGGTGGCCAAGGTCGCGGGGCTGCCCGCGCCGGATGTCGCGCATCGGCTGATGGGCACCTGGACACCGTCGCGCGAGTTCTTCCAGCAGCTCATCTCACCGGATGTCTCCGACGCGGAGAGCTCGCGGCCGTATCCGTTCTATCTGGCCTCCCCCCTGGAGCAGCCGCCCGAGGCGCTGGGTGAGTTGTCGGACTGGTTGGTCGAGTGGAAGTGGGACGGCATCCGGGGCCAGCTCATCCACCGTCACGGAGACGTGTACCTGTGGAGCCGAGGCGAGGAGCTGCTCACCGAGCGCTTCCCCGAAATCACCGAGGCCGCGAAGGCCCTGCCGGAAGGCACCGTGCTGGATGGCGAGGTGCTCGCGTACGAGGACGGCAAGCCCCTGCCTTTCGCGCGGCTCCAGCGTCGCATCGGTCGACAGAAGCTGACGGCCAAGGTGCTCGCGGAGGCCCCCGCGGCCTTCATCGTCTACGACCTGCTGGAGCACGAAGGACAGGACATCCGCGCGCTGCCACTGCACGAGCGACGCGGACGGCTCGAGGCCTTGTTGAAGGCACATCCCCGCTTCCCCCTCTCGCCCGCGGTGGAGGCGGAGTCGTGGGAGGCGCTGGCGCACACGCGAAGCGAGGCCCGCGAGCGCAACGTCGAGGGCTTCATGCTCAAGCGCAGGAGCTCCGCGTACCTCACGGGCCGCAGGCGGGGCGACTGGTGGAAGTGGAAGATCGACCCGTTCACCGTGGACGCGGTGCTGCTCTACGCGCATCCGGGACATGGGCGACGCTCGTCGCTGTACACGGACTACACCTTCGCGGTGTGGAACGGGACGGACCTGTTGCCGGTGACGAAGGCGTACTCGGGCCTGACGGACGCGGAGATTGGCAAGCTGGACCGGTGGATTCGCTCGCACACGCGGGAGAAGTTCGGACCGGTGCGCTCGGTGGAGCCCGAGCAGGTCTTCGAGCTGCACTTCGAGGGCATCCAGTCTTCGCCCCGGCACAAGTCCGGCGTCGCGCTGCGCTTCCCACGCATCGCCCGGTGGCGCACGGACAAGAAGCCCCAGGACGCCGACTCGTTGGACTCGCTCAAGGAGCTGCTCCATGCCGGCGCGTAGGTCGCCCTCGCTGAGGGCGCAGCTCCAGGCCCGACGCAAGGCGCTCCGAGGCGAAACCGGGACACCCTCTCCCCCGAAGCGCCGCAAGCGGACGCCCCCTCGTGAGCGAAGCACGGGAGGTCCTCCGCCGATGGATCGGCTGCGCGCGTGGTTCGCGTCGAAGGGGTGGACACCCCATGCGTTCCAGGAGGAGTCCTGGGCCGCATATGCGAGAGGACAGAGCGGGCTCATCCACGTCCCCACTGGCGCGGGGAAGACCTATGCCGCGTATCTCGGTCCGCTCGCGGACGTGGTGGAGCATCGCGAGACGGGGCTCCAGATTCTCTACGTGACACCGCTGCGGGCGGTGTCGCGCGACGTGGAGCGGGCGCTGCTCGAACCCTTGGCCGTGCTGGACACGGACCTGGACGTGGAGAGCCGCACCGGGGACACCTCGTCGTCCGTGCGTCAGCGTCAGCGCGAGCGACTCCCCGAGGTGCTCATCACCACTCCCGAGTCCCTCTCCGTGATGCTGTCGAACGAGCGCGCGCCGGAGCTGTTCTCCTCCCTGCGCGCCGTCATCGTCGACGAGTGGCACGAGCTGCTCGGCGCCAAGCGGGGAACACAGACGGAGCTCGCCCTGGCGCGGCTTCGTCACTTCGCGCCGCGACTGCACACCTGGGCCATGTCCGCGACGCTGGCCAACCTGGACGAAGCCGCGCGCCATGTCGTCGGCACCGGGAACACACCCACGCTCATCAGCGCGGACATGGAGCGCCCCGTGGAAGTGGAGACGCTCCTGCCGGAGACCGTCGACAGCTTCCCCTGGGCGGGGCACCTGGGCTTCACCATGCTGGCGGGTGTGGCGGCGAGGATGGACCCGAAGCAGTCCACGCTCATCTTCACCAACACGCGCTCCCAGGCGGAGCGCTGGTACGAAGGCCTCCGCTTCGCTCGCCCCGAGTGGGAGCACCTGCTCGCGCTGCACCACGGCTCCATCGACAAGGAGGAGCGCGAGCGCGTGGAGCGCGGCCTCAAGGACGGCACGCTGCGCTTCGTGGTGTGCACCTCTTCACTGGACCTCGGCGTGGACTTCGGCCCCGTGGAGCGCGTGGTCCAGGTGGGCAGCCCCAAGGGCATCGGCCGGACGATGCAGCGAGCAGGACGCGGAGCCCATCGTCCTGGTGCCACCTGCAACATCCTCTTCGTTCCCACGCACGCGCTGGAACTGGTCGAGATGGCCGCCGCCCGGGATGCCCTCGCGCGCAAGGAAGTCGAGTCACGCCATCCCCCTGGCAAGCCCCTGGACGTGCTCGCCCAGCACCTCGTCACGTGCGCGCTCGGTGGCGGATTCACTCGCGAAGCCTTGCGCGAAGAAGTCCGAAGCGCCGCCGCCTACGCGAACCTCACCGACGAGGAGTTCGACTGGACGCTCACGCTGGTGCGCGAGGGCGGCCCCACGCTGAGCGCCTACCCCGAGTTCCGCCGCGTGGAGGAGCACGAGGGCCGCTTTGTCGTGAAGGACACACGCGTCGCGCGGCTGCATCGGCTCAACATCGGCACCATCACCTCCGACGCGATGGTGGAGCTTCGCTACTGGACCGGGGGCCGCCTGGGCAGCGTGGAGGAGTCCTATGTCAGCCGCCTGCGCCCCGGAGACACCTTCCAGTTCGGCGGCAAGAAGCTCGAGTTCAACCGACTCCAAGGGCTCACCGCTTACGTGCGCCCCGCGAAGGCGAAGGTGACGCGAACCCCGCGCTGGGGTGGGAGCCGACTGCCACTGTCCACATCCCTGGCGGCCGCGGTGCGCCGCACGCTCGACGCCGCGCGCCACGGCGACGTCACCTCCGATGAGCTGGCCGCCGCGTGGCCCGTCCTGGAGACCCAGGAGAAGCTGTCCCGCATCCCCGCGGCGAGCTCGGTGCTCGCGGAGTTGTGTCACACGCGTGACGGTCACCACCTCTTCCTCTACCCCTTCGAAGGGCGCCGGGTGCACGAGGGCCTCGCAGCCCTGCTCGCCCTGAGGCTGACGCGGCTGCGGAAGGCCACCTTCAGTGTGTCGGTGAACGACTACGGCCTGGAGCTCGTCACCCCCGCGCCCTTCCCCTTCGAGGAGGCGCTGCGCCCCGCGCTCTTCACGCGTGAGCATCTGGAGGAGGACGTGCTGGAGAGCGTCAACGTGGGCGAGCTGACCAGGCGCCAGTTCCGGGACATCGCCCGCGTTGCGGGGTTGGTGCTCCCGGGCCTCCCCGGAGCCCGCAAGTCCACGCGGCAGGTGCAGACGAGCGCCGCCCTCCTCCACGACGTCTTCGCCCGCCACGACCCCGGACACCTGTTGCTGCTCCAGGCCCGACGCGAGGTGCTCGAACAGCAATTCGAACAGGTCCGCCTCGAGCACGCCCTGGAGCGACTCGAGGCCGGCCCCGTGGAGCAGGTCCATGTCCGCAGGCCCACGCCCCTGGCCTTCCCCCTGGTCGTCGAGCGCATCAGCGCCAGCGTCTCCAACGAGTCCCTCCTGGAGCGCGTGGAGCGAATGAAGGAGCGATGGACCCGCGACGATGCCAGGTCCGCGTAGGCGGCACCCCGCTGGAGCTCCTCCCGGAGCGAGCCCTGCTCTGGCCCGAGGCCCGCACCCTCGCCGTGGCCGACCTCCACTGGGGCAAGACGGAGAGCTTCCAGCGCCACGGCATCCCCCTCCCCCTGGGTGTGCTCGACGAGGACCTGGCCCGACTGTCCTCCGCCCTCATCTCCACCAACGCCCGCCGGCTGCTCGTCCTGGGTGACCTGGTCCACGCCCGCGAAGGCCTCACCCCCACCCTCGTCCAACGACTCGCCGCCTGGCGCGAAGCCCACGCCGACGTGACGATGGTGCTCATCCGGGGCAACCATGACCTCAGGGCCGGCCCGCCACCGGAAGCGTGGCGACTGGAGGTCCACGAGTCCCACCTGGATGAAGGCCCCTTCCGCTTCGCCCACCACCCCACCCCCGAGTCAGGTCGCTACGTGTGGGCGGGACACGTGCACCCCACGGTGCGGTTGGCGGCTGGCGGGGACCGGCTGCGTCTCCCATGCTTCCACCTGGGTCGGGATGTGGGAGTCCTCCCGGCCTTCAGCGCCTTCACCGGCGGACTCGACGTGGCCCGCCGCCCCGGCGAGCGCGTCTTCGCCCTCGCCGGTCCTTCCGTCCTCGAGATGTAGGATGAGCACCGCCAAGCGCCGCAGGATTCTGGGCATCATCGCCACGGACCTCACCTTCGAGCGCACCGAACATCGCGGGCGCGAGGCCTGGCTGGGCAAGTGCCTGCACTGCAACGCCCACCTGTTGGTGGGTCTGGATGGGGAGCCCATCAGCCGGGCCACCATCGAACACATCGTCCCGCAGACCGCCGGCGGCACCGATGCGCTGGAGAACCTGGCCCTTGCGTGCGCCCGCTGCAACCAGGGCAAGGGCACCCGACACGACCCCCACTATCACCGCGATGCCCGCGCCCGGGAGCTGGTCGAGAAGCTGCTCGCCCGCCGCCGCGAACGCTGGCGCGCACCGGATGGGGGCGACGAGGACTCCGACGCGGAGTGAGTCAGCCCACGCACCGGCGCGAGGCTGATTGTCGGTGAGGGCCGACACGCGGATCAAATGCCCGCTGAAACAGGGGAGATGATCCGTCTCAGCCGGAAACGACTCAACGTCGCTTCCTCCCGCCAGAAGAGAGATTCATCGCGTCCGGACCGCGATTTCCCGCCTCCGCGCGAGGAAATGGTATCCCACGGCCACACAACATCAGAATGGTTGACACTGCGGTGTCGATGGTCAATGGTCCCGCGCCGCGCTGGGTTGGACAGGAGGAGGGACCTGCCCGCGGCAACATCCATAGAGGTTTCGTTGGACGTGACTGCTTCGTCTTCCGCGCGCCAGGAGCCGCCCCCCCGCCCCCTCGGGGCCGGGATCGTTCCGCCGCTGTTCGCGTGCAGTCGCGCGTTCGCCTCTTCCTCCTCACCGTTCACCGTAGTCGTTGAAGCCCCCTTGCCCATGGTCCTGGTATGAGCGGCCCTCTGTTTCCACGCTGGACGAACACGGTGTCTCGGCTCTCCGCCGCGGCGCTTCTTGCCGTGCCCGCCATCGGCATCGGCGGCCTCATGGCGTACGTACGGTCTCCGTACGTCACGAACCAGCAGATGCCCGTCGAACAGCCGATCGAATTCGACCACCGCCACCACGCGGGTGACGAGAAGATCGACTGTCAGTACTGTCACTGGTCAGTGGACAAGGCGCCCTCCGCGGGCATCCCGTCCACCACCGTGTGCATGTCCTGCCACGCACAGGTCTGGAACAAGAGCCCGTACCTCACCGAGGTGCGCAAGGCCTTCTTCTCGGACATGCCCATCCAGTGGGTGCGGGTCCACAACCTGCCCGACTTCGTCTACTTCAACCACTCCATCCACGTGAACAAGGGCGTCGGCTGCGCCACGTGCCACGGCCGCGTGGACCAGATGGGCGCCATCGAGCAGGCCGCGCCGCTGACCATGGCGTGGTGCCTCGAGTGTCACCGCAACCCCGAGCCGAACCTGCGGCCCGCGGAGTTCATCACGTCGATGACGTGGACCCCGCCCAAGGACAAGGCCGAGGCCGCCGCGCTCGGCAAGAAGCTGAAGGAAGAGTACGACGTCCACTCGCGCGAGAGCTGCTCCACATGCCACCGATGAACACGAAGCGCGACGGCACCCCGTCGCAGGAGTCCTCTTCCTTCGCGCTCCCGGTCGTCTCGGACCGACCCGCCAAGGCGCCCGACGCCGTGGGTGAGGCGCTGGACCACGCCGCCCAGCACGCGAACGCTTCCGAGCACGGCTACGGCCAGACGTACTGGCGCAGCCTCGAGGAGAAGCTCGGCGCCTCCGAGTACATGGAGGAGACCCGCCCCGAGTTCCCCGCGGGCGCGGACCTGCCCCCCTCCGGCTTCGTGCGCCGCGAGTTCATGCAGCTGCTCGGCGCGTCGCTCGCGCTGGCTGGCGCCACGGCGTGCAGCACCCGTCCCCAGGACGAGAAGCTGCTGCCGTACACGAAGACGCCGCCGGAGGTCACCCCCGGCAACCCGCTGCACTACGCGTCCGCGATGACGCTGTCGGGCCATACGTCCGGCCTGCTCATCACCGCCCGCGAGGGTCGCCCCGTGAAGATCGAGGGCAACCCGGACCACCCCATCAACCAGGGCGCCGCCTGCACCTTCGAGCAGGCGTGGCTGTTGTCCCTGTACGACCCCAGCCGCGCCCGCGTGCTACGCCAGGGCAAGAGCCCCCGCGCGCTGCGCGTGCTCAACGAGACCATCGCCGGGCTGGCGAACAAGTCGGCCAACGGTGGCTCGCGCGTGCGCTTCCTCACGGAGGCCGTGGGCTCGCCGCTGACGGGTGACCTGCGCAACCGCATCCTGAAGAAGCTGCCCAACGCGCGCTTCTTCAGCGCGTCCTCCAACCAGGACACCAGCGCGGACGCGCTGCGCACGATGTTCGGCGGCCAGCACGTCACCGCGCTGTACGACTTCGCCAACGCGGACGTCGTGCTGTCGCTGGACGCGGACTTCCTGGAGAGCTGCCCGGGCAACCTGCGCCACATCCGCGAGTTCGCGGACCGCCGCGACCCGCGCAAGGGCAAGCTCAACCGCCTGTACATGGCGGAGGCCCGCTTCTCCATCACCGGCGGCATGGCCGACCACCGCAAGCGCCTGAAGTCCCGGGAGATCCTCGGACTGGCCGCCGCCGTGGCCCAGGCCGTGGGTGGCAGCGCCGCGTCGCTCGCCGCTCCGGCCGCCGCCAAGTCGGCGCTGCGCGGTGACATGGGCAACTGGGTGCAGGCGGTCGCCGCCGACCTGCGCGCCGCCGGTCCCGGCCGCTCGCTCGTCATCGCGGGTGAGCGTCAGCCGGCCGCCGTGCACGCGCTGGCCCACGCGCTCAACGACGCGCTCGGCAACGCGAACAAGACGGTGCGCTACGTCCAGGCGTCCATCGCGGAGGCCACCGGCCTGTCGCAGGCGCGCGCCCTGGTCGAGGACATCGAGGCGGGCCGCGTCGACACGCTGGTCATCACCGCCTACAACCCCGTCTACACGCTGCCGGCGGACATCGGCCTGGCCAAGGTGCTCAGCAAGGAGCACCCCAACCGCGCCAAGCTGAACGTCATCTACACGGGCCTCTACGAGGACGAGACCAGCGCGCACGTCGACTGGTTCATCCCCGCGGCGCACCCGCTGGAGACGTGGAGCGACGGTCGCTCGGTGGACGGCACCGTCTCCATCGCGCAGCCGCTCATCCAGCCGCTCTTCGCGGGCGTGCCGGAGGCGGAGCTGCTCGCCATGTTCCTGGACGAGCCCTTCCGCCCCGCCTACCAGCTCTTGCGCGACTACTGGCGCGGCCAGTCCGCCAACGCGGCGGACTTCGAGGCGCGCTGGGAGACCTGGGTGTCCCAGGGCTTCATCGAGAACACCGCCTCCGCCGCCGTGGGCACCGCCCCGGACTTCGGCGCCGCGGCCTCGCTGGTCGCGGGCTACACGCCCCCGGCCTCGGGTGACCTCGAGCTGAACTTCATCAACGACTACAAGGTCTACGATGGCCGCTTCGGCAACAACTCCTGGCTGCAGGAGCTGCCCGAGCCCATCACCAAGATGACCTGGGACAACGCCGCGCTCGTCGGCCCGGACACGGCCAAGAAGCTGAGCCTGTCCCCCGGCGACCTGGCGGAGCTGTCCTACGGCGGCCAGAAGCTCACGGTCCCGGTGTGGGTGGTCCCCGGTCACGAGGACGACACCGTCACGGTGGCGCTGGGCTACGGCCGCAACGGCCTGCACGAGCAGGTCGCCAAGGGCGTGGGCTTCGACGTCAACGTCATCCGCAGCAGCAAGAACCCCTGGTTCGACGGCGGCGCCACGCTCACCAAGGTGCGCGGCAGCCACAAGTTCAGCCTGACCCAGACGCACTGGCGCATGGAGAACCGCCCCATCGCGCTGGACATGCCCCTGTCCGAGCTGGAGAACCCCTCGGTCGCCACCCAGCACACCCTGCACCGCGTGAAGGGTGAGCTGAAGCTGGGCATCCAGGACAACCTCGAGCCCTTCGAGTACAACGGCTACAAGTGGGCGATGGCCATCGACCTGTCGCGCTGCACGGGCTGCAGCGCCTGTGTCATCGCCTGCCAGGCCGAGAACAACATCCCGGTGGTGGGCAAGGCCCAGGTGGCCGTCAGCCGCGAGATGAACTGGCTGCGCATCGACCGGTACTTCGAGGGTCCGGAGAACGACCCGAAGATGGTCATGCAGCCCGTCGCGTGCGTGCACTGCGAGAAGGCGCCTTGCGAGTACGTGTGCCCGGTGAACGCCACGGTGCACTCGGACGAGGGCCTGAACGACATGGTGTACAACCGCTGCGTCGGCACGCGGTACTGCTCCAACAACTGCCCCTACAAGGTCCGCCGCTTCAACTACCTGCACTACACCGCGGACAAGACGGCGACCGAGAAGATGCTGATGAACCCGGACGTCACGGTGCGCAACCGCGGCGTCATGGAGAAGTGCACGTACTGCGTCCAGCGCATCGAGCGCGTTCGCATCGACGCGCGCGTCAAGAAGGAGCTCATCAAGGAGGCCGACCTCAAGACGGCCTGCCAGCAGACGTGCGCCGCCCAGGCCATCGTCTTCGGCTCCCTCCACGACGAGAAGCAGCTCGTCTCGCAGCTCCATGAGGACGTGCGCGCCTACAAGCTCCTGCACGAGCTGGGCACCCGTCCGCGCACCGCGCACCTCATCCGCGTGCGCAACCCGAATACCGCCCTCGAGCCGGCCAAGGCCGCGCCGCAGGAAGGGAGCCACTAAGCCATGGCCGAGACCGCTGCCCACCACCCGCTCGATCCGCTCGAGCCACGGGACCTCGTCGCGCCGCACCACGACGACAAGTCACTCAACGAGACGCTGCTGGACCATGTCTGGCGCAAGCCGGGCAAGGGCTGGTTCATGCTCTTCGGCCTGTCGCTCAGCGCGCTGGGTCTGCTCGTCATCGGTGTCACCTACACGCTGGCCCGCGGTATCGGCGTGTGGGGCAACAACCAGCCGGTCGGCTGGGCCTTCGACATCATCAACTTCGTCTGGTGGGTCGGCATCGGCCACGCCGGTACGCTCATCTCCGCCATCCTCCTGCTCTTCCAGCAGAAGTGGCGCACGAGCATCAACCGCTTCGCCGAAGCCATGACGCTGTTCGCCGTGATGTGCGCGGGTCTGTTCCCGCTGCTCCACACGGGCCGTCCCTGGTTCGCCTTCTGGCTGTTCCCGTACCCCAGCACCCTGGGCGCGTGGCCGCAGTTCCGCTCGCCGCTGGTGTGGGACGTGTTCGCCATCTCCACGTACCTCACGGTGTCCGCGCTGTTCTGGTTCGTGGGCCTCATCCCGGACCTGGCCGCGCTGCGTGACTCGTCCAAGACGAAGCTCCAGCGCACCATCTACGGCCTGTTCGCGCTCGGCTGGCGCGGCTCCGGTCGGCACTGGCACAACTACAAGATTGCGTACCTGCTCCTGGCCGGCCTCTCCACGCCGCTGGTCGTGTCGGTGCACACCATCGTTTCGTTCGACTTCGCCGTCTCCCTGCTGCCCGGCTGGCACGCGACCATCTTCCCGCCCTACTTCGTGGCCGGCGCCGTGTTCAGCGGCTTCGCGATGGTCATCACGCTCATCGTCCCGGCGCGCAAGTACCTGGGCCTGCGGGACGTGATTACCGACCGGCACCTGGAGAACATGAACAAGGTCATCCTGGCGACGGGCCTGCTCGTCTCCTACGGGTACCTGATGGAGCACTTCATCGCGTGGTACTCGCAGAACCAGTACGAGTTCTGGACCTTCTACGTGAACCGCGCGACGGGCCCCTACGCCGGCGTGTACTGGCTGATGATCACCTGCAACGTGGTCACGCCGAACATCTTCTGGTTCAAGAAGTGCCGGACCAGCGTCCCCATCATGTGGGTGGCCTCCATCGCCGTGAACATCGGCATGTGGTGCGAGCGCTTCATCATCATCGTCACGTCGCTGAGCCAGGACTTCCTGCCGTCGTCGTGGGGCATCTACACCCCGACCTGGGTTGACTGGAGCATCTACGTGGGAACGCTCGGCCTGTTCGGCACCCTGTTCCTGCTGTTCCTGAAGTTCGTGCCCGCGGTGGCCATCAGCGAGGTGAAGGAGCTCCAGCTCGAGCTCAAGCACGCCGCCCACCACAACAGCCACGGAGCGCACTAGAGTCATGGAAGCCAAGGTCCTCGATTCCTGGGTGCTGGCCGAGTTCGCGACGCCAGACATCCTCGTGGATGCCACCCGCCAGATGCGCGAGAAGGGCTTCCAGGGGATGGATACGTACTCCCCCTATCCGCTGCACGGCGGCTCGGAGGCCCTGGGCCTCCCGCCGTCCCGCGTGCCCTTCATCGCGCTGTGCGGGGGCCTCACCGGCATGGTGACGGCGCTCTCCATGCAGACGTGGATGAACACCATCGACTACAAGCTGAACATCGGCGGTCGCCCGCTGCTGTCGCTGCCGGCGTGGGTGCCCATCACGTTCGAGCTGACGGTGCTGTTCGCCGCGTTCGGCATCTTCTTCGGCCTGTTGGGGCTGAGCCGGCTGCCGCAGCCCTACCACACGGTCTTCGAGTCCGAGGATTTCCGCTCGGCGTCCACGCACGGCTACTGGCTGGGCGTGCCGCACGCGCCGGGACAGGACGCCGCGGCCGTCATCGACCAGCTCAAGGCCCTGGGTGCCACCCAGGTGACCGTCGTCACGGGAGAGAAGGAATGAGGTGGCTCATCCCCGCCGCCGGACTCGTCGCGCTGTCGGGCTGCGACGTCCCCTCGGAGTTCCTGCAGCGCATGGAGCACCAGGCCAAGTACGAGTACTACGAGGCCTCGGACTTCTGGGCGGACGGCCGGGCCATGCGCCAGCCGCCGGCCCACACGATTCCCCGTGAGCGCTTCGGCAGCGTGCCGGAAATCAAGGACCCCGTCGCCCGCCAGACGGCCGTCACCGGCCGCACCAACGGTCAGCCCGCGGCCACCATCCCCGTGACGGTGGACCAGGCGCTGCTGACCCTGGGCCAGCGCAAGTACAACATCGTCTGCTCGCAGTGCCACGGCGTGCTCGGCGACGGCAACAGCGTGGTGGCGGAGAACATGGCCCTGCGCCTGCCTCCGTCGCTGCTGGAGCTGGAGGCCAAGCCCGCGGGCCACTTCTACACGGCCATCAACGAGGGCTACGGCGTGATGCCGTCCTTCTCCGGCGAGCTCGACGTGCGCGAGCGCTGGGCCGTGGTCGCCTACGTGCGAGCGCTTCAGGAAGCCCGCAACATCCGGACGGCCGGTCAGCAGCCCGTTCCGCAGGAGAACCGATGAGCCCCGCCGCCGAAGCCTCCGTTCCCCTCGAGCGATACACCGGCACGCCGAAGCTGATGGTGCCGGCGTTCGGCGTGGGTGTCCTGGGCATCCTGGCCACCCTGGCCGTGTACCTGGCCACCGACGCGAAGGGCATCGCCGCCCACAGCTACCTGCTCGCGTTCAGCTACTGGGTGGGCATCAGCGTGGCGTTCATCATCATGATCGCCATCTTCCACACGGCCAAGGCCAAGTGGCTCATCCTGCTGCGCCGCACGATGGAGACGGGCGCGTCCACCATCCCCATCTTCGTGGTGCTCATCCTCCCGCTCGCCTTCATGGCGAACTACCTCTACCCCTGGCTGGACAGCTCCCCGCTGAACGCCAAGATCACGGGGCTTGAGGCGGAGCACCTGAGCCACAAGGTCCACTTCTACCTGAACCCGACCTTCACGGCCGTCCGCCACGTCATCTACTTCGCGGTGTGGATCTTCGCCGCGTGGAAGCTGCGCAAGCTCAGCGTGCAGCAGGACACCGAGGGGGGCCTGGACTTCACCCGGCGGCTGCGCCGCTTCTCTCCGGGCATGCTGCCCCCGCTGGCACTGACCATCACCTTCGCCTCCTTCGACTGGCTGATGAGCCTGACGCCGCTGTGGCAGTCGACCATCTTCGGGGTCTACTACTTCGCGGGCAGCTTCCTGTCGGCCTTCTGCATCCTGACCATCGCGGCGACGTACGCTCGGGGCCAGGGCCTGTTCGGCAACCTGGTGACGACGGCCCACTTCCACAACCTGGGCAAGCTGATGCTGGCCTTCACGGCGTTCTGGGCCTACATCGCCTTCTCCCAGTTCCTGCTGGTCTGGGTGGCGAACATCCCGGAAGAGGCGCCCTGGTACGGTGTGCGCATCTTCGGCGCCTGGAAGCCGGCCTCCATCGCCCTGTTCTTCCTGCACTTCGTGCTGCCGTTCTTCACGCTGCTGTCGCGAAATCTGAAGCTGCAGCCCCGCAAGCTGTCGCTGGTGGCCTTCTACCTGCTGGCGGTGCACGCGTTCGACCTGTACTGGCTCATCTGGCCGGCGCTGACGGGTGACCAGGGGCCCAGCATCAACCCGCTGACCATCCTCACGCTCGTCACCTCGTTCGTGGGCGTGGGTGGCATCGCGGTGGGCTTCGCGCTGAAGAACGCGAGCAACAACTACACGATGCCGGTGAAGGACCCCTACATCGCGGAGTCCCTGAGGTACGTGCAGCCATGAAGAAGACCCAATCTGAGCTCGAGTCGCGTGTCATCGTCGGCGCCCACGGTGTGGCCGCCGAGGAAGACCACATCGTCATGAGCAAGGTGGTGGGCATCGGTGTCGGCTCGCTCGTCATCTTCGCGGTCGGCATCGTCTGGGCCTACATGATCCAGGTGCGCACCATGAAGGAGGCCCAGCCGGACGGTCCTCCCCCGCGTCCGGCGGCCATGGGGCAGTACGAGGTGGGCATCGTCAACCAGCGCCTGTTCGAGCAGGACTGGCACGCCGAGGAGAAGATCGGCGGCCAGCAGCAGGCGCTCAAGGCCGGCTGGGGTGACCAGCCCGGTGTCAAGGCCCACCCGTCCCTGGACGAGGCCATGAAGACGGTCATCACCAAGCAGAACGCCCCGCCCCCGCCCGCCCCGGCGCCGGCCCCCGAGCAGCCCCAGGAGCCGACCCCGGCTCCTCGGCAGTAGCTTCCGCCGCCAGCATCACGTAAGAGCCGCTCGCGATGATGTCCCTCTTCTCCTACATCCCCCAGTGCGCCCCACGCCTGGGGATGCTCGTCGCGGTGGCCCTGGTGCTGGGCACGGCGACTCCGGCCCCGGCGATGCCGGGCGGTGGCAAGACGCCCCGCTCCATCGTCGAGGCCCAGCAGGACGCCCCGCCCCAGTTGAAGGGCGTGGACGTGGAGGAGCACCTGGGTGACCCGGTGCCGCCGCTGACCCACTTCCTGGACTCGAATGGCCAGGAGGTGACGCTGGGGACGGTGCTGCCCAAGACGCTGCCCACGCTGCTGACGCTCGTCTATTACAACTGCCCCATGCTCTGTAACCTGGTGCTCAACGCCCAGGTGAAGACGATGCGGGAGCTGGGTCTGGAGCTGGGCCGCGACTACGAGGCGGTCACCATCAGCGTGGACCCCGAGGACACCCCGGCGATGAGCAACGAGCGCCGGCGCAAGCACCTTCAGTCCATGGGCAAGCCCGAGAGCGCGCCCTGGCACTTCCTCACCGGGACGGACGCGGAGATTCGCCGCCTCGCGGACGCGGTGGGCTTCAAGTACACGTACGACGAGAGCACCAGGCAGTACGCCCACCCCGCGGTGGTGATGGTGCTCACGCCGGAAGGGACGCTGTCGCGGTACCTGTACGGGACGGACTTCCCTCCCAAGGACATGAAGCTGGCGTTGCTGGAGGCGGCCGGTGGTCGCGTGGGGACCAGCTTCGACCGCGTGGTGATGTCCTGCTTCAAGTATGACACCGCCACCCGGCGGTACGGCTTCTACATCTTCGGGTTCATCCGCCTGGGCGCACTGGCCGTCTTCTTCGCCCTGGCGACGATGCTGATCTATTTCTGGAGGCGCGAGCTGAAGAAAGGCGCGGCGGCATGAGCGAGCTTCTCAACAACCTTCTGTTCCTCCCGGAGAGCGCGTCCACGTTCGCGGAACGGGTCGACCTGCTGCACCACTTCGTCGTGGGAACGACGATGGTGATGTCGGCGGGCGTCGGCCTCGCGGCGCTGTTCATGTTCTTCCGGTACCGCCGGCGGCTCCCCGCCCAGGCGACGGAGTACGTCGTCCCCACGCTGAAGACGGAGTTCCTCTTCGTCTCCGTGCCGCTGGTGTTCTTCCTGGCCTGGTTCGGTATCGGCTTCCGGGACTTCACCTGGGTCACCACGCCGCCCAAGGACGCGATGGACGTCTACGTCATGGGCAAGCAGTGGATGTGGAAGTTCTCCTACCCGGAGGGCCCCAACGGCGTGAACGTGATGCACGTCCCCGCCAACCGTCCCGTGCGCCTGCTCATCACGTCCCGTGACGTGCTGCACTCGTTCTACGTGCCGGCGTTCCGCATCAAGATGGACGCGCTGCCGGGTCGCTACACGCAGATCTGGTTCGAGGCGACCAAGCCCGGCACGTACCAGGTGCTCTGCACCGAGTACTGCGGCCTGTCGCACTCGAAGATGCTGGCCGAGGTCGTCGTGCTCCCCGAGGAGGAGTACGAGGATTGGATCAAGGAGCAGCGCCGCGGCCGGCTGCAGGACCGTCAGGACGCGCTCGCGGACACCTCTCTGGTGCCGCCGGTCGCCCGGATGGTCGAGCAGGGGCAGATCCTGGCCGGCACGCAGGGCTGCCTCAAGTGCCACTCGGTGGACGGCTCGGCGCACATCGGCCCCACCTTCCTCGGCATGTATGACCGCGTGGAGAAGCTCGACGACGGTCAGGACATCCGGGTGGACGAGGCCTACATCACCCAGTCGATGATGGACCCGGGAGCCCACCTGGTGGCGGGCTACCAGAACGTGATGCCGACGTACCAGGGCAAGCTGCAGGGCCCGGAGACGGCCGCCATCGTCGAGTACATCAAGTCGCTTCGCACTCCGAACGTCCGCGAGGGCGCCTCCGAGGGACCCGCCTATGACCCCATCCAGTAGCCTCGATACGGCGGGGGCCGCCCCGCACGACGAGCACCACGACCACCACCCGAGCTATCTGGTGGACGGCACCACCATCAAGAGCTGGCTCTTGACGGTGGACCACAAGCGCATCGGCCTGATGTTCCTGTTCTGGGTCCTGCTCTTCTTCCTCGTGGGCGGCATCTTCGCGCTGCTCATCCGGGTGGAGCTGCTCACCCCGGGCCCGACCATCATGGACGCGATGACGTACAACCGTACGTTCACGCTCCACGGCCTGGTCATGATCTTCCTGTTCATGATTCCGGCGATTCCGGCCGTCTTCGGCAACTTCATGCTGCCGCTGATGCTGGGCGCCAAGGACGTGGCCTTCCCCCGGCTGAACCTGGCCTCGCTCTACATCTACCTGGCGGGCGCGGTGCTGGCGCTGTGGGGCATGCTCAACGGCGGCCTGGACACGGGCTGGACGTTCTACACGCCGTACAGCACGCACACGACGACGACGGTGGCGCCGGTGCTGTTCGGCGCGTTCATCATCGGCTTCAGCTCCATCGCCACGGGCATCAACTTCATCGTCACCTGCCACACCATGCGGGCGCCGGGCATCACCTGGTTCAAGATGCCGCTGTTCGTGTGGGCCATCTACGCGACGAGCTGCATCCAGGTGCTGGCGACGCCGGTCATCGGCCTGCTGCTGGTCCTGGTGACGGTGGAGAACCTGTTCAGCTTCGGCATGTTCGACCCGGCGCGCGGCGGCGACCCGGTGCTCTTCCAGCACCTGTTCTGGTTCTACAGCCACCCGGCCGTGTACATCATGGTGCTGCCGGCCTTCGGCGTGATGAGTGAGATCGTCAGCACGTACAGCCGCAAGAACCTCTTCGGCTACCGCGCGGTGGCGTACTCCTCCCTGGGCATCGCCTTCGTCGGCTTCTTCGCCTGGGGCCACCACATGTTCGTGTCCGGCCAGTCCACCTTCGACGCCGGCGTGTTCGGCGTGCTGACCATGCTGGTGGGTGTGTTCACCGCCATCAAGGTCTTCAACTGGGTGGGCACCGTCTACAAGGGCGCGGTCGACTTCAAGACGCCCTTCGCCTACTTCTGCGGCTTCCTGTTCTTCACCGTGTTCGGTGGCATGACGGGCATCGCGCTGGGCACGGTGTCGCTGGACGTGGCGTGGCACGACACCTACTTCGTCGTGGCGCACTTCCACTTCATCATGGTGGGCGCGACCATCATGGCCTTCCTGGCCGCCCTGCATTACTGGTTCCCGAAGATGTTCGGGCGCACGTACCACGAGGGATGGGGCCTGGTGTCCGCGGCGCTCATCATCCTGGGGTTCAACGCCACGTTCATCCCCCAGTTCCTCCTGGGCAACAACGGCATGCCGCGCCGGTACTATGACTATCCGGAGCGCTTCCAGGCGCTGAACGTCGCCTCCACCGCGGGCGCGACGCTCCTGGCCTTCGGGTTCATCATCATCGCCATGTACCTGGCGTACGCGCTCGTGTACGGCAAGGCCGCTGGCAAGAACCCGTGGCGCAGCAAGGGCTACGAGTGGGTGAGCGAGTCGCCGCCGCCGACGCACAACTTCGTGGGGCCTCAGCCGACGTTCCCCGAGGAGCCCCACTTCTACGTCGACCCGAAGAAGGCCGAGGTTCCCGATGCAGTCTAGCGCTCACACCGCCGACGGCGCGGCCAACACGCCGCGCCTGGCGATGCACTTCGCGTCGCTCGAGGTGCAGAACCACGCCGCCCGTCTGGGGATGTGGCTGTTCCTGGCGACGGAAATCCTGCTCTTCGCCGGCCTCTTCGTCTGCTACGGCTGCTACCGCTTCCTGTTCCCGGAGGCGTGGGCGGCGGGCAGCCGCAGCCTGGACCTGACGATGGGCACGGTGAACACCGTGGTCCTCATCACGTCCTCGCTGACGGCGGCGCTCGCGGTGCACCACGCGAAGCACGGCGAGAACAAGAAGGTGGGCGTGATGCTGGCGCTCACCCTCCTGATGGCGGTCGCCTTCCTCGTCATCAAGTACTTCGAGTACAGCCACAAGTTCCACGTCGGGACGCTGCCGGGCCGCTACTACAGCTACCCGGACATCCAGCTGCCGGGCATCTCGCTGTACTTCACGGTCTACTTCTGCTCGACGGCGCTGCACGGTCTCCACGTCCTCATCGGGATGGGCGTGCTGACGGTGGCGATGATTCGCGCCTTCCGGAAGGGCGACTTCGGTCCGAAGAACTACACGATGGTCGAGCTGGGCAGCATGTACTGGCACCTCGTCGACCTGGTGTGGATCTTCCTGTTCCCCATGCTGTACCTGGTCTGAGGGCGACACCACCATGGCCATCGCCAACGAATCCCATCAGGAAGAGAAGAACATGACCGAGCACCACGGAGCGGGCCGCTACTGGCTCATCTGGGGTGTCTTGCTGGTGCTGACGATCGTCACCGTCGTCACCGGCCGCATGCACCTGCCGTCGTTCGGCCTGCTGCTCGCCATCGTCATCGCGACGGTGAAGGGCACGCTGGTGACGCTGTACTTCATGCACCTCGCGGAGCACCAGGGCGTCAACCGGCTCATCTTCGCCGTGTCCATCGTCTTCGTGATTCTCGCGCTCGTCATTCCCATGGCGGACCTGGGCACGCGCTTCCGCGGCGCCAACCCGCCGGGCTCGCAGTACAGCGACCTGCAGCCGCCGGACATCGGCACGGGTGAGCAGCGCGGCCGCTTCGGCGGCGGCGTGCACGCGCCGGAGCTGAAGGACGCTCCTCCCGCCAAGAGCCACTGACGACTCCTGGGGGGCACTCACCTGCCCCCTTCGCATCATCCCGCGGCGCCGAGGACACTCCCCGGCGCCGCGTTGCTTTTGCGGGCTACAGCGTGACCTGGAAGTTGAAGGCCAGCGCGGTGTCGGTGGGCACCTTGCCCTCGGGCGGCTTGCTGTCGTGCTTCACCAGGAAGCTGACGCCCAGCGAGAGCGCCTCCGTCAGATTCACCGCCAGCTGCGTCTGGCTGTTCACCAGCACGCGCGAGTCGCCGATGACGCTCAGCAGCACCTCCGCGTCCTCCTTGAAGAGCACGTCCTTGGTGATGCCGTAGCGGAAGGCCACACCGAAGCGCGGGCCGCCGAGGTCCACGTCCGGCAGGTCCAGGCGCGAGGGGTAGTACTGGAAGCGCGTCTCACGCGCGTAGCGGAAGGCGAGGTCCGTGCGCAGGTAGGACTCGCGCTCGTCCTTCTTCTTCTCGTCCCACCACAGCACGCCCAGACCGCCTTCGCCGATGGTCCGCGACTCCACGCTCTTGACGTGGTCCGTCTCGGCGCCCGTCAGCAGGTAGCCGCTGAGCATCTGCGTGAAGCGGCGGTCTCCGCGCAGCTCCAGGCCCGCGTTGAGGGCGACGAGCTGCGACTCCTGCTCCTCACCGGCCACCTCGGGCGGGCGGCTGCGGCCGTAGTTGCCGTAGCCGCGGATGCCGAAAATCCAGTGCTCCGTCGTGCGCTGCGCGCTGGCCAGGCCGCTGAAGGTGAGCGTGGAGGCGTTGCCCGTCAGCGAGATGAGGCCCAGGCCCAGGGTGACGTCCCACTCCTCCTTCTTCTTCTCGTCCGCTGCTGCTGCGGCGGCGGGAGCGCCCGGGGCACCGGCGATGACACCCGCGGCGCGCTCGGCGGCCTCGGCGGCGCGGACGCTGGCCTCGGCGGCGCGCTCGGCGGCGGCGGCGGCGCGCTCGGCGGCGACGGCGGCGCGCTCCTCGGGCGTGGTGGCCTGCGCGGCCGCGACGGGGGCGGCGGGCTCTTGAGCGGCGGGCGTGGGCGCAGGCGTCTGGGCCTGCAGGGAGGTGGCAATCAGAAGGGCGGCGGAAAGCATCGGTTCTCCAGTCGTCTCGGTGCCGCCGGACCTGGATTCGGGGCGACGCGAGACGTCCTCGGCTCCCCCCGGGCCGGCGCGTCCCCTTCCTGCTCCAAACACGCTCGGTGCGGCAATGGTTGATTCGCAGGTTGTGCTTAATTCCGGGGCGGGGCTGGCTTCACCCAGGAGGATTTCCACCATGCACCTCGCCCGCATCGCGTCGCTGTGCCTGCTGTTGTCCCCCGTCCTGGCCGCCGCCCGGAACGTCACGGTGCCCGTGGACGTGGGCGTGGGGCCCGCCGCGTTCCTGTTCTTCGGGCCCGTCTTCGACGACCAGCCCATCCACACCGGGCTGAAGCTCTCCGTCGAGGCGGTGCTGGACAAGGACTGGCTGAAGAAGAACCAGCGCGCCATCCCCTCGCGCTACCGCAAGTACGCCAAGAGCGTGGACGAGGTGCGCATCTCCCCGTCCATCTTCATCCCCGACTCGCTCATCATCTCCCCCAAGGTGCGGGACACCGGCATGTATGGCATCACCTGGAAGCCGCTGGGACTGGGGCTGCCATTGACGTCTGGCCCGGTGCGGCTGGCGGTGGGCGGCGGGTTGCTCCTGACGTACGCGTACCTGCACTCGGACACGCTGGCGGACACGCACTTCGTGAGGCCGGGCGCGGAGCTGGGCGTGGACCTGGAGCTGCAGCTCTCCAAGAGCTTCCTCATCAGCCTGGGCTGGGAGTCCGCGCTCTACGTGCCGCAGGAGCTGGGCGGGCTGGGGCTGCCGGACCGCGTGCGCGACGGCATCTTCCACGTGGGACAGGCCTACCTCCAGTTCCACGTCCGCTTCCCGTACAGCACGCGCCTGTGAGACGGGCGGGCGACCTCGCGCACGCCGGTGGATGCGCGGCATGGCCCGGTGGCGATACCCTGGTGTGACATGCCCTTGGTCCTCGCCACCGACGCCCAGAAAGCCGAGCGCGACCGCGTCACCCACGCCGCCTGGGGCTCGCCCCTCACCGTGGAGCAGTTCCACCAGCGCGAGGTGCGGCTGCGCGCGCATCCCTGGTGCCGCGAAGGCATGCGCACCTGGCTGCTCGTCGACGACGGCGGACAGGTGCTGGCCTCTTGCGAGACGTTCCGCACCGACAGCTACCTGAGGGGCCCGGACGGTGTCACCACGCCCGGCGTCAGCGAGGCCATCGCCAGCGTCTTCACCGAGCCCGTGCTGCGGGGCCATGGGCATGCGACGCGACTGATGGACCAGGTCGCCGAGCACATCGCGCGGGAGGGCGGGGACCGGCACGCGGCCCTGCTCTTCTCGGACGTGGGCGCGCCGCTCTACCAGCGCTCGGGCTACCGCGAGGCGCCCGCGTGGGACTGGAACCTGCCTGCCATGGGAGGGCTGTCCACGCGCGCGGTGGACGCGCTCCTGTGCGACGGGGACGTGCCGGAGATGATGGGGCGCCTGCAGCGTCCGGACGTTCCCTTCCTGTTGTGGCCAAGCCCGGCGCAGGTGGACTGGCACCTGGAGAGGGAGCGTGTCTACGCGGAGCTCTTGCGTCGCCCCCGGCCGGAGGCCTGCGGCGCGGTGGTGGGCCGCTCGTTCGCGCTGTGGGCGATGATGGCCCGCTACGGCGAGCTGGTGATGCTGCTGTTCGACGCGGAGTCGACCGAGGATTCCATGGCGCTGATGGAGGCCGCGCGGGGCGTGGCGCACCGGGCGGGCCTGTCCCGCGTGGTGGTCTGGGAGGAGCCGGGCACCCTGCCCTGGCTGGCGCGGAGTCCGGGCGCCACGCGCGTGGCGCGGGAGGGCTCGCTGCCCATGCTGCGGCCGCTGAGGGCGGGGCTGCCGTCCGCCGAGCGGGTGACCTTCTCGCGCGCTCTCTGGGTGTGACGCGCGGATAGGATGTCCCGACATGGCCAAGCGCACGCGCATCATCGAAGGCACCTGGAACTGCACCTCGTGCGACGCCAAGGGCATCCTCGCCCGGCACAAGCGCTGCCCCACCTGCAACAACCCACGGGAGCTGTCGGGTGACGAGTCGGACTTCGACTTCGGCGACGTGGACGCGACGAGCGGAAAGTCGCTGCGCGACGGCGTGACGGACGAGAAGGCGGTGGAGCTGGCGAACGCGGGCGAGGACTGGTTCTGCGCCTTCTGCGGCGCCGCCAACCGGGGTGACACCCCCCGGTGCAGGCACTGCAACGCCGAGCGGGAGTCAGACTCGAAGGTGGCGCCCCGGAAGGACCTGGCCGGACCCGCGCCCGCCCCCGCCCCGCCGCCGAAGAAGAAGCGCCGCCTTGGGATGTGGCTGTTCTTGGGCGCGCTGCTGTCGTGCTGCTTCGGCAGCTGCATGTACGCGGGCTGGGCGAGCCAGACGCACGACTACCCGGGTGAGGTCACGGGCACGTCGTGGAAGGTGGCGGTGGTGCAGGAGCGCTTCACCCGTGTGGAGAAGACGGGCTGGGCGGACGAGCTGCGACAGGTGAGCGCGCGCATGCCCGTCAGCGGCGCGGGAGAGGTCGCGGGCGTGGAGAACGTGCGCGGCTGCGTGGAGCGCCAGCGCGGCACGCGCAAGGTGGCGGACGGCACCGAGCGCGTGTGCCGCTCGAAGACGCGCAAGGTGGCGTGTGGCACCGAGGAGAAGTGCCGCCGACGCGACAAGGGCAACGGCTTCGCCGAGGAGGTCTGCGAAGACGTGACGAAGTACTGCAACGAGTCCTACGAGGACTGTCAGAACCAGACGCGCTACCGCAACGAGCCCGTCTACGCGCGGCAGTGCACGTACGACACCCACGAGTGGCGCAAGGTGGACCGGCGCGAGTCCTCAGGCCAGGACGGCGCTCCACGCTGGCCGGCGCTCCAGGTGGGCCCGCAGGACCGACAGCAGCGCGAGGAGACGTACGTGGTGCACGTGCGCTACGAGGACGACGGGGTGAAGGAGCAGGTGCTGGAGCCGAAGACGGAGTCGGAGTTCCTGTCGTGGAAGAAGGGCCAGGGCGTGCTCCTCACCGTGACGAACGGCGGGGAAGTGAAGAAGGCCGTCCCACGTTGAGCCCACGAGACTGAAGCCCTCATGGAATGCACCCTCTGTGGCGCCTGCTGCGTGGCGCCGGACATCGCGGCGCTCGACAAGCCGCTCGGACTCAGGTGCCCGCACCTGCTGCCCGACAACCTCTGCGCCATCTACGAGCAGAGGCCGAGCATCTGCCGCGACTACCAGGCCGACGAGGTGTGCCGCCTCATCGAGGCGCCCACGCTGGATGAGCGCGTGCACAAGTACCTGGCCCTCTTCGACCTGACCGAGGAGGCCCGCGCCGTGAAGGAGCAGGGCTGTCCCTCCATGAAGCGCGCCCGACAGGCCGCGAAGGAGCGCGCCGGAGCGCCGGGTGGAGGACGGCCGGACGACACGCCCTGACAGGGGCCCCTTGTCCCCCGCGAGCGGGGGCGCTATCCCCCGGCCGTGAGCTTCCAGCCGACCGAGTCCTTCGTCGCCGCGCCGGGCCTGACGAACGAACACGCGCAGACCATCTACGCGAACTTCGTGCGTCCCCGTCACGCGCCTCCGCTGAAGCGCCAGCGGCGCGAGCTGCCCGATGGTGACTTCGTCGATCTGGACACCTTCGACGGCCCCAGCGGCGCACCACACGTGGTGGCGCTGCATGGCTTGGAGAGTTCCTCCCAGGCGGGCTACATCACCGCCATCCTCCGGGGCGCGGCCCAGCGCGGCTGGGGCGCCACCGCGCTCAACTTCCGCTCGTGCAGCGGTGAGCCCAACCGGCTGGCGCGCACGTACCACTCGGGCCACATCGACGACGCGCTCGGACTGCTCCAGGACTTGCGCGCCCGCGTCACCGGGCCGCTCTTCGCCGTGGGCTTCTCCCTGGGCGCCAACGTGCTGTGCCGGCTGCTCGAGGATCAAGGTGAGCAGGCGCCCGTCCGCGCCGCCGCGTCCATCAGCGCGCCGTACGACCTGGACGCGTGCTGCGCCAAGCTGGATGGCCCCGGCCCCTTCCACCGCATCTACCGCGAGCGCTTCCTGCGCACGCTCAAGAGCAAGGCGCGGGCGAAGCTCCAGCGCTTCCCCAACGCCTTCGATGGCCGGGCCATGGAGGCGGCGCGCACGGTGCGCCAGTTCGACCACGCCGTCACCGCGCCCCTGCACGGCTTCAACAGCGCGGAGCATTACTACGCCGAGTCGTCGTCAGGCCCCCGGCTGCACGCCATCCGCAAGCCCACGCTGCTCATCAGCGCCGCGGATGACCCGATGCTGGAGTCGCCCGTCATCCCGCCGAGCGCGAAGGACAACCCGCACCTGAGCGTGGTGTTGACCCGGCATGGCGGACACGTGGGCTTCGTCGCCGGCAAGCTCCACCGTCCCCGCTTCTGGGCCGAGGACCAGGCGCTGGCCTTCTTCGACACCTTCCGCTAACCGAAGTTCAGGATGAAGCCGAGCTTCGCCGTGGGGCGCACGGTGCGCAGCATCCACGACCGGTCCTCCGTGGGCCCGACGGTGCCCCGGAGCGGCTCGTCCAGGTCCTTCAAGCTGGGGCCGTACAGCTCCATGAAGCTCACCCCGCCGCGCACGAAGAAGGTGATGCTCCGGGGCATGCTGACCTCCAGGCCCACCAGTCCGCTCGCGTACGTGTAGCCCACGCGCTCGAGCGACGGCAGTGGCGGCAGTGACAGATCCGCCAGCCTGCGCTCCAAGGCGCGCACGTCCGCGGGCTGCGCGTGGCCAATCTCCACGCTGAAGGCGGGCGTCACCCGGCTTCGCAGCGGCAACAGCGTGAGCCCCGCTCGCGCTCCGGCGCGCACTCCGTTGTGCGTGGCGCCCAGGTGCAGCCGCACCACCCGCGCGGGACGAAACGAGATGGACAACCCCGCGCCCTCCGTCACCCCCGCGTCCAGCATCAACCCGAAGGGTGCGACCCGCTCGGGGTCCTGCGTCGCCCTGCGGCGGACATCCCCTGCCTCGAATGCGCTCGCCACCGGTGCCATGAGCAGCACCCCCAGCGCGAGCAGCGTGGACCGCGTCCCCATGCGTCGAATCCCCACCCCAAGCCGCCGCGACGCTCCGCGGCCCCTGACCTTGCCAACCGTCGTCATCGGGGCAACCACCCCCGCCGACCAACGGTGCGCACGGTCCCGCCACCCTTCAACGAGGTGGACCAGGCTCCGGCGGATGCCTGCTTCGTTCCACCGGAGCCCGCCTCCTCGCCCCCCGCCCTTCCCCCTCCACCCGCCACGCCGCTCGCGTCGCCCGAAGCTCCGCCGCGCTTGACGTCCTGCTCCCCCCGACCGGCCCCCATCCGACGTCCCACCGACAAGTCCTGCCTCCCCACTCCAGGCACCGACTCGCCCCCGCCCTTCCCCTCGCAACGACGCGCCCGCGTCCCCCAACGCCCCCCGCCGACCCGCCCCCAACGCCCCCCGCCGACCCGCCCCCATCGCCCCCCGCCGACCCGCCCCCATCGCCCCC